>NZ_CAXBCJ010000010.1:0-243551 GCF_963974565.1 uncultured Imperialibacter sp. | reverse complement strand
ATTCATCGTTCCACGCCGGTCCGTTGGGTAGGGTATTCCTTATGGCTATTTCATGGTATTAAAGATAACAGATCAGACGAGATTTGAGGCGGTCAATTTCACATGAACTCATTTAACCATTAAGAGCAGGGCATTGAGGTTCTTACCAAAAATCTGGTTTGGTGGTGATTCCACCCTGCGTTCTGCAATCTCCACAATAATCACGTGCAAAGCTATAAGCGTAGGGCTTGCCCATTAAATCATAAGCGGCTTCTATTATCATAGCGTTGTCGCTAATGTCTTCGAGAAAGACGCAGGAAGGCTGTGGGGTTGTTCTTGGTATTCTGATGTCGCATGTAAACTCCAATTGACAGCCCTTGGTAATTGGGGAGGCCTGAAGGTCGAGAGGCAATTCACCCTTGTTTATGAAAAAGCGTTCTTCATAAACTTCTGCTACGCCGAAATTTCCAAGGATCACTTCCGACCCTTCACCTTCCCGGCTTATGTTGCCAATTACCTCTCCCGGCAGAGGATCAAAGAATGTCCCTAGCCTCTCGGTTACCTGCCTAAGTTGGTATAGATAGTCATATTCCTTCGCACTAAGCACTCGTTGCCTGATTAATATGCTATAGCGAACGGATATTTTTGGGGAGTATTTTGGTATAATGGTAAGCTCTTCTCCCTGAATAACGTCTTCGGCAAGTGCTGTTGATGTGCCCAGTAGTATTCTGGTGGAAGGAACGGTGAGGTAGCATATATTGACTGCCTCTTCAGCAGTTCTCTGCACAGGTTGATTGTTTTCAAAGGTAAAACCAGAATTGAAATAAGAACGATACTCGTAGGTTTCTGAATACTCCCAGCTATAATACCGGGAATTTCCAGTGTCATCGTGAGTGTTCAGCCTTATACTTAGCCCCAGGTTGTCATTTGAGAGTCCGTAAGTCAGGCTGTCGATGGGAGGAGTGCTTCTCACCGTGACAGGTTCCGAGGTATAGGTTGCACCGGATGCAGTCTGCACTCGCAAAGTGTAGGATGCTGTTTTGTTAACTGGCATGTTTTGCAGCGCATATTTACCCGAGTCCTGTTCCTGCAGGGAGAAACTTTCTCCCTCGGAGGATTCAATCATCACCTGGGCGTTTTTTTCTGGGATGAAAACGCCACGAGAGGTCAATGGCCTGGAATGTGAAAGAGTGACAATGGCGGTGGAGTCTGTAGCATTGACAAAACCATCTACCACAAAAAGGTCTGCTGTTTCTGTATCGACGGATGGGTTAAATGGATCTGTACAGCTTACTACAACAGGAAATAGAACAGAGAGAGAAATAATACTTTTGCTGAGAATAATGCCAAAAGTTAATTTATATGTCTTTTTTGCTTTCAAAAATATAGTCAATGGATTGGACAATATAACACCTTTGAAAGCTAAAACAATTAGTACGGTTGTTGGAAATTGCTGTAGTTGACGAGTGAATTATAAGGTTTGGCATGCCTGAGTTTTCTCTGGAAAAAGGGAAAGCTTTCAGGCAGGCAGGGAAAGCTCAGCTGAACCATCCTGGCGGTTTTACAATTCCGGGTTCAGGTTGCGAGTAGCTGCGGCTGAAAATTAAAGCCCGTATCGCTTCTTGAAATTTACCAACAGTTCGTTGTAGATGGCTTGATCAGAAAGGCTTGCTGCGAGCTCATGCATGCTAAGCGCACCATATGTGTCGCCCTGGTATTCGAGATGATAGGCGGTTTCCAGTGCGGTTATGGCGGTTTTTATGTCGCAAACATCAACCAGCGCCCGGTTGGGTTTGTCGATGATGATCGTCATGCTGTTGGCCGACTTAAGTCCTTCACCCATTTCACGAACGGTTATTTGAAAACGATTAGACTCACCACTTTTGGTATACTGCCTGACGTTCAATTTGTAGGTATTGCCTTTTACTATTTTGGTGCCAAGGAGCTCACTGGCTTCATTCAAAATACTGAGCTGGTAGTCATTCGACTGGCTGTTCGGATTTCGGGTCCACCACCTCAAGCACACCTCCTGCACCGGACCGACTTTTAGATTAAAGGGTTGTGGATGTGAAAATTGAAGGTAGGGTACGTTAGCGTCGTATATTTCGTGGTGCTGATCGGTTTCAAACAAATGCCGGAGTGTAGGCCTGCTGTCGCCAGAAACACCGTCGTGGTTGTCAAAGTGGTAACCGGGCTTTTCGTAACCAGCTTTTAAATTGAACGGCTCGATGTTAATGGTCGTGTCGCCCTGAAACTCGAAGAAGCTACCCGAATAGTGCGCAAGCAGCAAGGTGCCTCCTTTAAGCTGCACCGTATCATCCCAGTTGAGGAAATCATAGGTTTTCAGGGGCTCGTTGCCAGCAAGGGAGTAGGCGCCATCAGCGTAGATCACCTCAAAAGGATACAGTACCGTTGATTTTGACTTTTCCACATAGCTGGTGATGTGCGTTTTGGGGCTACATGAAAAAAGCGCCAGTACAAAAATTGTCGTTATGAAACGAGAAGAAGTCATTGTCTAATGTTTGAGAAAAAGTTTAATCTACTATCGGCATTGTATCACAACCTGCCCATCAAAGTCTGGCCGTGGTTTTGCAAGGATAAAAAATGCGACACCGAGGTTAAAGTAGCTTAGCCAGGCAGGCAAGCACTCAGGGGCTGCAATCTTTAGCTCAGATTAGAAATGATGATTTACGTGAATATCCGAAAAAACTCCCGGAATGAACAGAAGACGGTGATTTAATACAGGGCAAACGCATTTAAAACCATTTGGCTTCGAAATTCTTCTTTTTACCCTAGCCCTAAAGGGAAAGACGAATTTCAAAGCTGTTTCACCCTTAAGGGTCGGGGTAAAAAAACAGCTTTGAAAAAAATTTGACTCCTTTTTGTTTTAAATGCGTTTGCCCTGTGATTTAATAAGGAGACTTGGCTGGGAAGCACTCGCTATTGGGGATAAGCTTACACTGGCTATCATTCCTGCTGAGAAACGCTTTGATCCTGCGATAGCTTACCTGGCAATCTCCCCAGCCTTGATGCAATTACTTACTCCCCGACAGCGGGATCAATTGTGCATTCAAATCAGGATCTTCCATATCCTTATCGAATGGGAACATGGGCCTGTTGATTCTTTTGAATTCCAGCCTTTCGAGGGCCTGATCTACGCCTCCTGGTGTTGTTGCCATGATCCAATCGGCACGCATGTCGTAGAGCTCTGGCACCAGGTAACCGATTTTCACCACAACAATGTCTGATGCACGGGGATTGAGGCCCAGGTTGGTAAAGTCGCTTTCCCTGTGGTAAGGCTTGCGCTTTTTAGTCACTATCACGCTCACGCTGCCGATTTTCACCACGACTTCTGTTTCTGCACTGGCGTCTCCTGTTTCGATGGCGGTTACTGTTCCGGTGAGCTGAATAGGGGGTGAAAAACGAGCGTCAACCGCTGCCCCTGCGGTGCCGGATACCTTGCCGCCAACGCCAGCGGCAACTGCCTTCTCCACAAACTCAGGCCCGGGAATGGAGGCGTAGATCAAAGAAGGGCCATCGGCTGATTTGAACTCCGGCCGGGCGAGTATTTGGGCCAGCGTCCAGGTAACGTCACCTGCGCCACCTGCTGTGGGGTTGTCGCCCATGTCGCTGATCATGAAAGGATGCTTGTCGCTGGCAATGGCCATGTCGAGGCTTTCTTTCAGCGTGGCAGTAGGGGCAATGAACTCAAACTCATTTCTTACTTCCCAGAAGGCATTGGCTAATGACTCAGCGGTGCTGGTGACCTTGGCCTTGTCGTCGCCGGTCACCATCACCACGGCGTGGTTGCGGGGCTCATCCGCCCAGGCGTAACCAATCCAGATGGCTGCATCTACAATGCCTTCCTGATCCGCCGCCGGAGCCACTTTGGCATACAAGCTTTTGCCGGGATCAACCCTGGTGCTGGTTTTTTCGCCTGGCAGCAAAATTGGCACCGGAATCCATGCTTTATAAGCTGGCTTGCCTTTGCCGCTTTCAATCCTCTCCAGCAGGTTTTCTACTGCCCGTTTGTCCGACTCCCTCGAATCTTCATGAGGTGCCATGCGGTAGCAGGTGATGATGTCGCTGTTTTGGGCCAGCGTTTTTGATACGTTGCCGTGGAGGTCCATCGACGTGGAGATGATTGTTTCATAGCCGACCACTTCCCGCACTCTGGTGATGAAATCTCCCTCGGGATCGTCGAGGCCCACCACACTCATGGCACCGTGGATATCGAAGAAAAGGCCGTCGTAAGGCAGGCTGTCTTTCAGCATCGTCAGCGTTTTGCCCACCAACGATTCGTAGGCTTCCCTCGTCACGGCGCCGCCGGGAATGGCGTGGGCCCTGAGGGTAGGAATCCAGTTGGCTCTTTTTCTGTCAAGCGAGTCCGGATTGAGAAATGAGTAGAAAGAAAAAACGTCGTTGCCTACCCTTGCCCGGAACATTGCCTCGTCGGTAAGTGCGGGGGAGAAAGTGCTCGACTCAATGGCCAGGCCTGCGATGGCGATACGGGGAAGGGGTTTGGTGTCGTCCGGATTGTTTTGCTGGCTGCAAGAGGAAGCGAAGAGGATGGCTGCAAAGAGGTAGAGGCTAATTCTTTTCATGTCGGTTGGTTCGGTTCTTTATTCAAATGTAAGGTGGCCTGCTTTTAAAGCAAAGAAGGATTGTGAGGTGTGGTTCATTTCTTTTCAGAATAGATTGGTCGGCGCTATTGTGTGGTGTCTTACGGGAATTGTGGCTTTTTCCAGGCCTTTTGGTACCGATATGCCGCCCCGATGGGACTAGGTTGTGCGGTGAAGAAGCGTTGGTGTACCGATATGCCGTCCCTACAGGACTCGGAGGTAGGGTTGGGCAGGGGGTGTTTACTTCTTCCACTGATTCCCTCAGAGTCTCTCGCAGAGGACTCTGAGGGAGTACACCGGATGAGAGGTTTTAGGCGATTTGAATGCACCTACTTCTTCCACTGCTCCAACTGCCTTTGCTGTTCCGTGTAGGGCAGGCCTTGTTTTATCCAGTCTTTGGCAGGGTGTCCTTTGAGGTAATGGCCAAACCATTGCAAAATTCTGTTTTGGTAGTCATAGCGGTTTTTGTCTTCTCTCAAGCCATGGCCTTCTTTGGCATACACCAACAGCACCATCTCTTTGTCGGCCCGGCGGGCAGCATTGTACATTTCTATGCCTTGCCGCCAGTCCACGTTGGTGTCGGCGTCTCCCACTTCGAAAAGGAGAGGTGTTGTCATATTATCGATGTTCATCACCGGCGAGTTGCGCATGTAGCCATCGATGTTTCTCCATGGCGGCACCATCATGCGCTCCTGGCTTACCTCGAAATGGTAATTTTCGGGTGTACCTCCAAACGACCAGGCCACCATGCCGTACATGCTCACCAGGTCTGTTAACCCGGCTCCTGCCACAATAGCAGCGAAGATCTTGGTGTTGGTGGCTGCAAAGGCTGCCTGATAGCCGCCCCATGAATGCCCTACGAGTCCTACTTTTTTAGGGTCGACCAGGCCTTTGTCAACTACAGTTTTCACAGCGATCTCCATGGTTTTGGTAGAAGAGATGCCGGGGTCTCCCGCATCGAAAAGAATGTCGGGCTGCAACACGAAGTAGCCCTGGCTTGTCCACACCCGGTGGTTGTAGTAATGCCACTGCGAGGGGGCGATGTAGCGATGAATGTTTTGCGACAGAAACTCATACACATAGGTGATCATCGGATATTTTTTACCTGGCTCATAGTCATCGGGATAGAACAGAGAACCCTGAAGTTTGACGCCGTTGGCATTGGCGTATTCAATGAGCTCGGCTTTGCCCCATCGGTAGTCTTTTTGAAATGGATTGGTGGCAGATACCTGACTGCCTTCGCTACTGCCGTTTTTGGAAACGAAATAGTCGGGAGAGTCTTCAAAGCTCTCCAGTACGTAGGCTATGGTAGCGGCCTCTTTGGCTTTGATCAGGCGAGTGGCCCGCATATCATCCCAGCAAAGGCTTTTGAGTTTGCCCTGGCTTAGCACAGCATAGCCCTCTTTCTTGCTCCATTCGCCAGTTTGGTGGATGTACATCGGCTGCTTGAGGTCGATGTACTCCTGATCATTATCGATGGAAACAAAGCGGCTGATGGTTTTGTCCTGCGCTCCGTTGGTCAGGTTGGTCGCTTTGGAACCGTCCACTTTGAGCGACCAGATGTCGTATTTCGAATGCACGTAGACAGTGGTGCCAGCTGCATCCCAGCCGACGAAGCGGTAAGGCGGCTTTTGTTCTACCGGGTGGTCGTCTTCCTTATCAACAAATGAGGCAGAGAGGCTGCCTGTGAGGTTGATACTTTTGCCCGACTGGAAGTTGAAAGCATGGTAGTTGTCATCTTTGAGGTAAACCACCGTTTTACCATCGGAGCTTACATTGTAGAGGCGGTTTACCTGCTCCAGGATCTTTTGTTTTTGGCCGGTTTGGCTGTCGATCGTGTAAACGTCGGCATTGGATCGGCCAAACATGCCGTCAAACTCATAGGGCGTTTCGTCGAGACCGAGAACTATCGACACGTCCTTCTGCCACAGGGTTTCCTCCGTGAGGTCATCCCCCAGCTGCACAAACTTGTTGCCTGTCAGATGCCACACGGCCAGGTAGCTCTGCAGCCTTTTTCGTTCTGCCAGCTGTTTTTGCTCAGGGATTACGTGCACATCGCTACTGTTCCAAATCTCCAGCGCCGGCGCCTCTTCGTACAGGGCTTCCTTTTCCGGGTCGGGTGTTGTTTCTTCGCTTTCGTCTTTTTTGGAGGGCTTCTTCAGCCAGGTCATGGTTTCGAAAAAGACGGAGCTACCGTCCTTATTCCATCTCAAATTCGAATTGCTGACGATGCGGGAGTTAGCCGGAAAATCAGGGATGGTCATCTGATCAAAGGTAAGGGTGGGCGAAGTGGTACCTGCCAGCTTTTTCCAGGCGAGAACGATGTGCGTGGAGTCTTCGTAGTCCTCATTAGTCACCGACTGGTACACGGCCAGGTCGTCGCTGTTTTTGCGCCAGCTGAGTCCTTTGTAGTAGGCGGCGGCACTATGCAATAGCCTTACCGTGTTGGTTTTGCCATCGAAAAGCTGGATACCGTTGCCTTCTTTGCCTGCTGTTTCCATGGCCATGGCCAGCAGCATGCCTTTGTCCTGCCATTTGTATTCGGCCACATTGCCAAAGCTGAAATCTTTGCTGGTGGCGAGGTTTCTCACCACAATATCATTTCCTTTTCCGCTGCCGTACCTTTTCAACACCACGAACTGACCATTATCACTGAAATCGAACCCAGCCACTTCTTTCACTACCACGCTGTCGCTCGTTGCCAGGTTGATCAATCCGAAGCTGGTATGCACAGGCTTCTTGTCTTTCTCCAGCTTCTTGCGTTCGGCTTCCGGCAGGTTGATGAGGTAGCCCAGCCATTGGTTGTCACCAGAAAAAGCGGCGTCGGTGCCTTCCTTCAACACTCTGACTTTCTCGTTGGTCAGGTTGTGGAGGCGGAGTTCGTTTTCCTTGTTGTTTCTGTCGATATGATACACCAGCCAGGCGCCATTGGCCGACAGCTGCCCGTCGTTGCCCAAGCTTTCCCACTGACCGAAGTCGGTGGACGTGAGGGCCTTGAGTGAGTCCTGTTGAAATGCGATGACCGGGTGTAGAAGAACGATCGAGATGACCAGTGAAAGCAGTAAAATGAGTGGTTGATGAGTCCTTTTTTTCATTGCAGTGAGTGTTTGACAGAATGATATTAAGGGATTGTCTGCAAAGTTCCAGCAAGGTTGACGCAAAGTTATATGTATGGCGCTGAGAAGATGGCTGCCTGGAGCCGCTCAATTACAAACAACAGCATCCTGCCCATGAGGGAAGTTGGGCATACAAGTGTTAAAAGCCGAACAACTCCTCCATTTATGGCAGCATTTATTTCACAGCGGCATGCGCTCCTTGCTTTGCGCATCATGGTCGGCATCATTATGATGGCTCATGGCTTTCAACGGCTCTACTACGGCACGGTGGCTGACTTCGGTGGTTACCTTGATTCGCTAGGGCTGATGATAGGCACGCCTATTGCCTGGAGCATTACCCTGTTTGAGCTGGCGGCTGGAGCAACGCTTGCCCTTGGTTTCTTTCAGAAATGGATCAGTCTGACCTGGCTGCTGGTGATTGTGCCGGGCATTTTTCTGGTGCATTTACCGAACGGCTGGTATGTGGTAGGGCCCAGCAGTGGCGGCGTAGAATATAGCTGCCTGATTGTGGTTTGTTTGCTGGTATTGGCAGCGGAAAGAAGCTAAAAAGCCTCGGCTGGTTTCCAATAATCGTGCGCCATGTCCGGACATTAAAGGGGTTACTCTTGTGGCGGAGCACAGAGTAACCCCTTTAATTCTTGCCTTGCGGACCAACGCCTAATTCATGTTGGCATTGGGCAGCACCAGCAATGGCACTCTGGTCTTTAGTGTCATGCTGCGGGTGTTGCTGCCTTTTAGTAGCGACTCCAGAAAGCCGGTTTTGTGAGGCACCATCACCAGCAAGTCGGCCTGAAATGCCTCTACTCCCTTGACGATGCCTTCGCCAATTTTTGAACTCCCGATAACGCTGTATGAATGATCAACATCCTCCAGAAGGTTATCTACAGCACTGATCATCTCATCTTCAACGGCCACGGCAGCCCCAGCCTTTGCTTTGGTGTCTACATGGAATACCTGTAGCTCTGCGGCGAACTTCCGGGCAATTTCCTTCATCAAATCAAGGTGATTGTCCTGGTCGAGGCAGGTGTGCTCATAGGCATACAGAATTTTTCCTATGCCCTTGAAAGGGGCGTTGCCTGGCACCACCAGCACCGGGCAATTCAGTCGCTTGATAGCTGCCGTGGTGGTATTGCCAAACAGTTCGTATTCTATCAGGTTGGTCTCCATGCCCATTACTACCAGGTCGGCGTTACGATCAGCAGCGAATTGCGACAGCTCTCCAATAGTATCACTCGTTTTGCTGACCCAGCTCACTTTCAGTCCGTATTTTTTGGCGGTTTCGTTCGCCAGCTTTTGCAGGTCGCTGTTGTTGTGGTCGATCATCTGCTCTATGGCGGTGGGGCTAACAAGGCCGTTGGCAGCATGGGGGCTGAGGTGGTAAGAATTGAAAAGCACCAGGTCGGCTTTGACAACCGACGCCAGGTTGGCGGCATATTGAAGTGCGTTAGTGGCGGCGGGTGAATAATCGGTGGCTATAATTATCGTGTTCATGACTGATGTGGTTTGTTGGGTAAATCTGGCATTTATCCACCGGCCACATCATGACCTGTGTCAGCAGTTGAGGTGATTTTTGTGGGTGCGGAGGCATGGGAATGCTGTCGTGTGAGACACACGCCAGAACAGCAGAAGCCGGGAGTGCCGAAGTGGCATGTGAGACACCTGCCAAAACAACACACGGCAGAACAGCACATAGCAGAACACAGGCAGTCCCATTAAAGAGGTTACACTTGCATGGGAGCAGAGAGTAACCTCTTTAATTGCTACGGAAAGGCCAGAAATGCTACCTGTAGCTCGCCCAGCTTTTTGTAGCCCAGGGCGTTCATGTGGATGGGGTCGTGGTAGTACAAGTCTTTGTTGTAGACGTTGTAGCCGCCCAGTGTAAACTGATCGAGGTAGGGGATGCCATGGAGTTCACAGACCTTCTTTTGCATGTTCACATGCTCCGCCATGCCCGTTGGATAAAACGGATCGTAGGCTCCTCTGTCGTTAAAGGCTTTGCTGGAGGTGAAAAAGTAGATAGTGGCCTTTGGGTTGAGTTCGTAGATTTTCTTGATGCAATAGTTGATGCCGCCTGCCTGGGTGATGAGCTTTGTTTGGTCGTAGCCGTCAAACTCGGTGTAGTCGGTGTAGGTGCCTACCGCCCGGTTGTTGGTGTAGTCGTTCGTAGAGGCCCACAGGATGTAGATGTCGAACACACCGGCTTCATCTACCTGCTGCTGCAGCGACTTGCCCTGTAGCGATGAAAAGCCTGCACCCGGCACGCCGTAGTTGGTGATTTTCATGCCCAGCTGTCGTTCCCATAGTACTTTGGCACTGTCGCTGGGCGGAATCACCGACACCGAGCCGCCAAACACTGCTACCGACTTGCCGTAGTTGGGCGAGGCGTTGATGGCCGCTGCGTCCGGCCGGGTTTGGGCCAAAACGCTGCCGGGCAGCAGGAACAATAGCAGAGCCCAATAATTGATATGCTTTCTCATGGTTGAAGGTGTTTTTGGTTGAGCCATCGCTTGATTTGTCGATTAATATGGCTTCAATGTAAGAAAAATGGGGGAGGTGGCGCAGAGAATTGGGTGGTGGGGATGACTCCGCATTAGTTCAAGCGTCCGTGGCTGCTGCACAACCAATTAGTAGGAATAATACAAGACTCAGGCTGCATTAGCGCTGAGCTACAAATTCTTGAACCAGTCAGATTTTATTTTTACTTCTTCAACCATTTCTACCGTAACTCCTAACCCCAATTCCTTCAGTCTTTCTGCAAATTCATTTCCGTCAATCAAGTCGATTGGAGTTGCCCCGTCTCGTGTTGCTTCTTTTTTTGCTTCTCTCGAAAAGCTTCCGGTTGTAAGTATTAATCCCTTATCTGCTCTTCCACTCATTGCACCTCTGAAATCTCTGATTACAGAAGAGGAAACCGAACCTTGATAACGTTTGGCTTGGAAAACAACGTGATAAGACAGCACTCCTCCCAGTTTGATAATTCCTTTACCGTCAATTCCTCCGTCATTTGTCCGGCCGGTGACTTCAACATTCACAAATCCTAGCTCCCTTAATAGACGTTGACAAAGCCGCTCAAATTGATCAGGATGAATTCCTCGCATGGTCTCAATTAACGAATCTTGCCAACTGAATTCTTCTAACTCTTCGGTTTTCTCTTTTAGTTCTGGTTCATCCTTCGGCTTAAGCTCCTTTTTGGATCGTTCCTCTTTATCTTTTTTGACAACTACTTTTTTGACCTTTTCTTTATCAACCTCTGTCGTGTTTTGGCCTGCCTCGGTCAAAGCCCAAACACCTCTGGCTGAGTTTTCAAGTAGTTCGTACCGTTTTAGGTAATTGCGGGCCCAAGCAAGACGATAAGTAAGTTTTGTAGTGCTTTCTCGATGAATTTCATTAACCGCTGCTTCGGACAGATTAAGGATTGAAATCACCTGTTCCTCAATTTCGCTGACTGCACCCGATCCACCCAAATTTTTCAGAGCCCTTAAGGTCGGATTGAAAAGGTCGTCATATTTAAACTTGAAGAATTTGTCCATAGTGAATAATCAAGTGAGATAAAGGTGCTATTCGTTTTTTATTGTCATTCAATCTAATACGAATATCTTAAAATTTATTCTAACGGGGATTCTAAGGTAAAAGAGTATTAATTACCTCATGCAAAGATGCTTTTTATTTTCCATTTCAGGTTTCCAAAACCAATGGAACATGATCGCTGATTCTAATCCATTTTTCATGAGATTCGATCTGAAATTGCTTTGGCGCCTGGAAGTCTTCACTTGCAAAGAAATAATCTATATGGTAAGGCTTGCCCGGGTTCTTTTGAAGGAAGAATGTGGGTGTAATTTCTTTCCCTTGCTCTTCACCTCTCATTAGGTGGTAGAGGCTCACAATGCCTTTTTTCTGAAGAGTGTTAAGCACATCGGTATGGTTCCACCAGCGATCCCATTCATCCCAGATGGCATTACTGTTGAAGTCCCCGGCGATGATGATCTTATCAAACAATTCGAAATTGGTTTGAAGGTATTTCCAGAATTGCCCGATATATCCAAAGTTGGGAGACTTGTTGCTGTGAGCCCAAACACCCAATAGTTGGAATTCTTTGTTTACATCGCAGGGCAAAAAGTATTTCACTGAATGATCCCTGAAGGTATTGGGCCAGTCTAGTTTTGTGATCTCAATTTCTGATTTGGCGAATATGCCCAATCCCTTGTTTTTTGAATCTCCGATCCACAGGTAGTTTCTACTCCACTCCATATAGCCGGAGTGGTTGGATTGAGTAGGGTCTTCACACTCCTGGATAATGTAAATATCCGCATTGAGTTTTGAGATATGCTCAAACTTTCTTCTAAATGCGCCATTACAGTTCCATGAAACGATCTTCATTTTTGATTAATTCAGCCCAATGAATAATGTCCGAGAAACTTCCTCCATTGTTAATCTATCAATTTACATCAATTCATGGAAGTTGGGGTTCGGCGCAATCCATTTCCATCCAAAAAAAACCTTTTCAACCATTCTGAAGTAGGTACCCCCACCTCGCAACCGAACTTACCCACTTCAGAGCCGAACTGGTTCATCTTTTTGCCGAACCATTTCCCTTCCGAACCGACCTAGTTCACCTTTTTCACGACACTCTCTTCCTTCCGAAGAGAACTGTGCTCGCATTTTACCGGACTGGTTCGTCTTTTTACTGAACCATTTCTTTTTCGAACCGAGAGGGTTCACCTTTTTCACGACACCCTCCTCCTTCCGAACGAAGCTAGCCTACCATTTTACCGAACCTGTTCATCTTTTTACCGAACCCACTTCGTTTTTTGATTACTGTACGGAGCTATGTAAACCGCAAACGCACAAAAAAGTGCCTTCTACCCCCTCGCAGAGGGGGGTACCCCCCTTCCAGATACCCCCTCTCCCTGATTTTTGTGACAGCTGTCATCTTTTTGGTCACACCTGTTAACTCCGGGCAGGCAGCTGTTATGTTTTTGGAGGCACGGGTATGCTTTTTGGTGACAGCGACTAGTTTCGAACGGACAGCTGTATGCTTTTTGCTAGCAAGGGTAGGTTATCTGGTGGCCGCTGTTACTTCCGAGCCGAGGGCTATAGGTTACTTGGTGACAATGCGCTGGAAAATGTGTGAAGACACACATAAGGACGGGATGTAGGGATTAAGCGCAAGCCTGAGCTGGCCGGTCTACTCTGCCCGGCGGGCGCTTTGCGGCAGGTGGTGGTGGGTGGCTCACGGCCGCCTGACAAACGTTTTATTCGTTCGTCAGAAAATCTGTTACCAAAGAGTTCTTGTCAGACTCCATTTCACTTGTCCAGCTGTCTATCCACCATCTGCCTTTTTCAAAATGAAGTTGGATGCTATTCAATCCTCTGATGTCTGAAGCAGTATTCAGGTCAGTTCTCACTTCAAAAGCACTCCATACCTGAGCGATGTTTCCAAAGTGACTAACTTCTCTTTTGAGCTCTTTTTCGTAAAAATCCTCTTTGGTTGATAATAACAGCGGAATGTATTCTGCCTCTAATGAGTGTGATTCCACATTCCCATTTTCATCTAATTTTGTAATGACAGCATTTTGCGAATGAATGTAACTATCCCTTTCAAATTGCCAGGGCTTTTCACTTGAGCCTGAAATCACATCATAGTAGGCATCTATGATGGCACTTATTGATTTTACGTCATCAGCATATTGTTCGCCTGTTGTTTGTCCAAACACTGACGAACTAAATGCCAATGCAATAATGAATAGTATCGTTTTTCTCATCGTTCTAATTTTTACCAATATCCGGGCATAGGTCGATCCATGTCCCTTTTTTATGATTTGGTTAATCTACCACCAAATTCTGAAAGATGGCAGAAGTAGCCAGCGTCTCCGGCAAAATTAAAGGGGTTACTCTTGTGCTTCCGGACAGAGTAACCCCTTTAATTGGGTACGGAGGTCTGGAAAATGTGTGAAGACACACATGAGAACCCGACATAGGGCTCAAGCACAAGCGGCGGCTTTGCACCAGGTGGCTACCGATAGATTGCGATTCTAATACAAATTCGTTTTTTCATCGTCTTTTATCATCTCATCCAGTTCTTCGGACGAGATATCAAGTTTTCCATGGTCAACCAGGGCTTTGCCCAGGGTGGCAATAGAGCGTTCTTGTCTTTCATCAACTGTTGTCCACAAGTTAGACCTGATGATACATTTGGCGCAGTGCATAAATGCCTCTTTCACTATTACAATGATAGCAAATCCCGGTTTTTTACCCTGGCAGGATAATAGCTCCAAAACCTTTTCATCAGTCACTATTTTAGCCTCTCCATTTACTCTCAGGGTTTCTTTGATGCCGGGAATCAGAAAGATCAACCCTATGTTGGGGTTTTGAATGATGTTGGTTAACGTGTCAGCTTTGTGGTTTCCTGGCCGATCGGGAATAGCCAGCATTTTATCACTCAATATTTTCACAAACCCAGCAGGGTCGCCTTTTGGGGATACATCTAAATTACCCTTCAAGTCGGAGGTGGCTATGGTAATGAATGGTGATTTCTCAATAAAAACCTGACAGTGCTCGTCGATATAATTGATTGTTTTTCGGGTAACTATTTCGCTGGGGTATCCCATGATGTCACGGAGTTCCTGCTCAGAGGTAATTACTTTTTCGAATGCCGGTTCCATCATTCAATGGTTTGATTGTAGGATAGTTGGATATGGGAAGGTACCTATTCTTGTCTATTGACTGGTTAATTTACATCCAATTTCTAAAAAATAACTAGTGATGTTGAATGGGTGTAAAAAATTGATTTTGGCACCAGGCAGGGAGCATACATGTCTTCACGCATACTGAGGCAGGGTTTGTTGAGGATTGAATAATATTACGACAGAAAAAGAAACTCACACCAGGAGCTGGACGACGTAGTCGCCCGGTGCTTTATTCTACACTAAATATTCTTTTGCTAAAAGCAGGTAATGACTTCAAATCGCAGCCATACAAATGCAGGTGGTAGGTCGATTGATGCCCAACCACTTCTGTTGAGTGAACGTCATCGTCGGCCATGGTAATCACTTCTCCAGAACCTACCGACACAGTTTTTACTTCATTCACTTTCATTTTTTCATGGTTTGTAATGGTGTAGAGGCGATTTAATTCTACACCGCTTATCCCGGCAATTATCGCCCAGGTGTGATGAATATGGGGAGGGCTCTCAACTCCTGAAGCGTCGGACACCAAATAAAGTGCTATTCCCGAAAGCTTGTCAATGGTGATTTCATATAGCAATTCCTCATTTCTATCAGCCGGTTTATACCTGCTCATCCAGAAGTCCTCGTCCCCGGCAAATTGCTTTAAAAGAGTCGCCAGTTTATCAATTGACTGGATTGAAACCCCATAGTCTTCAACTATGGATGAAATTTGATTTCTTATACTTTCAATCGACTATGTATTTGCCATGTTTTATGTGAAGATTATTAATTGCGGCGTAAACCAAACTAGTAGGATTTATTTAAGCAATATCGTGGGATTTCACCAAGCCGTCACGCTTACACATGCTCGCTTCTGCTGATTGTGATCACGGACCAAACAAAGACGATGCCTGTGTTTCACTTTAACCGCTCAAGCAGCTTGTGAACTTCTGACCTCTGACGTTCAGGTCATCCTCGTCAAAACCGGCACCGCTCCCAAACATCAGCCTTGATCCCAGCCTTTCGCTTGTTGTGCCCACGATAGCGTTTTCGTTGAGTAGCCAAACAAAGTGGGCTTGTCAAATCTTGCTTTTCTCCTTTGCCAGGCCTTTTTCGATGGCTAAAGCCAGCGAGTCACAAATCTGCATGCATGCCTGCCAGCGACTGGTTTTGGTTGTATGCTGAAATTTATTGCTTCATTTTTCTAAAGGAAGATAGGTAATTTGTGCTGCCACAGTTTAGTACAACCGCCTTTTAATATCCTCGTAGGCTGCTTCAATAAGGGCGGCGATTGCTGATTCATTGCAGGGCTCGTTGGGCCTTATTTTGACGTGCCGCATTCTCTTCCCGCTTCCTTCGAGCAAGCCAAATCTGTCGGGCAAAAAAGCTCCGTAAAAAAAACCGACGTTTATGTGAGCGCTGTATGCATCAACATAAGCGAAGGGCGCATGATCCACACAACCTATTGGATGACCATCGTGAAAAATGTCCTGCACATCGTCTCCACAATTTTTGATTTCATCAAACCATCTGGAGGCAATAGGTCGCAGCGAAAGCGATTTGCTTGTCAGCCACTCGTCCATCGTGATATTCTGGAGGTCTTTGCCGGTGTATTGAAAAAGTTTTTCCATCGATAGTAATTATTAGCGTGCGCCTGACGAATTTTATTCGAAACAGATTACGTTTTCAGATCGGTGCCTGCAACCGGGAGAAGCGGATGAACTGGTTGATACTTTCCTTTCATAGGCCTTTAATTTACTGCCAATTTCTGACGAAAAATTGATTCTTACGGCTTAAATACTGTAGAAGGAAAGCGGCTCAATGAAAAGGTCGGTGTTGCTTTGGATGATCTTTGTCAGTGCGGGTTACCCCCTCCAAAAGAGGGGAATAACCCGCCAGACAACTTTAAACAACATTATCTTTGTATGAAGCTGCGTCAGTTGAGGCCGTCGAATCGACACTATGTTCCTTTGTACGAAAGGAACTTGTAGCAGCGTTTTACTAGTTGTTGAACATGCCCGTGAGAGGATATAATTCAGCTTTTGAACCACCTGTTGGCGTCCAGAAAGTTTTTTTAAAGTGTACGTCTATTTGCAGGTTTCCTCTTCCGTCGTTGTCCCGCAAGTACACTGACCAGTCGTCTCTTGATATCTCGGTGAAGTTAAAGGTAATTGTTCCGGCTTCATTTTTTTCAACCCAGGCAGTCCCGGTGGTGGCCTGAAACGACCCTGTCGCATGAGTGACCCTTTTTACTGTTCGCCCTACCACTTGACCGTATTCAATAAAACCAGAAGTTGCGGATGTGGTCGAAATGGTGATTTTATTGGTATCCGCTCCTTGTTTCAGGTAGGCTGTTTTGGTGGCGCCAGTGGAGGAGGTGCCATTGATCACGTAGGCATTGTCGGCGAAGTCAACGTCCGAAGGCTGGTAGTAGTAGAAAACATTGTTGGTTCGGATGTATTTGCCGGTGGTGTTTTCGGCAATGGTCCATATCCACGTACCTGCCACGTTGTACCAGTTGCCTGAGAAGGATTCGGGCACCGGCACAAGTGCTTTGGTTGTGAACGACGTTTCGGTGCCATAGCCAGTACCATGGCTGCTGGTTGCAAATGTCTTGATATAGTACTTCGTGTCTGGTTCAAGACCTGTAAGATCGGCGGTGAAGCTCCCCGTTCCATTGCCAACGCTTAGGTTGGTGCCTGTTGTGGAGTTGGGTGAGGTGCTGTAAACAAAGCCTCGGGTGGTCACTGGGCTTGTTCCTTCGGAAGTGACCGTACCAACGGCCCTGGCACTGTAGAAACTGATCTCGGTCGCCTCCCCTGTGGTGACTGTGGGGGACTGCAAAGCACTTGTTTCGAAGGTCACCTGGCTGCCATAGCTGGTACCATCCGAATTGATGCCATATGCTCTTGCGAAGTACTTTGTTTCGGGCTCCAGGCCGATCAGTTCTACAGAGAATTCGCCGATGCCCGTGCCGGCTGAAACCTTAGCGTTGGCAGTTGTGGGGAGTGCTGTTGTGCCATACACTATCCCACGTTCAGTCACTTCACCAACGCCTGCGCTGGAGATCACTCCCACCAGTGTCGCGGACTGAAAGGTGATATTGGTTGCTTCGTTGGTTTGTATTACTGGCAATTGCAGGGGCAGGGTTTCAAAGGTAACCTCGTTGCCATAAGCCGTGCCTACACTATTTGTGGCATAGGCCCGCACAAAGTATTTTGTGCCTGGTTGCAGCTCCGTCAATTCGGAGGTAAAGGAGCCAATACTGCCGCCTTCACTTGTTTTTGTAGAAAGGGTTATATCTGGCCCTGCGGCGAGGCTCCACACGACGCCCCGGGCAGTAATTTCCTCGTTGCCATCGCTCGAAACATCGCCACCAGCTATAGCAGTGGTTTTAGTAATGGCTTTTATTTCTGCGGTGACCAACACTGGTACTATCGAAGGATCCTCTTTTTCGCAGCTCGTTGCTGCAAACAAAATGGAGAGCGGTACAAACACCTTTAGAAACTGAGAGAAAGCTTTCATGATGGGGCACGTTTTGGTTAGAAATCAGCCGTAATGAGGACTAGTTGTGTCCCCGAAAATTAGGCTTTAGCCAGCCATACCACTCTCAATTTTGGGTCAATTTATCTCAATTTTTGGCTTTTATGAGCTTTTACAAACTCAGAGGGAGTCAAATGAAACTGTTCCTTAAAACACTGACCGAAGTAGGAGGGGGTGTCAAAGCCAACGATGTACGACACCTGGCTGACTGGGTGGCCCGCCAGCAGTAGGGTTGTGGCTTTCTTCAATCGGTATTGCTTGATGAAATCCTTGGTGGAAATATTGAGTATTGCTTTGAGCTTTCGATTGAGTGAGCTTTTACTCATCGAAACTGTTTCCGCCAATGCCTCGACGTTGAGCGACGTGTCGTCTAACTTTTCGTCCAGAGATTTTTGAAGCTGCTTGACAAAAACGTCGTCGACATGGTCGACCCCGCTCTCAGGCGACTTGGGAAATACCTTGTCCAGCAGGTACTTTCTCAAATTGCTTTGCTCCTGCAGCAAGTTTTTTACCCGCAGCTCCAACTCCTTCATATTGAATGGCTTTGTCAGGTATTCATCCGCTCCAGATTCAAGGCCCTCAATCTTGGCCGATTGTGATGCTTTGGCGGTGAGCAGTATGAAGTTGATGTGGGCCGTGCGGGGGTCTTGTTTTGAAAGCTGACAGAGCTCAAACCCGTTCATCTGAGGCATCATCACGTCTGAAATTACAATATCAGGAAGCTCGTTGATCAGTAGGTTCCAGGCCGACTTGCCGTTGTTTGCCTCAAGGATGT
Organism: uncultured Imperialibacter sp.; assembly: GCF_963974565.1. Classification (NCBI taxonomy): domain Bacteria; kingdom Pseudomonadati; phylum Bacteroidota; class Cytophagia; order Cytophagales; family Flammeovirgaceae; genus Imperialibacter; species uncultured Imperialibacter sp. The sequence goes on along the minus strand of NZ_CAXBCJ010000010.1, from coordinate 224,851 downwards.
GTCCGTGGCTTGAGAGGCCCTCTTTTATGAACGACCTGAGCTCGGCATTGTCTTCTACCACAAGTAAAACAGGCATACTGACGGGCTCTTCTCGGTCTCCACTATCAGCCATAGTCGTTTCTTTTTTGACGGGAGACGTATTTGTGGGCAGCTGATAGGCTGACTCGCTGATTTTTTGCGCAGGTAATACCAGTGTGAAAGCTGTTCCTTTGCCCAGTTGGCTTTCTACTTTGATGGTTCCTTCCAACAAATCCACAAGCTCTTTCACCAGCGCCAAACCTATGCCTGTGCCTTCGTGCTGTCTTGTAGAGGAGCCATCCACCTGATAGAAGCGTTCAAATATGTGGTCAAGCTGATCATGCGCAATACCAAGTCCGGTGTCTTCGATGCACAGCTCGACGAAATCTTGCTGTGAAGCAGGGCCAAGTGTGAGCATGACTTTTGCGTTTTTTTTACCGGGGCTGATAAACTTAATGGCATTGCCAAGCAGGTTGTAAATGATATTTTCCCATTTGCCGCTATCAAAAAGAAAATAACCTTCGGTTGCACTCGTCCTAAATGTCAGGTCGATGCCTTTCGACAATGCTTCAGCATGGAATGCGCCGACGCAGGCCTCCACAAACTGATTGAGGTCTCCTGTGGAGTTGCTGACGGGCATTTGTTTGCCTTCAATCTTCGATATGTCGAGCAGCTGGTTGACAAGGTTGAGTAGCTGGCGTGCGTGGCGATAGTTATTATCGAGCAGTGGTTTTATCGAAGGCGAAACGCCTGGGTCAGCAAGTTGTTTTTCAAGAGGAGATAGGATGAGGGTGAGGGGCGTGCGAAATTCGTGGGTAACATTAGAAAAGAATCGGGTTTTTAGTTCGTCCATCTCCCGCAACCTGGCCGCTTCCCTCAGGTTGAATTCGGCCTCCTGCTTTTCCCGCAACCTGTTCTTGTACACCTGCCAAATCGCCCTGATAATTAGTAATGCAAGCAGGGCGTAAGATAAATAAGCCCACCAGGTGCGCCAGGGAGGAGGAAGTATGGTGACTTTTACCTCTTTGACATGCTCACTCCAAATGTCCGAGGTATTGGTGCTTACCACCCTCAACGTGTATTTGCCGTGAGGTAGCTGGGCAAATCTGAACTTACGCTCATTGCCAATTTCTACCCAATTTTGGTCAAAGCCTACCAACTGGTAACGCAGCTTGTTTTTTTCAGGGGCATTGTACTGTACCGGAGCAAACTCAAAGCTGATGGTATTGCTATCGTAGGGTAAAATGAGTTCATCGAGCATAGCTGCACTGAAAGGGCTGCGGTTGCCTGCAAGGACAGGTTGATCGTTGATGAACAACGCCGAGAGAATCACCTGCGTGTTGCTGGTGTCGGCAACGAATGTCCTGGGATCAAATACCGAATAGCCGTTTGTGCCCCCCATAGCAATTCTTCCATCGGGTAGCAGCATTTGGTGGTGCCTGTTAAACTCTGTTTCAACCAATCCATCGGCCTTTGTGTAGTTGGTAATTCGTTCTGTCTCAGGATTGAAGCGGCTCACGCCAATATTGGTGCTCATCCAGATGTTGCCCAGGTTGTCTGGCACTATGCAGTTGATCGTATTGTTGGGCAGGCCATTGTTCGTGGTGTACGATGCCAGTAATTTGTTTTGAGATTTGCTCCATTTCAGCAGGCCCCCTCCCAATGTTCCTATCCACAAGTAGTCGGGATTTCTTTCATCAAATCTCACTGTATTGATAGAGTGCTTCCCGTTCGGTTTGATGTGCTGCACTACCTCCCCATTTCTTATTTGGTAAATCCCACCTATCGATGTGCCAACCCACAGGAATTTCTCATCGGCCAGAAGGTCTACCACAATATTATGGGCACCGTCGGGAACATTGGACTTGAGTTTCGTTAGCGACTGATCCACTGGCTTGAAATGAAAAATCGAAGCAACTGAATCAACAAGATATAAATCGTTGTCTGGACTTAGGGTGAAGGCGTCGGGCAAAAATTTAGGATTGTAAAACGGAGTTATTGACCCGGCGTTGAGCTTGAATATGCCGGGAGTATTGGGTGAGTTTTCAACTCCGAAAACAAGGGTTTCACTATCAAGATAATAGTATCTGAAATAGTAGGGTGTTACCTTGTCATAGCCCAGCGAAGCGACGTGGTCTTTGCTAACCTTGACCTCTCTCTCCAAAACGTCGGTTACAAAATTGTCCGAATAGAGGTAGGAGGTGAATCCGGGTAGTTCTAAGTTTACCTTGTACAGCCCGTCGGCGTCCATGCCGATCCAGAGGGTGTTGGTGCGGTCGACGAATAGCGCCGAAATGTCAAAGCTGCCGGGGTTCTTCCAAAGCCAGCTCACTTGATTGTTGGGCTCAAGCCGGTACACCTGTCGTTGAAAGACGAAAATGGGTCGACCCAGCCGGTCTTCTGTAATCAGGTAAGTTGGAAAAGCATTGACAAGATGGGCGACTTCAATTTGGATGAGGTCAAACTCTTTGCTGATGTTATTGAAATGCAGAAGCCCTTCCTTGCAACCGATAAGCAGGTCATTGTCTCCTTTTCCAAACAGGGTGGGTCTTTTGCGGATGCTGGCGCTGAGGTCGACTTTCAGGGGAAGCGAAATGGTCTCCGGCAGTGCGTTGGGGCTTTCGTATATTTTCAGCCCTTCGGGTGTCAACAGGTACAGCATTCCGGATGGCGTGATCCGAAAAGAATAGAAATCAAATTTTTCCCTTTCATACAGCACTTTGGAATAGGTTGCCAAACCGTTCGAGGTGCTGTCCATGATTTCGAACGATTCGTTGAGGGAAACATGCAACCAGTTGGCATTTCCGTCGTGCATCAACTCTTCGAGGTTGCGCCAATGAGTGCCCATGTTATCTGCACTATAAATCGCATTTGGCTCAATAGCCCGTTTTATGCTGAAGGTTTTTGGATTGAGGTAATCGACGGGGCCTACGACATGTTTTATCACAAGCTGCCCATTTTTATCGAGCAGCATGCGGTGGATGCGATTACTGGATAAGCCCACCGTATCGGACGAAAGTTGCCTGAGCGTTTGGAAACTGCTGCCATCGTATCGCACGAGTCCGTCCAGGGTACTTATCCACAAAAAGCCTATGCTGTCCTGAACAATACCAGTTACATAGCTTTGAGGCAGACCATTTTCAGGGTCAAACTTTTGATAGTTAACAAAAAGAGGTTGCTGGGCAGGTAGTCGTGTTGCTCCGCAAAATAATAGCGTCAGAATCAGCAGGCAATGTTTTAGCACATTGGTCGGGTTGGTGGCTTGGCCTGTTTTTCTTTTTAAAAAAAGCATATTCACCAAAGCGAAAATTCCTTTTAAGAAAAAGATTGAATGAAGATAAGCATACCCGGAGGCTGCTTTCCAACTGGTTGAGCGGGTTTAATTTGCATATATTTTTGATCGGAACCAACAATTGGGCTTATGACATTGAGGCGGCAGTGGGATAATGATGTTGATGAGTCTTTATTTAAGGCGCTCACGTTTTTCGCCAGCTATAAATCTGCTTAAGGTTGCGTCCCAGGTTCAAATCCACTCTGTCGGAGCTCTTCTTCGGTCATCTTGATAATGTTCACATCCAGCGGCACCCTTTCCAGCGGTGCATCCAACGAGTCGGTATCCATAGTTGCTATTTTATTAAGCACATCGAGCCCTTTGAACACTTGCCCGAAGATAGTATAGTCCCCATCGAGCCGAGGGATGCCGTCTTTGCGGTGCACAATGTAGAACTGGCAGCCAGCTGACAGCTTTTCGGGGTTGCCGTCTCTGCCCGCACCCACAGCACCATAGACGTGGTTGTGGGTGGGTTTGATTTCAGGGTCAAGCAGGTAAGGCGAATCGCTGAAGCCCTCGGGAGTGTCGGGGCAGCCTCCCTGGATAACAAAGTTCTCGATCACCCGGTTAAAGCTCAGGCTGTCCCAGTAGCTTTCGTTGGCCAGTTTGATGAAGCTTGCCTTATGGGTGGGCGTGTCGTCGTAGAGCCAGAAGAGCATTTCGCCCTGTGGCGTGATGATTTGGCCCACATCGTAGCGCTTCGCTTCTTTTGGCGATGAAGTGCAGGCAAAGGCCACGATGGCTATTAATGGAATGAGGTGCTTGTTCATAGAAGGGCGAATTCTGGCTTGTGCTGTGCAACCTCCGGTGGTTACATTTGACTAGCATAAAGTAGGTGATCTTTGGCGAATAACAAAGGGTGTTTTGGCAGATGGATCGGGAAGCCTTGTGTGAAGGCACAAACGGGAACAGTGGGCAGTTTAAGTCCTGCCAGTGGTCTTCGACAGGCTCAGACTGACATTCGTAGGACTTGAACCGTTTCAAAACATTTTGTTGCTACTTTTAGTCTGGACTAATACGATTCACTAAAACATGAGATACATCATCCTTCTCTTTCTGCTTGCAGCCGCTGTGGCCCAAGCCCAAATCGACCCGGCCAACATCACCATTGCCAGGGATACCTACGGGGTGCCGCATATCTTTGCGCCGACCGACCCTGAAGTGGCTTATGGCCTGGCCTGGGCACACGCCGAGGATGACTTTGAAACCATTCAGCAGGTGGCACTCATTAGCAAGGGAATGCTGGGCTCGTACCTTGGTAAAGAAGGAGCAAAGGCTGACTATGCCTTCAAGCTGCTCAGGTGCAGGCAGCTGGTGGAGGAGCAGTGGAGCACGATTAGCCCTGAGCTGAAAGCCCTGATCAATGGCTATATCCAGGGGTTGAAGGCCTACGCTGATGCCCACCCCGACGAGGTGCTGAACAAGCATGTTTTCCCGGCCGACGAGAAGGACTACCTGTCGGCGGTGGTTTTTTCTGTGGCTGTGTTCAGCGGGGCCGATCGAGCGTTGTCCAACCTCTTTGCTGGCAAAATGCCAACACTTCCCGGCTTCGATTCCCGGGGGTCGAATGCCTTTGCCATACACCCGAGCAAGACTACAACCGGTGAGGCTTTTCTGGCCATTAATGCCCATCAGCCACAGGAGGGGCCCGTAGCTTTTTATGAGGCGCATGTGCAAAGTGAGGAGGGCTGGAATATGCTTGGCGGTGTTTTTCCTGGAGGCTGCGTTATTTTTCACGGCACCAACGAAAACCTCGGCTGGGCGCATACCGTCAATATGTTCGACAAGGTGGATGTATTTCAGCTAGAAATGAATCCATCCAACAGCAACGAATACCGGTTTGACGACCAATGGCTGAAGCTTGAAAAGCAGAAGGTGAAACTGAAGGTGAAGGGCATTCCTGTTCGGATTGGCAAAAAGGCCTACTGGAGCGTGTATGGCCCCACAGTGAAAGCCGACAACGGCACTTTTTCTGTGCGCATGCCGGCGCTTATGGATGCCAAAGCGCTGGAGGAGTGGTACAGAATGAACAAGGCCCGCAACTTTTCGGAGTTCTACAAGGCGCTAAGCATGACCAGCCTTCCCATGTTCAATATTGTGTATGCCGACAGGTACGACACCATCTTTTACGTGAGCAATGGAAAGCTGCCCCGCCGCAACCCCGATCCACAGTACGATTGGAGCAGCACTTTGCCGGGGAATACTTCAGCCACCCTCTGGACAGCATTCAAAGGCATAGAGGAGTTGCCTCAGTATGTAAATCCGGGGGCGGGGTATCTTTTCAACACCAACCATGCTCCCTTTCTGGCTACTGCCCCAGCCGACAACCTCGACACGGCCAACTTTGATTCCAATGATGGCTTCTTTCGCAGGCACAACAACCGGAGCAAGCGGGTAATGGAGATAATGCCCGAAGGAAAACTCGACTACGATACTTTTAAGCAAATCAAATTTGACCAGCAGCTGCCGCAGGAACTACAATATGAAATCAACCTGGATGCCTTTTGGAACCTGGATGTGGGTAGGTACCCGGAGCTAGCCAATGTGATCAATAGTTTGCAGCAGTGGGACAGGAAAGCCACTGTGGACAGCAGGGGAGCGGCCGTTTTTCTGCTGATGTACTACAAACTTTACAGCAAGTATCGCAATGTTACCGGATTCCTGCCAGAAGAAGAAGCCGTGGCCACCTACCAATATGTACATGATTATATGATAGAACATTTCGACAGCGACACGGTCGCCCTGGGTGACGTGCAGAAACTGGTGCGGGGTGGTGTGGCATACCCCATCTGGGGTTTGCCCGATGCGCTAACGGCCATTCACTCACGGGAACAACCCGACGGCACCCGCAAGTCGGTGTCGGGCGATGCCTATATTGCCCTTGTGCGCTACCCAAAGGAGGGCTTACCCATCATTGAAACGGTGAACACCTATGGCGCCAGCATGCACCCCGATTCGCCCCACTTCAAAGACCAGCTGGAGCGGTTCCAACATCAGCAGCCCAAACACATGACCCTCGACAAGGACGAGGTGCTGCGCACGGCGGAAAGGGTGTATCATCCGGTGAGGTAGCAGGGCAACGAGCTGATTTCCATGTATTTTGGCAAGAAAAAGCCATAAAAAAAGCGTACCTGGAAAGGCACGCTTTTGGCTTCTGCTCCTGTTAATTACCCGTTTGCACTCTCAATTAGTTTCTGAATCATTTGATCCAAATATTCATTTAAAGCTTGAAGCGATTTGGTTTTATAGGCATCTCTGTCTGCTTTTACCTGATGGCTCACTTCTATCTTCTTGTCCTGCGTAATCACAATGTTCGCATAAGATGGCGTATAACTATTGCTGGACACATATTCCTTAAACTTTTTTTGCTCCACTACTCCTTCAATGGAGATATCACTTTTAGGACTGAATTGGATGATGGATAGTGCACCCAGGCCAGCGGCTCCCCCTTTCCAAACTACTCGTTCGAGTGTGGCTGAAGTTTCTATTTTTGAACCGAAAAACCCTTCAGATGAAGTGCCAATGGCTGTGGCAGCCAATACAAAGTCGACATTCCCTTTCATTTTGGCAGCTCCCGCAAAGCTACTGCCTTCTATGGTCACAAACTGAAAACTTACATTGGCTTCCAGCACAGGGATATCACCAAGATCCTTTGATAGTTTAGGTGTAACATCAAAAAAGGCATCTTTAGCTTTTCCTTTGTTGGTCACTCTTTTTACATAGTAGTCATACCCTGTTGGGGCTGTTGAGATATAACCAATAATTTGCGCCTGGCTCGGGGTGCCACCAGTCAGTTTGGTATAATCCTGGAACATTTCTGCTTTGCCAGCTTCCTCGCTGTCAACTATTTCATAACCTGCGTCAGCCAGCTTGCCCACCATTCTTTTGTAGGCCGCATCTGTAATTTCCTGAAAGTCTTCGGTCTCCAGGCCGACCAACCCCACAGACATCATTGAGGTGGCCTTATCCAGGTCTGAGTTAGTGGCGGTTTCTGAGTTAGACGATAACACCTGATAGTTGACAAAAAAGTCTTTGATGTAAATCTTTTTTGGTGCCTTCTTGATCTTGTTTTCGCCATAGCCCCAGTCTTTGACATTTTTTTCATTGACAATTTGGCTATTGCCTAAAAAAGGCAGGCAGAGGAGTGCGAGAACTAATAGCTTTTTCATAAGTCTGAATTTTGTATGGTGACAAATTTAGGTCTATGAATGAGGCAATAGTATACCCCGGAGAGGGTATATGGTGCTACCGTTAAAACGCACATTTAGTGTATTTGAGGTTTTTCGGATACTAGTGGAAACTCACTTTTCCTCTTTCAGCTCCTTCAAAAAGTCAATAGACTCCTGAAGCCCTTTGTTGGGGAACATTCGCAGGAAGAAAACGACAATGCCTGCCACCACAGCACTGCCCGCTACATAGGAATAGATCCATTGGTTGCCAAACTCGTACAAGCTAACCTCCGCTGCCGCTTTGGCTACCACGATCAGAAAAGGCGCCGAAAATAGTGGTATGATGACCAGCAGGCTATAAGCGTCATAGGCTTCAAGCTTTTTCAGTAGCGACAGCTTCCGCTGGGCTTCTGCCACCGAGGCCTTAGCGTTGATCTTGAAAAGCATGACCAGCTGCCCAATGTCAAAAATCAGGCTGTACAGCGTGATGACGATTAGCATAATGGATGGGATGAGAAACAAGTGATCGGCGTGGTGCCGGAACGCAAAGCCCAGCAGAAAATCCAGGAACCAGATGCCCACTACAATTTGAAAAATACTTGTCCATTTGATCTCTGAAAGGCTCGATTTCACCTTACTGAAGCTGATTGTCTTTACCAGCTCCTTGTTGATTTTCACCGTTTGATCCAGGGTTGGGTTGGCGTTGTTCCATATGCTTGTTAGTTGTTCAAATTCCATGACCTTTTTATTTAGTTGTTTCAAAATGGGTTTTTAACTCTTCTTTGATTCTCAGCTTTCGGGTGGAGATGTTGGATGCCGAGAGCCCCATGACTTCTGCTATTTCTTTGTTGCCGCATCCTTCCAGCTGCAATACCACAATGGCCTTGTCGACAGGCTTGAGCAGGTCGATGGCACGGTAAAGATGCTCCAGGTTTTCATCTGTCGTTTCGGCCTCCACCTGCATAATTTCTCCTTCGCTGTATTTGCCTGCCTGCACCGCACTTCTTGTCGTTACTTTTCTCAGGTGAGAGATAGAAGTGTTAAGAGCGATTCGGTAGGTCCAGGTGGAAACGGCGTAGGTATTGTCATAATTGGGGAAGGCCTTCCAAAGCTGAAGCACGATGTCCTGCATCAGGTCTTTCTGCTCCTCGGCATCCCTGCTATATACCCTTGCCACTTTGGCGATGAGCTTTTTGCAGCTTTCGAGATAGTCGATAAAAAGAGCTTCCTGTTGTTCTGTTCGTTTCACCTTGCTAAGTTTAAGCGATTTTTCAGTGCTTTTACTTCATTATTCACAGGAGGTGCCGAAATGTCACAACAGTGGGAATTTTTTTCTAAAAAATAAACAGGAGGCGGTCTTGGAGGACATCCTATTCGATGTGTTTCCTTAAGAGTGTATAGTATTTAGTGCTGTCTCCCGGAGCCAAAATGGGCATCGTATAGTCGCCTTTTGGCACAAAAACAGGCATTCTGTCGTTGGACGACTCTGCGATTTGGCCTGGCAGGTCATCCGCAATGGTAATATCTATCTCGTTGTCAGAGTTAAAATTTTTGAAGACGAACGGATGCACTTTATTACCAGGGATATTCAAAGGCGACAAATAAGAGAGGGTATCAAAGGGTCGTACAGGCGTGGGTTTTATGTTGCCAGTGCCCGGTGTTATGCCAGATTGAGACATTGCAACTGTTGCCGCTAAACACATGAATAGGGTAAACACGAGCCTGTTCTTCACTTGTTTTGCCTTTTGATTCAATACAATATATAAAAAATGCAACCAATTGCCTCCGAACCACGGCAAGGTCGCTGTCATCATTCTTTCACCCACAACAGCGGCTGCCTGATAAAGAAATTCCGGATCACTTCATCTTCTTCCGAGTCTGCTGGCAGCGTTTTCCACAGTTCCAGGTACTTATCATCCCCATAGGCTATATAGGAGAAAAGAAGGGCTGACTGACGCATTGGCCAGTCGTCAAAGTACATCACGTCTGGTGCGTAAGGCCAAGTGGCTTTGTCGGCAATGTAAGGAGCCATAAAATCAACGGCCTTTCTGACCTGCAGCGAGTCACCCACCTGGTATTGCCACACTTGGGGGTAACTTTTGCCTAAGATATGCAGCAGGGTATACGTCGCATCGAGGTTGAAGAGCGAGTAGCCATACGGTTTGGTGCGAGCCAGCTCTTTGGGAAACGAGCCATTGGCCGCCATTTGCTCGGGCAGGAGTGTTTGATCATAGAAGCCTTTAGTAGCAAACAGTAGCGAGTCGTTGCCGGTAAACACGGCATATTGTGCCACCTGCATCGCCCAGCAGGTGCTGTGGTTGTTGCCATTGTCCCGCTCTTCGATTCCGTAGGGATGCGTGGTGATCCAGGTATTGAATTGAGTAAACCAGTCCTTCGTTTTCTCCAAAGATTTGCCCGTCAACAAACTGTTTTCTTCCAGTACCATCAAGGCCTGCACTACTTCCACGAGGTGAATAGCGTCGATGATGCCGATACCCCTGCCTGTTACCCGACCGAAAATAGCCTGGCTGTAGAGCATGTCCGGGTTCATTCGGGTATCCTCATTGACAAACCAGGCATTAGTATGTTCAATGGCTTTGAGTGCATACTTGTCGTTATGCGTGATGGTCCATGCCGCCACCAGCGTGGGTACGATGATGCTCAGCCGCCTCATACGGTTGCGGTGCTCGACGAAATTGTCGGGATTGGTGAGCCCGTCTTTCCTAATGTAGGGTCCGCCTGAGTTCTCGGGGTCAGGCCACCAGTAGTCGCCTTCGGAATAGAAGTCGTGCGGGCCACCGGCGGAGCGGGAGCTGGTGACTTCTGTGATGGTTTGTATGTCGGCGGACAAGTATTCATCAGCCGCTATGAGCACCCGGTCTCGCTCAAGTTCCAGGATCTCCTTTCTAAGTGGGCTTATTGAAACAGAGCAAGAACATGCAATCCATACGATGGCTAGCGATAATAACCAGGGTAGTTTTTTCATCATACTGCATTTTCAGTCGGATGCCCGATTTCCCAGTCTAACCCGAACGGATCGGTCAGTCGACCCAACAACCACCCATGCTCTTCGCCGACTGGGAATACTTCAACTCCGCCAGCTTTGATAGCTTGCGCAAACATGCTGTGTGCGTCAGCCACGGTAAGGATCATGCGGATGGAGTCACCTCCGACAGGTTGGCGTTGTTTCGCATCTGCACTTTGCTCCCAGCTGATCCAAAATTCGGCACTCTCAACTGCGAGTCTGACAATCAGACCGCCTGACATGGCTAGTCGGTAGGTTTCTACTGCTCCGAAAGCATTTTTGTAGAAAGTGACGGCTGACTCACCCTCAGGCAAGGTTAGCCAGGGAGCGAGAGAGGTGGTGATGGGAGGAGTCATTTCAAAGAGGTTATGTGAGTGAGTGAATATAGTCAATAGTCACCAATGCCCGATATTAAAATGATACAGTCACGGGGCAATCTTATTTAAAATCATTTAGCTTCGGAATTCTTCTTTTTACCCTAATCCTAAAGGGAATGAGGAATTTCAAAGCTGTTTCACCCTTAAGGGTCGGGGTAAAAAACAGTTTTGAAATTTTTTTTCAACTAGTTTGTTTTAAATACGATTGCCCTGGATATAGCCACTCCAGAAGTCCTCAATCGTACCGCAAGGTCTTGCTTGGGTCCAGCTTCATCACCCTAAGGAGCTCTCTGGCAACGGTACCTGTTGAAATGACCAACAACAAGACCAGCGTGGCCACGAACGGCGTGCCTGTTAGCGAGACATGGTAGCCGAAATTCTGCAGCCATTCTTTGGCCACATAGTAGCCGACTGGCCAGGCAATAACGCTTGCCAGGAGAATAGCTGTCAAAAACTGTTTGGAGAACAGGTTAGAGATGTGCAGGTAGCTGGCACCAAGCACTTTCCTGATTCCAACCTCTTTGGTTTTTTGCTGCGTTACGAACCTGATATAGCCAAACAAGCCAAGGCAGGTGGTGATCAGCGCCAGCAAAGCCATAGTTCCCAATCCGCCGGCGAGCCGTTTTTCTGTTTCATAGAGCCTTTCAAACTCGTCATCCAGAAAGGTGTATTCGAACGGAAACTCGGGAAACATATCTGACCAGGTGGCTTCCAAATGCGCCAACCCCTCGGGAATATGGTTACCGTTGAGCTTTACGTTTATATAGAAATACCAGTAGGGTTTGACCAGGAAAATCATTGGTTTGATAGTCGAGTGAAGCGACTCAAAATGGACGTCGGGTATTACGCCAATCACTTTGCCTTTTCTCTTTTCCACCGGTTCGCCCGGATCGCCGGTATTGAATTCGGTGTCAAGCGTCGCTTCCAGTGGATTGTCGATGCCCAGCAGTTTTACGGCGCTTTCGTTGAGGATAAACGACCGGGTATCGCCGCCAGCTGCTTTCTCAAAGCCGTGACCTTGCAGAAAATCAATTTTGTAGGTGGTGAAGAAGTCTTCGTCTACAGCATTCGCTGCTATTTTGACCTCTTCTTGTCCATTGTAGGTCACGCCAATGGTATTGCCAATGCCATCCGTGGGTTTGTAAAACGAAAGAGATACATTTTCAATCGCCGGATTGGCCATCACGCTGTTTTTGAAAACATCCGGATTGTCACGGATTTGACGCCCATGAGGAATATACACGACCTGGTCTTTCGAATAGCCAATGGACTGATTCTGCACGTAGTCGATTTGCTCGAAAATGACGATACAGAAAATGATCAGGGCTGAAGCAAACACATACTGGAGGGTGAGCAAAGCTTTTCTCAGGAAGACTCCCGCCTTTCTTCTTTTCAATTGTATGGACTCGGCAATATTGGACCTGGAAAATAAGATAGCCGGATAAAGGCCTGTGACGATGGTTGTAACAATGATCAGGCCTGGCAAAGCGAGGAGCAGCCAGAGGTGCTGACTTAGGTCCAGCGTCACATTTGATACCATCAGGTAATTGAAGCCATCGATGCTGGCTGGGAGCATCAAAAGAGCAAGGACGAAACTAACCGTCACAAGCAGGAAAGTTTCAAACACAAACTGCGAAATCACCTGGCCCCTCGATGCACCAATGGCTCTTCGGATGCCCACTTCTTTGGCTCTTTCATGCAGCTGTGCCACCGTCAACGTTACGAAGTTGATGGAGGTGATAATCAGGATCAAAAGACCTACCGCTACAGCCAGTTGAGGGTAGATTGGGTCAATCACGTTGGTGTAGTTGGTAATGACTGAAGGATCGATGTGTATAGCCTTCACAGGTTGGAGAAATCCAAGATAGGCCTCGCTCGGCTTTTCGGTATCCTTCACATATTTGGTTACGAAAGCCGGAAAGCTTTCCTCAAACTGCTCCTTGCTGGCAGCGGGGGTAAGCTTTGCATAGGTGTAGCAGTAGTTCATGTTCCAACTGTCGGTAATGCTGGGTGGGAAAAGCGCTTCCGCTGTGCTGAACGATACCAGGAAGTCGAAGTTGATGTGCATGTTGTCGGGCCAGCGATCTATAACGCCCGTTACTTTCAGCGTTGAAAAGTCGCCATTCCATTTGAATTCAAGCAGATCACCCGGAGATACCGGCTGATTGAAGTATTTTTCAGCCGCTACGCTGGTCAAAACCACGCTGTAGGGCTCCTGAAGGGCATTTACAGGATTTCCCTGAAAATCTTCAAATGGGAAGATTTGCAGAAAATTGCCATCGGCCCAGATCATTTTCTCTTCGTAAAAGGACTTGTTGTCTTTTCTGAAAAGTGTTTTTGAGCGGTCTTTGAAAAAATGAGTGAACAGGTAGTCGGGATACTCATTTTGCAGTGTTTCAGCCAGGGGAAACGTGGTAGTAGCCACTTTGCCGGCTTCGGTGGTGCGGACGATCCGGTAAATATGATCAGCATGAGGATGAAAGGAATCGAATGACCGCTCGTAATTGTAGTAGAACAAAGAGAGCAAAAGTGCTGCCACGCCAAGCGAAAGCCCGACGACTCTGATGGCGCTGTAAAGCATATTTCTTTTGAACAGCCGTAGAGAGGAGGTAAAGAAATTACTAAGCATTGTGAAGTGGCTTAAAATGGATACTGTTTCTTTATTGAGTTCGGGCAGGCCTCGTTGCTCAAACCTGTTCATCACCCTGTCATAGGCATTGCAAAACGACTCACCTTTCTCCATTCGCTCCTCAATTTCGCTGCAAACATGATCCACCAGGTCTTCGTGCAGGGGATCATAGGTGATACCTTTCCTCCGAAGGTCCTTTTCGATCAGCTCTATTTGTGCGTCTTTCAGCTTCATACTGTGCCGGTGTTAGGTTGCATCAAAAGCTTCATGGTTGTCATGAATCTGTTCAACTCCTCCATGCGCACAACGGCTTCAGAAGAGCCTGTGGTGGTGATAGAATAGTAGCGCCGCACCCGCCGACCGATATGCACCTTTTCCATTTTGAGGAAACCCTCTTCGGTCATTTTGTGAAGGATAGGGTAGAGCGAGCCCTCGGGTAGCTGGATTTCCCCATTGGATTCTTCCTTTACCCGCTGGCTGATTTCATAGCCATACATCCTTTTGTTCTCGTTTAATAGTTTGAGAATCACGGTTTGATAGGTGCCTTTGAGGAGCTGAGATGAGTACATAGTTAATAAGTTGTAATGCAATATATCGTTATGCAATGTATTAACAAATATCTCCCATAATTTTTTAAAGACTGGAGCTATAAGTACTGCGATGTCAAGGTCATTCCATGTCCGTGTCTTAAATTGACTGGTGAATTAATAATGAGCCAATGAGAGCAATTACCATCACGTCGCCGGGTGGTCCGGAAGTCTTGCAGATAGCGGAGAGGCCTGTGCCCGAACTCAAACCTGATGAGGTCTTGATAAAAGTGGCTGCCGCCGGGGTCAATCGACCGGATATTATCCAGAGAGAAGGGAGGTATCCAGCGCCTCCGGGTGTCCCCGCCGATATTCCCGGATTGGAGGTAGCTGGCGTAGTAGAGCAAGTGGGTGCCGAGGAAAAGCGATGGAAGCCAGGCGATAAAGTCTGCGCTTTGCTGGCAGGAGGAGGCTATGCGGAGTATGTGAGCGTATCAGGTGTGCAATGCCTGCCGGTACCCCAGGGACTTTCTTTCGAAGAAGCGGCATCGCTACCCGAAACCTTTTTCACTATTTGGACCAATGTGTTTGACCGGGGAAGATTCAAGTCGGGAGAGAGTTTTCTGGTGCATGGGGGTACATCGGGCATAGGTGTGGCGGCAATTCAGATGGTGAAAGCGCTCGGCGGCAGGGTGTATGCCACGGCAGGTACCGATGAAAAGTGTGCCTATGTGGAGAAGTTAGGGGCGACTAAAGGCATCAACTATAAAAAGGAAGACTTTGCCGAAGTAATAAAGGCCCTGGAACCTAAGGGGCTGGACATCATCCTCGATATGATAGGGGGTGACTATACGCCAAAGAATATTGCCCTGCTGGCAACGGAGGGACGGCTCCTGATCATCAACGCTATGGCAGGTGCTACCAGCCAGGTGGATATGATGCGAGTAATGGTGAAAAGGCTGACAATCACAGGCTCCACATTGCGAGTGCGTGAAAGTAGCTTCAAGGGAGCCATCGCTGCCAATTTGGAAAAGCACGTGTGGCCTTTAGTGGAAAGTAAGGTGATCAAACCTGTCGTTTATAAAACATTTCCCCTGGAGCAGGCTAGTGAGGCTCACAAGCTAGTGGAAAGCAGCGAGCACATTGGGAAGGTGGTGCTTACGGTGTAATTCGAAGCAACACACTCATTTCACACCCTCGATTTCTTTCCTTATTTTCATATTCTCAGTGTCAATCTCTCAAAATGAAAATAGACTCCATCGTTCCTATCCTTTATGCCACGGATGTTGCTGAAAGCATTCGTTACTTTACTGAAAAGCTCGGTTTCGGGGATAATTGGGAGTGGGACAGCCCTCCGACGTTCGGGGGAGTGAATCATGGGAAAACGCAGATTTTCTTTTGTAAAGACGGGCAAGGCAACAAAGACACGTGGATGTCCATCTTTATTCACGATGTAGATGCCTATTACGAGTCGATCAAAAGCAAAGGGGCTGTTATTCTCTCTCCGCCGCAAACCATGGAATGGGGGGTGCGGGAAATGCTGGTGGAGGCGCCCGATGGACATAAGCTGAGGTTCGGCACTGGCACAAGCGAACTGGTCATGCCGAATAATCAATTTATCCATGCCATCAGGGCGCTGGATGTGGAGGCTGTAAAGCAGCTCATTGAAAAAGAACCTGAATGGCTTACCTGGCAGGAAAAGGACGGTAGAAATGGCCTTCATTTTCTATGTTCTTTGTACGTGAGCGACAGACCGGGGAAAGACGAGGCCAGCCTGCAATTAATGAAGCTGCTGGTGAGCAAGGGCATGGACATCCACTCGATCTGTTATATTCCTGAGAAAGACAGCGCTTTTCCCGGCACTCCACTATGGTTTGCTTACGCCAAAGGCAAAAACAAAAAGCTCTATACCAGGCTGCTGGAAAAAGGTGCCAATCCCGACAACTGTATGTTTGCCATCGCCTGGCAAAACGATGCGGAGGCGGCTGCGCTATTTAAAAAATACGGTGCCCCCCTAACTGATAAGGAAGGCAAGCACACACCATTTGTGGCTGCTGTCATGTGGAAAAAGCTGGCAGTGGCGAAGTGGTTCCTGGAAAATGGGGCGGATGTAAATACTACCGATGAGCACGGAAATACAGCGCTCTTCTACGCAGTAAAGAAAGGCTACTCTAAGCAGTTTGTGGAAACGCTTCTTACTCATGGAGCCGATGCCCATATCGAAAACAATGAAGGGCTTTCTGCTTTCAAACTCGCTGAGGAAGAGAAAATAATGAAGCTGATCAAGCTATTTAAGACTTACCCTAAAGGATGAAGACCTCCGACATCGCCGATCCGCTTTTTCTTCAGGCCGTCAATTCCCTGGATTCAGGTGATGTGGTGACTCTCGAATCGCTACTACAAACCCATCCACGGTTGGTGACCGAGCGGTTGAACACACCCAATGGGCAAGGCTATTTCAAAGACCCTTACCTGCTCTGGTTTGTAGCGGACAATCCTATCAGAAATGACAAGCTGCCCGTCAATATTGTTGAAGTTACTCAGCTTCTTTTGAAGCAGGTGAAGCAGCAAGCCCCTGCCAGCTTTCAGGAGCAGATCGACTATACATTGGGCCTGGTGGTGACCGGGCTTATCCCCAAGGAATGTGGGGTACAGGTAGCTATGACCGATTTACTAATCAGCGAAGGAGCCAACCTGGGCGACCCGCTCAGTGCCATTGCCCACGGCAATCCGGAAATCGCCCGCTACCTGGTAGAGAAAGGAGCGAAGGTAAGCCTGGCGACTGCTATCTGTCTGGGGCTTGGTGGCCAAGTGGAAATGTTATCCAAAAATGCTAGTTCTGATGACCTTCAGGAAACATTGGTGTCCGCAGCCTTTCACGGCGATGCAGAAGGTATAAAGCACGTGCTTCAGCTCGGCGCCGACCCCAATGGCTATATCGATCCAAGGGTCAAGCCTAGCTTTCATTCCCATGGTACAGCTCTGCATCAAGCGGTTTCTTCCGGCTCATTGGCAGCCGTGAGGATGTTGGTAGAGGCTGGCGCCCTAACCGACTTGAAAGACAAGATTTTTGGGGGCACGCCTATTGAATGGGCAGAGCACATGGTCTCAGAAACAACTGATGAGGATAGAAAGCAGCGGTATTTGGAGATTGAGAGGTTTCTTTGGGGTTAATTAAGTTATTGTTTTCGGTTCGGAGAACCTAGGGTAGGGCTGCGGGGTTTCAATTCCGAAGAGAGGTATTCCAGAAGCCGCTGTTTTTTATATTTTTTCGATGAGCTTCTCTATATACTTCCGCTCCCTCTCAAACTGAGCATTTTCCGTTGCCTTACATAAGAATTCTTTCGCCCTTGCTTTATCACCATGCAGATAGTAGAGCTTGCCTAGCGTAGCATGCAGCAGGTAAGAGCGGTTCAGAAACGTATGTCGTCTGAGGTTCAGTAGGATTTCAAAGGCATTTTGAGTGTCACCATTGTAAAACAGGGCAATGGCGTAGTTGAGCTCGATAAACGGATTGGGATGAAGATCCAGCAACCTAGCGTACAGGGTTACTATTTTGCGCCAGGGCGTTTCCGAGAAGGTAGGGCTGGTGCAGTGAAAATAAGCAATGGAGGCTTCCAGGTGATAGGTGGAGAGATTTTTCGTTTCGGCTTTCGTGAGGTAGTCAGAGCCCAGGGCAATCAACTGCTGGTTCCAGCGTGAGCGGTCCTGCTGTTCGAGGTCAAGCAGCTCACCACCCTTGCCAAACCGGGCTTCAAACCTGGCGGCATTAAAAAGCATCAGCGCATAAAGCGCCATCGTTTCCTCGTTAGGCAGTGGGCTGCCCATCAATTGCCTGGTAATAATAAGCGCCTCTTCACACAGCTCTTCCCGCATCAGGTCTTTACCAGCCGAGGCCCGGTAGCCTTCATTGAAAAGCAGGTAGATGACTTTGTGAACCACCGGAAGCCTGGCGGCCAGCTCTTCTGTGGTCGGTTCGGTGAGCAGGATCTTCTCGTTCTTGATTTTTTGCCGGGCACGCACCAGCAGCTTATCCACTCCATCGATGGTCATGCCCAGTACATTGGCGATAGCTTCCACCCGTAGGTTGGCCACATACTTAAGGGTGATCACTACCTGTATTTTGGGAGAAAGATCGGGGTGGGCGCAGGCAAACAGGAGCTTTAGTTGCTGGTCGTCGAGTAGCGATTCGGAGAATCTCTGCTCAACCTCCTGAACGGTTTCTTTTTCCGACAGCGCTTCGAGGCGGGCGTCCCTTTTTATCCGGTTAATGGCCTTGTTTTTACAAACCTTGTACAGCCAGGCCTTTGGATTGTAGGGAATCCCGTTTTGTTCCCAGTCTGTCAGCGCAGCAGAGAAGGTGTCCTGTACCAGGTCTTCGGCCAGCTCAGGATCGATATTACTGGAAGAGTACAGCAGGGAGGCCACCATTTTTCCGAATTGCTCCCGATAAAGAGAGGCTACCTGCTGCTGTACTTCATTCATGGCTTCACTAAACTTCTTCAAATACGGGCCTGACTTCAATCATCAGCTGTCCTGAGATCACCAGCGGGCAGGTTTGTGCATAGGAAGAGGCCTGCCGGATGTTCTCGGCAGAAATAAGGATGTAACCACTGACGCCCTCCTTCGACTCCAGAAAAGGGCCATCTGACATGACTTCGTCTTTTGTCACCAGGGTGCCGGTAGCCCAGAGTGGATGGCTGGCCAGGTAATTGCCGTCTTCAGCAATCGACTCGATCCACCGTGTCATCACCGGCATGCTATCCATCCTTTCGCTCACGGATTGACTACCCAGGCGGGCAAGGTCTTCACGAATGATCAGCATAAATTTTTCCATTTCTATTTGTCGTCTTTTGGAAAAAATTCATCCATGTTCATCAAAGGGCGCACTTCCCTGATGGCATGACCGATTTTAACCATCGGGCAGCTCTGGGCAATTTTCACTGCTTCCTCAATGTTCTCGGCTTCAATGATATCGTAGCCGCTTACGCCTTCTTTTGATTCGATAAATGGGCCGTCGGACGTTACACCATGCTGTGTTACATATCGGCCGGTGAGCATAAGAGGCTGGCCGGTAATGTACTTGCCGGAGGCGATCAGCGATTCCACCCAGGGCATCATATCTGGCGAGGTAGACAGCCTTTCTTCTGTTGTCAATTTGCTGATCCGGCTAAGGTCTTCCCTAACAATAAGCATAAACTTTTCCATGTTGATAAAGATAAGCGTTTGTGTTTCACATTCGTTGTAGGGGAAAGACAATCCTGTTTTGGAAATCCGGACAGCCGGGGAGAAATAATTGGTGAGGAGAAGGTTCTACAGGCAAAAGACTACAAAAGTTTAGCCGCTTAAAGCGGCCTTGGCAAAATCTGCTGACGCTGTAATGACAGTGTCGCTTCCATTGCCTACCAAACTTTTGTAGTCTGGGTTACACTTTCGGTTTAAAACCAAAGGCCTGGGGGGGCAACGGAACGATGTCAGTCTCTCCTTCGATGAGAGGGAATTTTTGCTCGTGCCAGTCTCTTTTTGCCTCTTCGATCAGCTCAGGGTCTGAGGAAACAAAGTTCCAGTAGATATGCCGGGTTTCGGGAAAGGCTTCACCACCAAACACATACACCGTTGTGTTTTCGTGCATTTCAAAATGACACAGGCTGCTGTCTTTTGCCACAAGAATGCGCTTGGGCTCGTGCACGTTGCCTTCGTTTTCTATTTGTCCCTCAAGAATATACAGACCTACATCGCCAAACAGGTCTTTGCTAATGTCGATGGTTTTTTTCTCCCGGGTTTTTATTTCCAGCAAAAAGAGTGGGCTGTAGACCGGCACTGGTGACTTTCTGCCAAAAGCCTCTCCGGCTATGAGTTTGAAGCTTGCTCCGTCTTTTTCCCAGGTAGGGATATCTTCTTTGGCCACGTGGAAAAACTCTGGTTCCATCTGCTCCAGGGCTTTGGGCAAGGCCACCCAAATCTGCAAACCGTGCAGGGTTTTGCCAGCATTTCGCAGGTATTCAGGCGTCCGTTCTGAATGTACGATACCTTTTCCAGAGGTCATCCAGTTCACTTCGCCGGGATTGATTTCCATATGGGAGCCTAATGTGTCTCTGTGTACTACGTGTCCTTCGAACAGGTAGGTGAGAGTAGAAAGTCCAATGTGAGGATGCGGGCCA
Source organism: uncultured Imperialibacter sp. (assembly GCF_963974565.1). Classification (NCBI taxonomy): domain Bacteria; kingdom Pseudomonadati; phylum Bacteroidota; class Cytophagia; order Cytophagales; family Flammeovirgaceae; genus Imperialibacter; species uncultured Imperialibacter sp. Next base: position 204,614 of record NZ_CAXBCJ010000010.1, on the reverse strand, counting down.
ATGTCCAGGTTGTCGTCCTGCCCCATCACGGCCGGACCCATGTGGTCGATAAAGATGAATGGGCCTACCATGCGGCGGCCACGGAAGGGGAGGAGGCGACCGACTAAAAAGTGGCCAATATCGGCGGGGCGTTCTTCAATGATGAGGTCAATGTTGGACATGGTGGTTCTGTTATGAGGTAAAAACAAGTTACATGCGAATTACAATGGCATTCTTTAGGTTTTAGCGTTTTGCCCTTAAGCCGGGCTGGCTGTTACTTTTCCTTGATGAAAAGTAACCAAAAATCATCGAAAAATTAACGCACTAGCTAGGCGCTCAACCCGCCACCATTTTTCGCCCTGCCCTCCTGAGAGGAGATACGTCAAAGGAAGCCTATGAGGAATCAAAGGACTCGGCCTGCCGGGATTAGCATTAATCCGGATCGTACATCTTTTTGCCGGCTGCCAATCGGTCCATCATTTTCACGATCCTGTTGGCTTTGGTGTCTTCTGTTTTAGCACCATATACCCATTGGAGGTAGTATTTTTGTTCACTTTCTGAGAACTTCTGAAAGTTTTCGTAGGCTTTTGGTGGCTCCATTGAGAAGCAATCGATGATTTCCTGAGGCACTTCAAGAGGAAGTGTGTCTTTGTAAAGAATGATCTTTACGGTGTCGCCCTCTTGCTTGCCAATCTTCTTCCTGATTTCAGCTTTTACAGGCAGAAAAAGCTGGCCATTGCCCATTGGTGCAAGCTTATAGCCTTTCAACTCGTAGTCGTCGATGCTTCCACGCACACGAACCCATCCAAATGGAAAGCTTTTATCCTGAAGCACCTCCGGAATTTGAGCGTAAGTCCAGCCACCCTTGCCGGGAAATTTTTGCAGAAGGTAGTCGCCGTCAACGAGTGGAATGTTGGTCATAGCTGATGATTGTGATGCAATTTAACTGCTTGATTCGAGTAAATAAAAAATACCGAATTGATTCGAAAAGCCCTGGGAAAGGAACCGACGTGGAGGCATTATGGAATAAAAAATGGTGCCGGTAGACCCGCACCATTAGTCAACTTGGATATTATGAACTCGTCAAATTCTTGTTTTTCAGTATGCCCTGGTCTTGTGGTAGTATACATAGGATACGACCAGCACCAGCAGGACAATTAGCGGCAGGTACACATGTTCCAAGCTGCTGTCCACAGCCAGGTGGCCTATAATCGCTGAAAGGGTGGAAATGCCAAACCCTACATAGGCCCATTCTTTTAGTCGGTGAGGTACTTGCGGAACAATAAGGAGAATACCCCCAATGATTTTTCCAATGCCAAGCTCAACACGGAAAAAATCGGGGAAGCCCAGATGAGCAATGCCTTCAATGGCGAGGGGCGTATTAAAGCCAATAGCGCCGACGCCGTCAAACAGAACGAAAACGCTTGTAAATACCCAAAAGATGATCTTGTCACTTTTGGTTGATTTTTCTAGTGTTAAAGTAGCCATGGTTGTTTCTTTTTTGGTACGATACAAAGTTGGGGAGCTTAACTTTTTCGTTCGATGTGTAAATACGGCAATATGAAGGGCCGATTGCGGCATCGATTTAACGCATCATTTTTTGCAGAAGGGGATGTAACGTATTGTCTCTATTCTGCGTCTAAACCATTCCCGCATCTTTTAAACCACTCCAAAATAAAATATTACTACAATTAGGAAATTATCTAGAAACTTCCATTCTTTGTAATACTACATTTAGGAATTAATTATCAGGCAAATGAAGAAGTTTCAATTGGGAGAGTTCGAAGAGGTAGTCATGCTTACGGTAGGCATTTTGCATGGCGACGCTTATGGAGTCTCTATCAAAAAGGAAATTGAAGAGAGACTTTCCCGCAACGTGAGTGTAGGAGCATTGCAAACGGCACTTAAGAGGCTTGAGCAGAAAGGCTATTTGGAATCGAAGGACGGCGAAGCTACTCAAGAGAGAGCAGGTCGACCGAAGCGGTACTTTCAGATTACTGCTCTTGGAAAAAAGGCAATGGAGTACACCCGAAGCACTAGAAACGAAATGTGGGCGGCCATCCCCGAAGTGGCCTTTGATGTGAAGTTTGTGAGCTGATATGAACGATATAACCTCGCCGCCGAAATTTTGGCACCGGTTTTTTCGCTGGTTTTGCCACCCGGATTTACTGCCTGGGGTTGAGGGCGATTTGATGGAATTATACAACGAAAGGCTCGGCAAGTCGGGTCGGAGTAAGGCTAACCGTAGATTTATTATTGATGTTTTACTGCTTTTCAGGCCCGGAATTATCAGGCCAATGGAAGGCTCTTACCATTTAAACAGTTACGGTATGCTCAGAAATTATTTGAAAGTGGGTTTGAGGAATATCCTTAAGTACAAGGCGTTTTCCTTCATTAATGTATTCGGGTTGGCAGTGGCCATGTCGGTGTGTATGCTGGTGATTCTCATGCTGGCCGACCAGCACAGCTATGACCAGTTTCATTCAAAAAAGGACAGGATTTACCGGATTCTGACCGATTCGGAAGATTTCAGGCAGGCTTATGCTACCTCTCCCTTTCCGCTAGCAGAGGTGTTGCGAACTGAGTATCCGGCCGTCGAACAAAGCACTCATTTGATGCCTGGTGTGGGAGGGGATGTGGAGTACGGGCAAAAGCTTCTGGAAATGCGTGGCTATTTTGCCGAACCGCAATTTTTTGAAGTATTTGATTTCGATCTTCAAAAAGGTAACAAAATCTCGGCACTGTCGGCCCCGAATTCAATTGTGCTGTCAAGCGAGTTGGCAGCCAATCTTTTTGGGCAAGAAGATGCTCTTGGCAAGGTAGTGTCTTTTGCAGACCGGCAACTGCCTTTTCCGCTCGACCATGGATCAGGTGGAGCGGCACCCGTTGAATGGGGGAACTTTACAGTAACCGGGGTCATTGCTGATGAGCCTTACCGGTCTCATATCCATTTTGATGTGCTAATGTCGATGGCTACCCGGCAGAGGTTGTATACGGAAAGCAAGCTGGAGAACCTGACCGACAACTGGGAGCATTACTGGCAAAACTATACCTATGTGGTGATGGACGAATCCGGCACCGAAGCTGACCTCCAGGCCGGTTTGCAGTCCCTTGGCGTTCGCATGTACAAGAACATGGAGGATGAAGGAAAAAGGAATATCATCTTTAAGGGCCAGCCGATGGCTGATATTGCTATGGGGCTGGAGAACAACGATACCAATTACCGACTGCCAGCATTCGGTTATTACTTTTTGGGATTGCTTTCCCTTGTGGTGCTGGTATGTGCCTGTCTTAACTATATGAACTTGTCCATTGCCCGTGCTACTACCAGAGCAAGAGAAATTGGCGTGCGAAAGACCAATGGCGCACACAGGGGCAATCTGGTTTTCCAGTTCCTGAGTGAGTCGGTACTGATGTCCTTGCTTTCGCTGGCCTTTGCCTGGTTGATACTTATTCTTTTTCTGAAGCCAGCTTTCATGAATTTATGGCTGAATCAGCACTTTAGCTTTGATTTTCCTACGGGCTGGGGAGTCTACCTCATTTTTGTGGGCTTCGCTTTGGCGATAGGAATTTTTGCTGGTTTGTATCCGGCGTTTGTCATGGCGTCGTATCAGCCTGTAAAGGTTTTGAAAGCCAATGCCACGGCTGGTCGTGGAAAAATGGGTTTACGAAAAGTGTTGGGAGTGTCTCAGTTTGTTGTGTCGTTGCTTTTCATTGTTACTTCCATTCTCATTTTCCGCCAGTTCAAGCACTACATCAATTTCGAATATGGCTTCGCTACCGAAAACATCGTCAATATTGAACTACAGGGAGTTGATGATGAGCTGGTAAGAACAGCGCTTTCGTCGGTTCCGGGGGTAACGTCCATTTCAGCCTGCGACATTATTCCAGCGGGTGGTACCAACAACAACTTTACTTTGAGAAAGCTGGGTTCCGAAGATGAGTATACCCAGTTTGGGAGCCTGCGCACCGATGAACACTTTATTGAGACACTGGACATCAAACTGATAGCTGGCAAACCGTTGCCGCCTCACGGACAAGGGACGGATAAACACATTTTAGTGAATGAAGCGGCTGTGAGGGTCATGGGATTTGAGCACCCCGCCGACATGGTCGGACAATTATATGAGACCGAGTGGGGAAATACGCTTGAGGTAGCGGGGGTTGTGAAAGATTTTCAGTTTAAAATTTTGGTCAATGAGGACAAAATATCGCCATTGGCCATGCGAAGCGATTTGGAGCAGTATGGCTTTTTGAACGTTAAGCTTTCGTCTGACGATTTAATGGGTACGGTGGAGGTGCTAAAGGCCAAATGGGAATCGGTTGACCCGGTGCATCCTTTTAAGTACCGGTTCTTTGATGAGCAGCTGGCTGCCATCCATCAGGCTATTTTCGATATCGTTTCCATTCTGGGCTTTATCGCTTTTCTGTCGGTTTTGATTGCCTGCCTGGGGCTACTGGGCATGGCTACCTACTCTGTTGAGCGCCGTACCAAGGAAGTGGGTATTCGTAAAGTGATGGGGGCTCCGGAGCTCGCCATTGCATTGTTGCTAAGCAAAGAGCTTTTGCTGATGCTGATTATATCAGTAGGTATTGCCGCACCGGCAAGCTACTTTCTCAACAATCTCTGGCTACAGTACCTGCCTAACAGGGTCGAATTTGGGTTTGGAACTGTCTTTATAGGGTCAGGTATTCTTTTGCTTCTTGGACTGCTAACGATAGGCTCACAAACGCTGAGGGCTTCCCGCACAAATCCGGTAGAGGCGCTAAGGATGGAATGATGAAGAATTTAAATAATCGGCCACCAAATTGGGCACTCAAATTCCTTCGCTGGTTTTGCGATCCAGACCTGCTTCCTGGCATAGAAGGCGATTTGATGGAACTGCATGCCGAGAGGCTGGCCGTTTCAGGTTATCGCAAAGCCAATCGGCGATTGGTTGCCGATGTGGTATTTCTTTTTCGGCCCGCTATTATGAGGCCCGTGGTTTATAGGTTTCAAATAAACAGAAAAGCCATGCTCAAGAATTATTTAAAAGTTGGAGTGAGGAACATCTTAAGGTACAAGGCATTCTCGCTCATCAATATTTTTGGGCTTGCTGCCGCTATGTCGGTTTGCATGCTCATATTATTGATGCTGGCAGACCAGAAAAGTTATGATCAATTCTCGCTCAGCAAGGACAGAACCTATCGAATTCTATCAAAAATCCCCAGGTCTTCGGCGCCAAATGCTTCAAGCCCCTTTCCGTTGGAAGAGTCTTTAACCCAGGACTTCCCCATTGTGGAGGCAGCCACTCAGCTGGTGCCGGGTGTTGGTGGCGAACTTGTGGTGGGCGACAAGAGCATAGAACTTACAGGCTATTTTGCCGGCCCGACTTTCTTTCAAGTCCTTGGCTTCGAATTGGAAGTGGGAGACGAATCGGCGTCCCTCCAGGCCCCTAATTTGATGATTATCAGCAGCGAGGTAGCCAAACGGCTTGTTGGCAACGATGGCTCTTATTCGGATTTGTTGGGTAAGCCCGTCAGGTTTTTTGACCGGGGACTTAGAATCATTCAGCTTGACTTTGGCAGTGAGACGGGCTCCAGCCCCGTTGATTGGGGACAATTTACCATCACGGGTGTTCTGGATGCAGAGAAATACAAATCGCATCTCAAGTTTGATGTGCTTGTATCTACTGCGTCTTTACCAGCGTTGCAGCGTGAAAAGAAGACGGAAAACCATGTGGATGATTGGCAACGGTATTCGTACAGTTACACCTACGCTACACTCCAGGAGGGCAAAACAGTGACTGATTTGATAAGTGCTCTGGATCAGCTGGTGGTGCAAAAGTATGAAGGCAATGAAGACTTGAAAGGGCTAAAACTGATTCCTCAACCGCTCACGAAAATAACACCGGGTATTTTCGTCGGTAATCCGCCCAGTCTTCAACTCCCTGTAGAGGGCTATTACATCCTTGGCTTCTTAGCACTGATAATCATGCTAACTGCTTGCCTCAATTATACCAATTTATCGATAGCCAGGGCACTGACGAGGGCAAAAGAGATTGGTGTGAGAAAAGTAAACGGAGCCAAAAGGGGAAATCTTGTCACACAATTCATGATCGAATCTGTGCTTACGTCGTTGCTGGCATTGGTCATGGGAGTTGCCCTTTTACTGATTCTTAAACCAGGCTTCGAGGGGTTGTGGGCCAATAAATTTCTCCATTTCGACCTGGGAGGCAGCCCGGTCGTCTATGCTGGCTTCGTCGGTCTGGCTGTTGTAACAGGCGTCATTGCCGGCCTTTATCCGGCAGTTAGGTTGTCCGGTTTCTCTCCATTGAAATCCCTCAAAAAGCTAAATGAGGACAGTCGGTCGAAGCTGGGTTTTCGCAAAGTTTTGCTGTCCTTTCAATTTGTCATCTCGCTTTTCTTTATTGTCACCTCTATTTTAATTTTCAGGCAGTTCAGGCACTTTGTGGAGTTTGAATATGGGTTTGATTCGGAGAATATTGTGAACGTGCCTTTACAGGGCAACGACTACCAACTTCTCATTTCAGAAATGAGTTCGATCCCAGGTGTTTCTGGTATTTCGGCTTGTGAGTTTCTCCCTGCAATGGCTATGACCAATGGCATTGGCGTGAAGCCCAGCGACAGTGAGAGTGATCCAATTGCTTTCGAGTATCTCAGGGTTGACTCAGGGTTTCTGGGAAACCTGGGCCTTGCGGTAGTAGCAGGTCGAAATCTTCCGGTTGTGGACGAGGCTGGCCGGTTTGTTATGATCAATGAAACCGGGGCCAAATCACTGGGTTATGTATCTGCCGCTAATGCGCTGGGAGAGCTGGTGACGGTTTACGGATACGAAAAACCCAGAGAAGTGATAGGCATCATGAAAGACTTTCGTTTTCAGACCCCCGTGATGCAGGATCAGATTGGGCCTTTGATGTTTATCAACGAACCGGAGCATTTCAGCTATTTGAACGTTCGGATAAGCCCGGGGAATCCAGCGGGAGCGTTGGCCGCAATGGAGGCGAAGTGGAAGTCCATAGATCCGGCCCATCCGTTTAAGTATAAGTTTTACAACGACCAGCTTGTCAATGTAAACCTCTGGATGGGCGATTTGGTGACCATCATCGGCGTCATTGCATTTCTTGCTATCGTTATTTCGTGTTTGGGCTTGCTTGGTATGGCCACCTACACCACCGAAAGAAGAACGAAGGAAGTTGGCATTAGAAAGGTGCTGGGCGCTTCGGGGCTTAGTATTGTTTTACTATTGTCCAGGCAGTTTGTGGTATTGCTTGTCGTTTCCGTCGTGATAGCTGCCCCTTTGAGCTATTTCGTTAATAATTTATGGCTGCAAAATTTTCCCAACAGGGTAGCATTGGGCTATGGCACGCTCTTTCTTGGGGCTGTGGTTTTACTTTTTTTGGGGGTGGTAACCATCGCCTCTCAGACGTTACGGGCCTCGGAGAAAAATCCGGTTGATGCACTGAGAACTGAATAGAGAAAATATTCTTTTTTTTCAGGAAAAAATTCCTAACTTCGTTTTATGAAGAACTATAATGTGGATGGCTTGGGCCGTAAGATGATGGCGGAAGAGCCTGAGGTCATCTATCAGAGACTTAGGCCAAGAGTTTCTAACCACACCACCTTGGCCTTTGAAGCACTTGAAGGGGTGCCTGCTACCATTTTTGACGATGTAGTGGGGCTTTTTGGTCACCACGATTATATGGCTGAGGTCGTTGAGCTTAACCCTAAAACTATTCATAAATATCAGGCGCAGCATATCAAGTTCAGCCCTGCCAAAAGTGAACTAATGCTGAAGCTGGTAGCTCTTTACCGAAAAGGAGCTGATACATTTGGCACACGAGCGTCTTTCCTCAATTGGCTTATTAAGCCTGCCTTCGGCATTGATAATCGCATTCCTTTACACCTTATCAAAACCTCTGATGGTATTGATCTCATCAGCGAAGAGCTGGATCGCATTCAGCATGGTGATACAGCGTGAAGGTTTATCGGATTACGCTGGCTAAGTTTAGCACAAGCATGTATGCTTCCGGGTTTGTGGCAAGATGGAATTCAAAAGGTACTTTTGTTATATATACTGCCGGATCAAGGTCACTGGCCTGCCTAGAGAATTTGGTGCACAGGAGTGGGGAAGGGCTTGATGCTGGATTTAGGGTAATGACGATTGAGATACCCGATGATGTTGCTATTGATAGGGTGGTTTTAAATGACCTACCCGGCAACTGGAGGGAATTTTCACAGCAAGTGTCGACAAGAAATGTGGGTGATAAATGGGTGAAAAGTGGTAACACTGCTGTGCTCAGAGTCCCATCGGCTATTATTCCCCAGGAGTTTAACTACATTTTGAATCCCGGCCATCAAGACTTCAAAAAAATCAGGCTACTTAGTTCCGAGGAGTTTTCCTTCGATAGGAGGTTCTGATTCTTTGCCCTGTCGGCTATAATACAAGCTTGACCAAGCTTGTAGGAAGTATTTCTACTTGGTGGGAGCCAGAAAAAAAACTCCCCGATTGCAAAACCCTATGAATGCAACCGGGGAGGGCAGAGTTTAATTGATTAGTTAATTATACCCTGTATTTTGAGGTGCGAGATTCGGGTTGTTCACTATTTCCTGTATTGGAATTGGAAACAATAGATGCTTAGCCTGAAGTGCCTGATCGGAGTTTAGGTTGACGTGCCCGACAAAATCATCAAACCCACCGTTGGTTTCATTGAACACTTTTCGCAGCCTGATCATATCAAACCAGGTGATGCCTTCATAGCAGAATTCAAACCAGCGCTCTTTCCAAACAGCCTCTCTGAAGGTAGCCTGACTGAACGTTCCTAAAGCAGGAGTTATCAGCCCCGCTCTGTCTCTTATAGCCTTAAGCGCATCGTAAGTAGCTTGCGAGGGGCCGGCCACTTCATTTTGTGCCTCTGCATAAATCAGAAGCACTTCTGAATAACGAATCATTGGCACATTGAGATTGTCCTTGGCAGTTCCAGGAACCCCTTCTGTGCCGTTGGCAATAACATTGAAATGCTTGAAGATATATGGTGCGCCGAGGTCAAATGGTGCTCCACTACCATTGGTGTAGTAGGTAGTATAGAAATAGCCTTCCTGATCCACCGCTCTGATGTCTCCGTCTTCATAGGAGTTGTAGAACGACAAGGTGGGAACTGTACTACCCGTTCCGGAAGGGCCACGATAGCTCACAGGCTTAAAGTTCGGGAACATATTACCCATTGGGTTGTCTGCCACCAGGTTATTGTACTGTAAACTGAAGATGTGCTCTTTCCTGTTTCCCAGGCTTTCGTCATGGACTTCAGCGTAGGTATCAAAAAGCCCTAGTTCACCTGCGTTGTCAATAATTTCCTTCGCTTTGTCGGCAGCTAACTTATAGTGCGAACTCCCCTTGTCCAGCGGTTTACCGGCCATAGTAAGATACACTTTTGCGAGCATTGCTTTGACAGCCGAGGTAGAGACCCTGCCGGTCACGTCGGTCCATGGAAGTTCGGCTGCCTCCGCAACCGTTAAATCTGCAACAATCTGGTCGTACACCTCCTGTTGAGTGGCACGAGACGGGTAGAAGTTTTCTGACGAGGCCGTTTGTGGTTCCAGGATCAATGGAACATCTCCCCACAGCCTCACAGCGTAGAAATAGGCCCATGCTCGCAAAAACCTGGCTTGTCCGAGAATTCTAGCTTTTTGTGCCTCATCCATCGGCGTTATGTCTGGAACCCTGTCCAGCACCAGATTGGCCTGGGCAACCAGGCGATAGATACCTCTCCACCAGTTGAGAATGTGGCCAGTGTTGCCGTCCCAGGTGAGAGAATACAAGTTGTTCAAATCTGAGTTTTGAGCAGTTTCCGTGGTAGACGTACCGGTAGGGCCCTCCAAAAGTTGCCAGTTGGAAGAGAAGATACCGGCACCGTCACCATAGAATCTGGTGTTATCGTATACGGCTGCGACGGCTGCCTCCGCATGGTCAGGTATTGTATAGTAGTTTGAAGGAGTAAGATTAGATGGGTCTTCTTCGTCCAAAAAACCTGAACATCCTGTCCAGAGTAGCAATGTGCCGCTCAAAACGATTTTGCCTATGTTTTTTATCGAATATTTCTTCATGATGTTTGTCTTTTTATGGTTGGAAAAACTGACACTGACTAAAGTCCAATCTGAATACCCATTGTCCATACTGTTGGCTTAGGGTACTCGTGCCATTTCATCCCTTGCGAGAATACATTGTTACTGTCATTACCACGAATTGGGGTAATCTCAGGATCACCAATTACTTCGTCGCTTACTATCAGGAAAAAGTTTTGAGTAGAAGCATAAATCCTGACATTGCTAAGCTTGATTCTTTCAACTGCTGTTGTTGGCAAGGAATAGCCCAGCAATAAGTTTCGACCCCTGATGAATGAGCCGTCCTGCACCCAATGTGTATCCACGTTGGTTACATAGCCTGCACGGGTGTCTCTTACCTGCGCAATCATGGTGTTCTGATTTTCAGGAGTCCATGCGTTCAGTACAGTCCGGTAGCTGTTGGCCAGCGACTGGCGGTCTTCGCTTGAGTGAAGGTTCATGTCCATGATATCGTTGCCATACATGAACTGCAAATCCAATGTCAGGTCGAAATTACCGAACCGTACATTGTTAATGAACGAACCCCATCCTTTAGGGCTACCATTGCCTATGATCATTCTATCAGCATCTGTGATGGCTTTATCACCGTTCACGTCTTCATACTTGATGTCGCCTGGCAGCATAGTCAGACCATTTCTATAGCTGGTAAATTCAGCAGCTTCAGCAGCTTCGTCGGTTCCCCACACGCCCAGGCGGTTAAGGCCCCAGAAAGCACCAGCAGGTTCGCCTTCACGAATAATGCTTGTTTGGTTGGTGATGCCAGGACCACCCACTCCAAAGATGTCTGAGCGGGTAGCCAGTTCCAATACTTTGTTCTGGTTGAACGAAATATTGAATGAGGTATTCCACGAGAACCTGTTGAATTCAATGTTTACAGTGTTCAATGCAAGTTCAAGCCCTTTGTTTTGCATCGATCCAACGTTTCTGCGGATAGTTGCATAACCACTGGTCTGCGGAACCGGTGCATCAAGCAGCATGTCTGTGGTCTTCCTGTAATAATAGTCAGCTTCAATGCCTATTCTCCCTTTGAAAAGGCCCAATTCAATGCCAACGTCTGCTTGTGCAGTTTTTTCCCATCTTAAGTCAGGGTTTGCCAGGCGATTGATGCCTGTGCCACCCACTCTGCTGTCGTTCAAAATGGCTGCGTAGCCAGAACCCAATAATGATAAAGAAGAATAAGGTGGTATTTCTGAGTTACCAGTCAGACCGTAGCTTGTACGAAGCTTCAAATTGGAGACAGCAGGGACACTCTGCATAAAACCCTCTTCACTTATTCTCCACGCCAACGCTGTTGATGGGAAGAAAGCGTACTTATTGTTGTCGCCAAACTTAGATGAACCATCGGCTCTGCCGGTAAATGTGATGAGGTACCTGTTCATCAGGCTGTAGTTGAAACGACCGAAATACGAGTTGAGCGCTTCTCTGTTGGCACCTGATCCCACACCCAAATTCTGGCTACCAGCTCCCAGGTTGTTGTACTTGAAGTAGTCTGTTGAGAAATTTCTGATTTCTGAAGACTGACCAAAATAATTCGACTCCTGCCATGACAGACCAAGCATGCCTGTGAAGGAATGAATTTCAGCGAAGTTCTTAGTGTAGGTCAAATAGTTTTCAAATGACCAAAAGTCTTCTTCTTCCTCGGCAAGCCAGGCACGTCCCTGGGAGCCGATCTGGATAGTGCGACCTTCATAGCGTTGTGTTCCTCGGGTTACAATGTTGGAAGCAAGCACAGTGCGAAGAACCAGGCCTTCTGCCAGTGTGATGTTGGTGAAAGCACTACCCAGCATGGTCTGTGTACTGATCAGGTATTCACGCTCCAGTAGGTTGTGAACTGAGCTCATAGTTCCTTCGGCAAAAGGGTAGTCTCTGTTGTCGGCGTAGGTGCCGTCGGGATAGTACACAGGAAGGAATGGGAAATCTTCCACCATTCGGCGTGGCACCTGATCGCTATAGTCGACATTGTTTTCTTTTTGGTAGTTATAGCTGAGGTTAGCGCCCACTGTAAGCCATTTTTTGACTTTGGTTTCGATATTCAGTCTGCCTGAGTACCTGGTCATAAACGACGTTCTGTACAAGCCTTCATCATCTCTGTAACCCAAAGAGAATGAGTAGGTCGTTTTATCATCACCACCGCTGAAGTTTAACTGATGATTTTGGGATAGTTTGTTCTGCGTTGTTTCTTCTATCCAGTTAGTGTCGTAGTAGGGATTGCCATTGGCATCGAAAAGCCTCGGATCCGTCCTTTTTAGCGCAGGATTTAGATACGCCCATTTGCCAGCAGCCCAACCGTCTGGGTCAAATTTTTCCATGTTGCGCCAGGCAAGGTCTTCCACTTCCAGGTATTCCTTTGCGTTCAGCACCTCTGGCTTGTTAGGGCCATAGGTGTTTACACTGAAGATTCCATCATAGGTGATTTTGCCTTCTCCTGACTTGCCCTTTTTTGTCGTGATAAGGATAACGCCATTGGCACCTCTAGCGCCGTAAATAGCTGTTGAGGAAGCGTCTTTTAACACTTCAACAGAAACGATATCGCTGGGGTTAATATAGTCAATGGCGGAGCTCCGTTGTGTTTGATTGCCCACTGGCAACTGCACTCCGTCCACTACATACAGTGGGTTATTGGAAGAGTTGATAGAGCTGAAGCCACGAACTCTTACATTCGATTTTCCACCAGGGCGACCTGAGTTGATATTTACCTGCACGCCGGGTATTCTGCCTGCGATGGCCTGGTTTAAAGAAGGTGCGGGGCGCTGCTGAAGCTGATCCGTGTTCACAGAACCAACAGAGCCAGTTAAATCCGACCTTTTTTGCGTACCGTAACCAATAACTACAATTTCGTCCAGGCTGGTCACGTCTTCTTTCATCGCAAAATTGATAGTGGACCTGCCAGCGATAGGAACTTCTACGGTAACAAAACCAATCGATGAAAATACAAGAGTGGTGACTTCATCGCCAACAGTAAGGCGGTACTGACCATCCATGTCAGTTGTTGTGCCAGTTGTGGTTCCCTTGGCTAGTACTGTTACGCCTGGTAGCCCTTCTCCAGTCTTCTCATCTGTTACTTTACCGGATATGGTCTGCTCTCTTAAAACGGGGATTTTTGGTAGCTGGTACGAATTGATCTTGGCAATTGAAGCGTACAGTGGCCCCCTGTCAAGAGAGGTGGTAAAGCCCGCTGTCTTTTGGCCTTCAATTTTCTTTGGGGTATTGTCTTTCACAATCAGGTAATAGTTATCATCCAGTTTGCGAAAGTTGAGCTTTAAGGGTTCCAGCAAAATGCTCAGTGCATCTTGCAGGTCTTCCCGATCGAAATCAGACAGATCGCCAGAAACTTTTGCGTTCCTGACCATTTGTGTTTCATAGTGAAACGATACCTGGTGTTTCTTTTCCAGGTGTTCGAGCGCTTCTTCTATAGTATAGGTGTTGGATAAGCTAGCGTCTGCTGACAACAAAAGGTCATCGACAGGTTGCCCAATTCCACTGTGGTAGAGTAGGAGTAGAAAGGTAAATCCTACCGAGTACAAAAATTTTTTTGTAGAGATTTTCATAAGTTTTGCAGTTTAATTTCCTTGGTACTGGTTCGATCTTTAATTGTTCTACATTGGTTTTCCATAGGCAGCTTTAGTTTAGAGTAACAGTTCCGTTGCGGCGCTCAAGTTTCAGGTCAAACAGACCTGAGAGTGCCATTAAAATGACTTCAGGGTCAGGATTTTTGAATTTTCCCGTGTAATGCCGCTCAGCAATCCCTGGTTTTTTCAGTTTTATTCTCAGGCCATAATTGTCTTCCAGCACGTGAATAATTTCACCCACGGGAGTGTCTTCGAAAATGAGTTCATTTTCTTTCCAGGCGGTGGCAACATTCACTTTAGCTTGCTCCTTCGTTGGCGATTTCTGACCTGAGGTATATGTGATTTTTTCGCCGGGCAGCATGGTGATTGGCCCTACACTGTCGGTCTTCGTGAGCTTGATCTGTACCTGGCCCTCGGTAAGTACTACTTTTGTGCTAGCCCTTCTGGTGTTCACATTAAACTCCGTGCCCAGAACTTCTACCTCCAGGTCGGCTGTTTCAACGATGAACTTAATTTTGCCGCCGCCTGGCAAGGCACGCTTGCTTATTTTGAAAAAGGCTTCGCCGTCCAATTTTACCGTTCTGCGGTCGTCATCGAAGTGTTCGCTGTTATACGTCAGGCTCGAGTTGGCATTCAGAGTCACCACCGATCCATCGGGCAGTTCAATCGTTTGGTTTTCGCCATATTTTGTGTGGAAAGACACAGTTGTGTCTCCTAGCAGGCTGCTGTAGCGTTGGCTGATTCCGACTGCAATTAGAATTAAGACAATAGAGGCGGCCGTGTAGTACCATTTGGAGGAAATTGACCGCACCCGGGCACCCGTGGGTGTTGACGCCATTGTCTGCTCCTGATTATATATTTCAGACTCGGAGGCTTTTTCAATTTGAGCCCAAATGATTTCTAAGTCGGAGGTGGGCAATTGATAGTTTACCCTTGGAAGCTTTTTGAGGAATTGTTTGGCTTCTTCAACCAGCTCTTTCTTTTCGGGGTTCGCAGAAAGGTACTGCTGCCATTGCGCTTTTGCTTTGGGGTCGTTTTGAAGCACCCACTTTCTGAAGGAATTGTCTACGATTAGGTCTTCTACGGTATTAAAGGTAGGGTTCATAAATTTTCGCTTTATGACTACGTTTAATACTAAAAGGAGGCAGAAATGGAATCTCTACCTTTTTTGAGAAAAAAATTCTGATTTATCGGGTTGAGGGCGACAACAGCGTTTTTTAGGAAGATGTTTTGGCGTAGAATTAGGTTAGTTCAATGCAGACAAGCCAAGGAGGATGTGTATGAGGTGTAGAATCACCTGCTTAGGCACCAAAACTTTCCGCAGGGCCTTGATGGCTTTCCAGGTAATGGTGTACAGGTAGTTGGCGTCAATTTCCAAGATCTCAGCAACCTCGTCTCTGCTTAGGTTTTCAAAAAAAATTAATTGGATAACCTCTTGTTGTCTTTTAGGCAAGGATTGAACCGACTGAAGAAGCTTCTTTCGGCTCAATGCATTAACTTTTTCAACTGTTTCTGAAAATTCGAAGAATACCTCGGCACCATCTGTGTCTGAAAAATGCTCCTGGCTCGACATTTGGCGTGTAATCTTCTTTTCCTCATAAATAATTTTTCGCCGAAGTGCCTTGTACAGATAGTACCTGATTGAGGAGGACTTGCCGAGGGTTGCGTGGTTTTTTAGCAGCTCTAAAAACAGGTCTTGAATGCAATCTTTGACCAAATCTTTGTTCTGCGTCACGTGCATGCCGTAGTTGAACAGGAGTTGGGCATAGGCGGAGTAGATTGATCTAAGCGCTGTTTTGTCTCCATACCGAACCAGCCGATCCCAAAGATTGGGTTCACCGCTATACTCGTTAATAGTGACGAACTGAGACATACTTTAGCTGGTTGAGGCAAGTGATTGCCTAGTAATACCGTTAACAGATATTAAATAGATGTAATATGCGCCGACTTGAATTAATAGATCAGAAATATTTCGCTCTATCAGTTTGTGGGCGTTAACACCATTTTTAATCAATATTACTAAACAGAACAAATACCGACCAATAAAGTACGTTATGATAGTGTTATTTCATAGTGCTTTTTAGTTTTTCTAAAAGAAAATTAGAAATGTCTGGAATGCGAGGTTGGCGTTTTTTTAGCCTAAAAAGCAGAGCATGTTGTTACAAGCGACAAAAAATGACAGTTAAATTAAGAATAAGTCAATAATCCTGATGCTTTGGAACTTTCGAATATGGAGTAACAAAGCACTGTTGTGCTCTGAATCCATGTGATACGTAGCAGGCTTGATTTTGCTTATTGAAACGATGTATCCAGGGTAGGTTTGATGAGCAATCCGCTCAACTAATAGAAGTTTCTTCTACCAACTCTCTGTGGATGGCTTTGCCATCAAACCTCTTCAGTACTGCCCTGGCTCTTTCAGGAACGTAGGCTGTTTCGTAGTCATCTCCGGTAAAACTCTTGATGTTCTCGAGACTGTCGAAATACATGATCGTTGTAAATTCTGTTTCGCCATCCACAGGCCGTTTCATGACCTGCATCTTTCTGAAGCCGGGTAGATTCTTTGCCTTGATGCCAGGAATGACCTCATTAAGTAAAATGGTCTGGTAGGCCATTTCGTTTTCCGGGGTAGTCCAGCCATGCCAAATGCGGGCGATCATTATTTCATAAAAGTTAGGTTGTGTTCAGCTTTGAGCTTTTCCCTGAGATCAGCGATGAACTTTGGCCCCGGATCTGGCTTGTTGTGTGGTTTGTACGACTCATCAACAGCCAGAAACAGCTTGTAATGAGCCAGCGAGGTGTCGTTGTATTCATGATGACCTACCAAATATTCCAGGCCAGGGTTTCTTTCCTTCAGCACTGCAATCAGCTTTACATTGCTCTCCAGCTGAGCAGGAGTGAGATCAGCTGCGTCTTTGGCAATGTTTTCGATACCAATGGAGACATGATTGAAGCCAATGGCGTGACGAGCAATTACGGTGTCGGGAACGAGCTTATAGATGCTGCCGTCTTTGTCAACGATGTAGTGAATGCCCACATTCATTTGACTAAACTTGCTGATGTTGGTTCGGCTCGATTCGATGGAATCTTTCTGAAAGTACGCCACGGTTTCTTCCAGTGTTGGAATGACAGTGAAGTGCACCAGTACAATTTTTGGGCTGTCCAGCTTGTAGCTCGCCACGCCATAGTTTTCCAAACAATACTGTTTTGTCAATTCCAGCTTAGTAGCGTTGAGGGTAGGGATGGTATCGACCTGAAGAATTTGAGATTTGACTGTCTTCTCAGCACTTTGTGATGATTTTTCCTGTTGAGCGCAGCCAACGGAAGAAATTATCACGAGAGCTAAAACAGAGGCAAGTATCGAATACCCTTTCATAATCAGTATATATACACTTTGTAGTCGAAGGTAAGTTACGATATTAATTTTTTGGCGCTGATGTAAAGTAGGTCTTCATCTTCTCCCCCGCCTTTTCCACTTCATACGTCGGGGACAGGCTTGGTTTGCCTGGCATATTTTCGATGTGCAGCGTTTGTGTAGGGAACGCAAAGTTGATGCCCAGGTGTGCCGCCAGTTTCATTATTTCCAGATTGATCTCGTGACGGCCCTGTAGTTCTTCCGACCAGGTGGGCACCTCAAAGAACATATAAAACATGATGTTCAGACTGGAAGGCCCAAACTCATTGAAGCTGACTTCTATGTAGTCCTTGCGAGTCATGGGGTGTGCTTTTACGATTTCCTTTAGTCCTTCCACGAAGGTTTCAACAAGTGGCGGCGGTGTGTCGTAAGTAATGCCCAGCTTGGTGTAATAGCGTCTGTACACTCTCAGCCCGTGGTTGTCGATCATGGCATCGGCAAGCTTGCCATTGGGCACGTAGGTGAGGGAGTTTCGAAAGGTTCGAATCCTCGTTGAGCGAAAGCCTACTTCTTCCACAGAGCCATCGATGTCGCCTGACGTGATCCAGTCACCGATCTGAAAGGGCTTGTCGATAAAGATCATCAGCGAGCCAAACAGGTTCTTGATGGTGTCCTGAGCGGCCAATGCAAAAGCCAATCCGCCAATGGAGAGGCCGGTTAACAGAGGAAGTATGGGTATATTGAGGTTGTCGAGGATGAAAAGGCCTCCAACCAACACGACAAAGATTTTTAAAGCTCTTCTTACCAGAGGCACCAGCTGATCGTCCAGCGTGCTTTTGGTTTTTAAAGCCAGGCGCTGCAGATACACGCAAAGGATTTCCACCAGGTGGTAGAACACCATCGTGCCGAAGAAGGGGAGGGCAGCCTTTACGCCCATTACCACATACTGCATAGTTCCTGGTGGCAACTGCAATACAGGAATGAAAATAAATAGCAACAGGAATACAACAAATAAACTAACCGGCCTGGCTACTGGTAAAATATATTCATCGGCCAACCGTTCGTAGCCGGCCCGGAGCAGGGCCTGCATAATGATCTTTTCGAAAAGAAAAGTCAGCAGCTTGTGAATGAGCACACAGCCGAGGATCAACACGAGAATTCCTACCAATTGCCAAACATGCAGACCCATGTATTTTTTTGTGCCGAGCTTCGGCAATAGGTTCAGCAGCTTGTCGGTGCCAAATGGAAAGACCTTTGCGTGGAGTTTGCCGATCTCTCTGACAGACTTCTCCGACAAAAGCCATTTGTCGTTGTACTTTTCCAGATAGATATTGGGGTATTCACTCACCAGCACATACCTGTTTTGCCTCGACACCGTATCTGTGTAATCAGGGTCGTTCGGCAAATCTTCGAGGTAGATAAAATGCCCTTCGCCATCCAGCACCTGCTTCAGTTGCACGACTATTTCCTGGGCCTCTTCATTGTTTCTCAGGGTCTGTTTGACAATGCCCGCCGCTAACTCCGGGTAGTAAGAGTCTTCCTGCAGATAGCGTAAAAAAGTGTAAATGCTTTGATAAGGAGTCTTAAACGAAACTGAATCCTGGATTGGGGCGTCGGCCGACTGAGCCGTTGTTGAAGAGTAAAGAAAAACACTGAGAACTATAAGAAAGAGCTTACGCATGATGCCTGGTTTCGAAATGAATGGGCAAAATTACACAATGTGACAAAAAATGCCTTAGAAAATGTCGATTTGAGGCATTTGTTAGTTCTCTTCTGGCAAAGAGGTTCTGATCCAGTTGCTAAGAATGAGGGCCATAATCACTGATTGGAGGAAGGTGACCCAGAAAAATCGCTCATGCACCAGGGGAGCAAATTGGTTTTGCATATAAAGCATCCCTTCCAAACTGCCCGGAGATATGCCCGGGCTGGCGAGGAATCCGACAATAAAATAAAACCCAATGATAGCGATGAATCTTCTTTTTCGGCCCCAGCGCTGCAACGTTCTGCTGATGGAAAAAAAGACGATGCCTATCAAAAATCCCCTGACCAACTCAATCGGGAAAAGTTTTTGCCCTATCAAGGCCCACTCTTCTGGTTCGCCGGGAGTAGCCAGGTAGCCTTTGAGCGGTGAGGCCTCGTTGTTGTAAAGGTCACGAAGGAGAAAATAATAGCCTGCGGTTGCGGCAACTGCGTAGGAGACAAGATGGGCAACGACAGTTTTTCCAACAAAAATGGCCTGCGATTTCAAGGGTTGTGGAGTCATAATAAGGTCAATTCAGTTTGGATTGAATTTGTTCCACTGTAACCGGAGAAGTCTTAATATGCAAATCTCTCTGAGGAAATGGGATTTCGATACCGTGTTCTGTAAACTTCTTAAATATTTCAAAATAGAGCTCGCTTTTCAGCACCCTGGGTTTTTCAATGTGTGTAGACGTCCAAACGCCAAGGTAGAAGTTTAAGGAGTTGTCGCCAAATTCATCAAACATGACAGAGGAAGGAGGGCTCTTGAGCACGTGCTCATTTTTGTCTGCTACTTCCAAAAGAATCTTTTTCACCTTCTCCGGGTCTTCTTTATAACTCACCCCCACGGGAAACAGAAACCTCACATTTCTGTCGGAATGGCTCCAGTTGATGACGGTGCCTGAAATGAACTCTGAATTGGGCACAATCACAGAAATATTGTCGTTTGTGATGATAGTAGTAGCTCTGGCATTGATGCTGATGACGTCGCCGGCTATATCACCTACTTCTATTCTGTCACCTACCTTGATGGGCCTTTCAAAGAGAATGATGAGGCCTGAGATAAAGTTGTTGGTGATGTTTTGCAAGCCAAAACCGATACCAACACCCAGCGCACCGGCCAAAATACTCAGCGAGCTAAGGTCGATGCCTGCCGACTGAAAGATGACGATAAAGCCGATCACCAGGATGCCGAAGCGCACCAGAGTAGCCACCGACTGAAGCATGCCCTTCTCCATGGCGGTATTTTTGAGCAGCTTGTTAACGACTAGTCTCATC
Organism: uncultured Imperialibacter sp.; assembly: GCF_963974565.1. NCBI lineage: Bacteria > Pseudomonadati > Bacteroidota > Cytophagia > Cytophagales > Flammeovirgaceae > Imperialibacter > uncultured Imperialibacter sp. The sequence continues at coordinate 184,574 of NZ_CAXBCJ010000010.1, read as the reverse complement.
AGCCATCTGCTGGCAAAGACAAGGATAGAAGCCGAAACCACGAGATAGAAAATATGTCCCAGGTCTATTTCGCTATCGCCAAAGGAGAAGAGCGGTGTTTGTAACAATTCGTTGAAACTTGCCCACCAACCTTTGATACTTTCTCCCACATCGTCTACTTTTTCCATGGTTTAAATTGTCTATTTCCAGGGAATTAACAAAGAAGAATCCCCGTAGCTGAGAAATCTATAGTCGCTTGCCAGTGCCTCATTATATACCTTGCGCCAGTCATCGCCAATAAAAGCCGCAACGAGGAGTATCAATGTAGAATTAGGTTGATGGAAGTTGGTAATCAGTCCATTGACCACCCTAAATTGATAACCAGGAAATATGAAGATTTCTGTTGTGCCCGTCAATTCATCAACACCCAACGCATCCATTCTGTTTAATATATTCATGATGCTTTCCTTTGGCGAAGGTAACGAAGCCTGTTGCTCATATGGCAAGAGCTTGGGTATTTTGAATTCAGCGACCGAATTGCGACCGAGCATTGTGCCATACCAGTAAGTGCTTTCAAGGGTTCGCATGGAAGTCGTGCCGACGGCGACGTTGAATCTGCCTGGGGTTAAAAGCTGCTCCAGGTTTTCCCGCTTGATAATGATTTGCTCCGAATGCATCGCATGCTCCTCAGCTGTGGCTGTTTTTATAGGCTGAAAGGTGCCGGCACTGACGTGAAGAGTTAGGAAATTTGTAGCAACTCCTTTGTCACGTAGTTGTTGTATGACTTCACCGGTAAAATGAAGGCCCGCCGTGGGAGCTGCCACGGCACCATCCTTCTTGCTGTAAACAGTCTGGTAAGTTTTTTTGTCGTTCTCTATTGCTTCACGATGCAGATACGGCGGCAGTGGAGTTTTGCCAATGGCGTCCACCACATCTACAAAACGGGCAGCCGACTTATTCCAGCTTAGTTGCACTTCGTTGGTGCCCAGCCGTTTTACCTCAACTTTCAGTGTGGCTCCTTCGAGTTCGATGTTTCTTTCAAGGACACCTTCTTTCCAGCGTTTGGCATTGCCGATCATGCATTTCCAAACCACGGGGCTCCTGGCCTCCATGGCTACGGAAATAACAGGCGATGGCAAAATGGGTTGAAGCAGGAAGATTTCAATCAATGCCCCCGTATACTTCTGAAAGGCAAGCCGGGCGGGAATAACTTTCGTGTTGTTGAAATAGAGTGAAGTGTTTTCAGGAAGCAGGCTCGGGATACTTTTAAACCGCAGGTGCTCAATGGTGCCTTTGTTGTAAAAAAGTAGCTTTGATGCCGATCTGTCTTCCAGAGGAAATTTGGCTATTCTTTCGTCTGGTAGATCATAAGTATATTCGGAAACGTTAATTTGAGGAGGCATTGACCTTTTTTGGCAAAAATAGCCGAAATCAGGCCATAGTCCTTAACAAAAAGCCACATAATCAACCCGCATGCCTTTAAAACTTGATTTTACTACCCACACACTTCAGTTTACATTTGATGCAGGCACTTCACGAGGCGTACTGAAGGAAAAGTCCAGCATACTCCTGAAATTGTATGATCCCTCGGATCCAAAAATGTTTGGCCTTGGAGAGGCTGGGCCTTTGAAGGGACTAAGCATGGAAGATATAGATGACCTGCCGGACATTATCAAAACTCTTCAGAGTGACATTCTGCCTGTAAGAACTCCTGGTGCCGTGGAGGATGCATTCCACCTTGCACATCAGTTGGTGCCGTCAGGCTACCCGTCGCTCAGATTTGCTCTGGAGACAGCCCTTCTTGACTTTATGAATGGCGGATCGGGCATTATATTCAAAAACTCCTTCACCACCGGCAGTTTGCCTATCCCGATCAACGGGCTTATTTGGATGGGCGACAAAGACTTTATGCTTAAGCAGATCAAAGAAAAGCTTGATGCAGGATACACCTGCTTGAAGCTAAAAATAGGTGCTATTGACTTTGAAACTGAGTGTGAGATTTTGGCCGGCATTCGAAAGGAGTTTGGGCCAGCCGATATCACCCTCCGGGTGGATGCTAACGGAGCTTTCAAGCCGGCTGAGGCTCTCGTGAAACTTGAGAGGCTTAGCCAGTATCAGCTTCATTCTATCGAACAGCCCGTGCAGGCAGGGCAGTGGGAGGCCTACCATGTATTGTGCAGTCGTTCGCCGGTGCCCATCGCCCTTGACGAAGAGCTGATTGGCGTGGAACAAAAGGCCATGAAAGCGGAGCTGCTTGATTTTATTAAGCCCCAGTTTATTGTGCTGAAGCCTTCGCTGCTGGGTGGCTTTATGGCAACCAGAGAATGGATAGACCTGGCAGCAAAGAGGAATGTTGGCTGGTGGATGACATCGGCACTGGAGTCAAACATAGGATTGAATGCCATTGCCCAATTTACCGCAGAATTCCCAATTGATATGCCCCAGGGTTTGGGCACAGGTCAGCTCTACAATAATAATTTTACTTCGCCCTTATTTATCAGTCATGGTTTTTTAAATTCAGGTCAGGCAAATGTGTGGGATTTTCGCCAGCTAACTTTTGATAAATGAACGAAGCTAAATTGCATAAAGAGGGTAAATGGCTCTTTTTCGACAAGGAGTACATTGCAGAGTTTGTCTATGGTGGAATTGATGGTTCCATCACCACCTTTGCCGTAGTGGCAGGCGCCGCCGGGGCCCATGCGGATATTCGTTGGGTGCTGATTTTTGGCTTTGCCAACTTGATAGCCGATGGGTTTTCTATGTCGGTGGGTAATTATTTTTCGAGCAAAGCGGCCCTGGATAATTACGACAAGCATGAGGCGGTTGAGTATTGGGAGATTGAGCACCTGAGGGAGAAGGAAATTGAGGAGATCAGAGAAATTTATGAGGCAAAAGGTTTCAAAGGAAAATTACTGGAAGATGTCGTAGCCACAATTATCTCAGACAAGAAGGTGTGGGTGGATACGATGATGAAGGAAGAGCTGGAGATGACTCGAGAAAGTAAGTCGCCATTGAGCACTGCCGTCGCTACGTTTATCAGCTTTAACGTGGTAGGCTTTATTCCGTTAATGGCCTATGTGGTGGCTATGTTTACAGAGGTGAGCCCCTCGGCACTTTTCCCTATCTCATGCGTGGGTACTGGTCTGTCGCTTATTCTCGTCGGTTACTTGAGGGGAGTCGTTACTAATATCAATAAAATGAAAAGCATCATCCAGACTTTGGCGCTGGGTGGTCTGGCAGCGGCTTTTGCCTATTTTGTGGGTGAGGTGCTGGCCAAATGGATTTTGTAAACTGAAGATATTATCGAGGTTTTTATTCTTTTTTAAATCTACTTAAAATGAAGAAAGTGTTTACTCTGGCAGGCTTACTGCTTGCCTGTATCGTAGTTTTTGCCCAGGAACCGGGCAAGCAAATGTACCTGTGGCCTAATGGCGCCCCTGGCTTCGAAAACCTTAAAGACCAGCCCGAGGAGGCCAAGGACTGGTGGGTCAAGAATGTTCATAATCCTTCCATCACGGTTTACTATCCGCCCAAAGACAAGGCCAATGGCACGGCCGTGCTTATTTGTCCCGGTGGAGGCCACCGAACCCTTGTGTACAATGGAGAGGGAAAAGAGGCAGCGGATTTCCTTAACTCGCTGGGCATTACCGCCTTTGTGCTGAAATATCGCCTGGCAAGAGAAGAGAATTCCCCTTACACGGTTGGGAAGGAAGCCAAAGAGGATGCTTACCGGGCGTTGCGAACCGTCAGAAGTCGTGCAAAAGAGTTTGGCGTTAATCCGGAGCGTATCGGAATCATGGGCTTTTCGGCCGGTGGCGAAGTAGTGTCGTGGGTGGCTTACGGCGATGGTAAAGGCGACTCCAGCGCTAAAGATCCTATCGATAAGGTAAATGGAAAGCCCGACTTCCAGATGCTGGTGTATCCGGGGCCGCTGGGTATTCCTGCAACAGTGCCCGCCGATGCACCGCCTGTTTTTATGGTGGTGGCAACCAACGACGATTGCTGCTCAGAGCCTGTGATGAGCCTGCTGCTTAAGTACCGCCAGGCCAAGCGGCCTGTTGAGGCTCATGTGTATGCAAAAGGTGCGCACGCCTTCAATATGGGATACCGGTCGGAGTTTATCAGCTTAAGGGGCTGGCCACAGCGCATGGCCGACTGGCTGATGGACATGGGTTATTTGACTGGGAAGTAACGAGTAACGATGAAGAGAGCATTTAAAATGAAGCTGAAGCCTGGCTTTGCTGCTGAGTACAAGAAGCGACATGACGAAATCTGGCCCGAGCTGAAGCAGCTGCTAAGTGATTCCGGTGTATCAGACTATTCCATCTTCCTGGATGAGGAGACTAATACGCTGTTTGCCGTGCAAAGTGTGAGTGGTGCTGGTGGTTCGCAGAACCTGGGGCAAAATCCTATCGTACGGAAATGGTGGGCCTATATGGCGGATATTATGGAAACGAATGAGGATAATTCGCCGGTTTCGGTGGGGCTCGCAGAAGTTTTCTATATGGAGTAGGGGTTAGGACGGAAGACGGAAGACCGGAGACGGAAGAAGGGAGGAAGAAGGGAGACGGAAGATTTGTGGCTTAGAGACGGAAGACAAGAAACAGACAGAGAAAGAAATTTATGTAAACTCATATAAGCTAAAATGGAGGAAGCTCGATTCAAATTTGAGAAGCTGATTATCTGGCAAAAGGCGATGGATTTTGGAGAAGACCCTATAAAATTACTCTACGGTTTCCAAAAGATGAAATGTATAACCTTAGCTCTCAAATAAGAAGGGCCAGCGATTCCGTTGCTTTGAATATCTCAGAAGGATCAATTGGCCAGTCAAATTTAGAGTTGAAGAAGTTTACAGGCTATTCCATTCGATCGCTTGCTGAGGTGATCACCTGCATTCACAAGGCAAAAAGAAGAAACTACATCTCGCTTGATGAGTTTAAAGTTCTTTATGATTTCTCCTTCAATCTTATGAATATGATGATTGCTTTTAGGTCAAAAGTAAAATAAAGAAAGTTAGATGTCATGTAGCCATTTCTGCTCCCGGTCTTCCGTCTTCCAACCTATTCGTCAAATAATGTAGCCACTCCCGTCTCCGGTCTTCCGTCTTCGGTCTTCTATCACTACCTTACGATACACCGAAACACCACCTACATGAACTCACTGAACAGACGATCCTTTCTCACCAAATCCGCCGCAGGAGCGCTTGGCCTCACTATTCTGCCCAATCTCATTTCCAAAGCCGCTCCCAGTGACAAGCTACGGGTAGCTCATATCGGCCTGGGCGGCATGGGTAACAACCACATGAACTGGTTTGCAAAGCTGCCTGAAGTGGACATTGTGGCGCTTTGCGACCTGGACGAAGAACACCTCAACTCCACCTTTAAAACGTTGCAGGGCCTTGTGCCAAATACGAAAGCCAAATTGTATGGCGACTTTCGCAAGATTCTCGACGATAAAGAAATAGACGCCATCACCGTGGCTACCCCCGACCACTGGCATGCGCAAATTGCTACGATGGCTTTCCAGGCTGGTAAAGATGTGTATGGCGAAAAGCCATTGTCCTATGATATCGCCGAGGGACAGATCATGCTCAAAACCCTGAAAAAGGAAAAGAAGATATTCCAGCTGGGTACGCAGATACATGCTGGCGACAACTACCATCGGGTGGCAGAGATTATCAAATCTGGCGCTATTGGCGATGTGCATACCGTTCGCCTATGGAAAACAGGCGGGGCACCAGACCTGGGTAATCCAAGTCCTTCCACGCCACCGAGTACTTTCAACTACGACATGTGGCTTGGTCCGGCTCCCAAAGTGCCTTATATCAAAGAACGAACACATTTCACTTACCGCTACTTCATGGACTACTCAGGCGGTGTCTTTGCTGATTTCTGGTGCCATATTGCTGACATTGTCTGGTGGTCGATTGAGCCAAAAGGATTGACTTCTGTGTCGGCCAAAGGCGAAAAGCCCGAAGGCATTGCCGATGCGCCCAAATGGCTGGATGCAGAGATGCAATTTGACGGACTGAAGCTCTACTGGACCACCGAGCCGCCTAACGTACCAGGAGCCAAGGACAGAGGCATCGGTGCTTACTTTGAGGGCAGCAAAGGCACACTTATTTGCGATTATGGCTCAATGGAGATCACTATCAATGGCGAAACAGTAAAGGACATTCCGGAGGTGCCCAAAACCATTGTGCGTTCCCCTGGCCATCAGCAAAACTTTGTGGATGCTGTAAAGGCACGAACGCAGCCGGAGTCTAACCTGGAATATGCCAGGGCGATGACGATGCCCATGCACCTGGCACTGATTAGCTATCGGCTGGGAAGACCGCTACAGTGGAATGCTAAAAAGGAGCAGTTCATAGGCGACGCCGAAGCCAATGGCTATTTGTCGAGGGAGTATAGGAAGGAGTGGAATTTTATAAAGTAGGGGAGAATGATTGGTCTTGGAAATTCTCTTGGTTCCCTTTGGGCGGAGGTAAAGCGAGAGAATTTTCAAAGCCTTCGTTTTACCCTGATCATAAAGGAATCGAAAGCGTTTCAGCCACGACATTTGCTTTGGAAAAATCGAAGCTGGCCTCTCGCAAATTAGTGCGTTTGGGACATACTGTATGTTTAGAGGCAAATAGTTGTTGATGCCCCACACCCTTTAGGTCCGGGACAGTGGGGCTTTTGAAATTTAATTTTTATAGAAATTAGCGGCAAACACCATGAACACCAGAAGAACTTTCCTTAAAAACACTACCGCCTCCGTTGCTGGAGCTACATTACTGGGCACGGGTGCCTTTTCTACCTGGGCCAACCCAACGCCCGTGCAGGGAGACCTCACCATTCAGCAGGTCATCGATCAGATCATCGCCACCATCCCTGGCGGAAAGTTGGATCAAACGGTGGACACTATCAAGCAGGGAGATGGCTCGCAAAAGTGTACTGGGGTGGTGACCACCTTCATGGACAATGCTGAGGTGATCAAAAAGGCGGCCAGTCTGGGTGCCAACTTCATCATCAGCCACGAGCCCACTTTCTACAACCACCTCGACAATACTGATTGGCTGGAAAATGACCCTGTATACCAATACAAGAAAAAGCTGATTGCCGACAATGGTATTGTAGTATGGCGCTTCCACGACTACTGGCACCGCCATCGCCCCGATGGCATCACCGAAGGTTTCCTTGAAGAAACCGACTGGAAGAAATACCAGAGCAAGGACAGTGAAAAGCCCAATCTGCTAACGCTACCAAGTGCGTCGGTGAAAGACATTGCTTTGGAGTTAAAGAAAAAACTGGACTTGAAGCGGCCGTTTATCGTTGGGGATGCCGCTATGAAAGCGAGTAAAGTAGGCCTGCGGCTCGGGGCCTCGGGCGGCACCAGCCAGATCAGCATGCTGAGCAAAGAGGACATTGAGCTGCTGGTAGTGGGAGAGATCAACGAATGGGAAACAGCAGAGTATGTGCGGGATGCACAGACAGCAGGTATCCGAAAGGCCCTTATCATTTTAGGCCACCAGCGCAGCGAAGAGCCCGGTATGAAATACCTGGTGGGCTGGATGAACAAGAAGTTTCCCGGACTCAAGACAACACACGTGGTGGCCGGGGATTCTTTTCAGGCGGTTTAAGCTTTCAGGTATGAAGCGAGCTTTCATATTTGTTTTAGTGGCCAAATGTTCTTTCTGCGGACAGAAAGAAGAAGAAATTCCGATACCTGTTAAGCTCTGGAGTTTTCTGAACACGAAGTGGGTAAGCCTTGAAGAAGGATCTCGTTATTGTGGTAGTCACAGCCTCATTTCCAATTGGCACAATTTCGGGGTTACGTTTACAGGGGATAACACAGGCGGTAGATATGTGACTACAGGTGTGCCTGATACATCCATCTATAAAGACTCTCAAATGGTGTGGAAGGAAAGTGGTCTTTGGAAAATAAGGCAGGAGAGTATACGTGATTCTCTATTTGTCATCGACCGGGACGACAGTGTTTCGGTAGGCGTAGAAATGGATCGAGACGGTTTTCTCAATCTTTCGTTTGCAGAAAAGGTAACAGATGAAGGCGGAAGACTGGGGACCTCTGTCTGTTTGTATCAATTTAAGATGACGGTGACAGACTAACCGTGACAATTCAATAGGTAGCGAAAAGCTACACGCACTTTGCTTGACTTCCAGTCTCAACCCCCGATGTGGTGCCCGCCACTTACAACATTTAGAATTTGTATTTTTTCGTACAATATTTGCCTTCCAATTATCTCTCACCCATTGAAAGACATCCACGGCCAGGCCATCGTTGACTACTACCAGGGCAAAGCATACAGCCCGCTAATGCTGCACACTTCCTACGGAAGCTCGGAAGAGATGCCTGTGGAGGTTTTCTTCAGGGAAGAGGAAGACCTGAGCGTGCTCGACCTGCTTGCCTTGATTGAGTGCAAAGGTAAAGTACTCGATTTGGGAGCTGGTGCCGGTGTGCATTCTCTTATTCTGGCCTCACGTGGGTTTGATGTTTACGCTCTGGAGAATTCACCGGGGTGTGTGGAGGTAATGAAGCAATCGGGAGTGGGGCAGGTAATCAGTGAGGACTACCGCACCCACAGGGGAAAGTACGACACCGTGTTGATGCTTATGAACGGACTGGGCCTGGCGGGTGAATTGGCGGGCGTGAAGCCACTGCTTGAGCGTTGCATGAAGCTGCTGAAGAAAGGGGGGCAAATCCTGGTCGACTCTTCAGATATCGGCTATCTCTACGAGCTAAGCATTCCCAAACCGGAGGGCTACTATGGTGAGATTAGCTTTCAGTACGAATACAAAGGAGAAAAAGGCGACTGGTTCGACTGGGTGTATGTCGACCAGGACACGCTTGCCCGGATTGTTGCCGAAATGGGTTTGACAGTAGAAATACTGCATACTGACGAAAGCGACCAGTACCTGGCGAGGATTACGAAGCGATAATTCCGTACAGTATGATCGTCAGCTTAACGTCTCTCAATTCCCTTGTTCCTTCATCACTTTAGCAGAACTCAGTAGGTAGTTTTTAATATCACTCACGTCCTCCGCACTTAATCTCCCACTAAAATCAGGCATGCCCTTCGGTAAGAAAATGCCTTTCAATACAATATCTTCAATGATACCAAAGGTGCCTTCTGCTGAATATACCAGGCTGGGAATGGATCCCCCTTTTGTTCCCATGGGGCCATGGCAACCCAGACAGTTGGCGCCGTATATTTGCTGCCCTCGTTTGATTTGGTCGGCAGTTGCGGTTACTTCCAGATCAATTAGCTCGGTTCTTCTGCCAACTCCTTTAGCTTGGAAAGACTGAATTGAATCCAGCGCAAAGCTGAATATAGTACCTGGGTATATATCATCGGTAAATCTGTTCCAGAGTGCGGGAGGCCCACCACCCCAACCTACAGCGATAGATACATATTGCACACCGTCTACGAGGTAAGTAATGGGTGGAGCCACGGCGCCGCCTCCCAATTCATGCTCCCAAAGCTGAGTTCCATCTGCTGCATCATAGGCAAACAATCTGCCATCGCCCGTGCCCTGGAACACAAGACCACCGCCAGTGGTCACCACCCCACCATTAACCGGACCCTGGAACGGATTGGTTCCTTCATATTTCACAACCCAGGCTGCTTTTTGAGTACTTGGGTTCCAGGCCAGCAAATGTCCTGTATGCATATTTTCCGGCGAAGAAGGATCAAATCGTATGTCCAGGCCATCGACAAATGTGGAAATCAGTTTTGTGCCTGTGGCTCCGTTGGAGTCGTGGCCATAAAAGTGATTATTGATATGAGCAGGAATATACACCAGGCCAGTCGTAGCATTGTATGCCATCGGGTGCCAGTTGTGACCGCCATTGGGCCCCGGTGAAATGACCGTGTTTTTTTCCTTGTACCTGCTAAAGTCAGTTTCTACAGGGCGGCCGGTGGTTTTGTCGACATGTGTGGCCCAGTTCATGTAGGTGTAAGGTTCTGCAGATAGCAGCTCTCCGGTGATTCTGTCAAGGACGTAGAAAAAGCCATTTTTTGGAGCCTGCATCACCACCTTTCTGTTTTGACCTTCTATTTCCAAATCGGCAAGAATCAGCTGCTGGGTAGCAGTGTAGTCCCAGGTATCACCCGGCGTAGTTTGGTAATGCCATACATACTCCCCATTGTCAGGATTGATCGCCACAATCGACGACAAAAAGAGGTTGTCACCTTCACCATTGCTTCGGTGAAACCAATCCCAGGGTGAACCATTGCCCGTGCCGAGATAAAACAAGTTCAATTCGGGGTCGAAGGCCATGGCCTCCCAGGCGGTGCCGCCGCCTCCGTATTTCCACCACTCACCTGACCAGGTTTTAGCTGCAATTTCCATAGCTTTCGACTCAAAAGGCTTTGATGGATCACCTGGAACGGTATAAAATCTCCAGGCCTGTTCGCCCGTTAGGGCGTCATAAGCCGTAATATAGCCTCGGACGCCGTACTCAGCACCGCCATTACCAATAATTACTTTGCCTTTTACTACTCTGGGCGCACCCGTGATGGTGTAGTATTTAGTGGTGTCCACAGTAAGCTTCTCCCAAAGTGGCTTGCCGGTAGCGGCATCAAGCGAGATCAACCGGCCATCGAAGGTACCGACAAACAAACTTCCTTTGTACATGGCCAACCCCCGGTTTACTACATCACAACAGCCTTTTTTCCCCGTACTGCGAGGCACTTCAGGGTCGTAAGTCCAGATTTTTTTACCCGTTCTCACATCCACGGCATATACCACACTCCAGGGACCAGTCAGGAACATCACTCCGTCGACTACAAGTGGAGTAGCTTCGATACCACGGGTGGTGCCAAGGTTCAGTGACCAGGCAAGGCCAAGTCGCCCAACATTTTTTTTATTGATTTGGTTGAGGGGGCTAAATCGGTCTTCAGCATAGTTTTTACCATAAGTTACCCAGTTACCTGGGCTGGCATCTGCTTTCGTCAGGTACTTGTCGTCAATGGCGGAAGTGACGTTCCGAATATGGGCCTCCGAACCTGGCTCGGCTTTTTGGCTACATTGACAGAAAATAATGGTGATTAATAATATTGACGCAGCAACGGACGATCGCCAGCTAGAAAATGACAATTTCATGGTTGGGTTGGTTAAGGAAGCAGTCTAAAAAAGGTACAATAAAAAAGCTGGTATTTGTGAAGATAGGAATAGCTATCTTTAATAGCTATTTTTCCCCTTGGTCTGTCCCGTGACAGAAAGTTTCAAAAATGGCAAGGCTAATGTACCCACCTCAGAAGCACCCCTACCCACTTCAGAGGTGGGTACCCCCACTTCCGATATGGGCGATCGGTGTAAAAAGCATCGGAGTCGGAGCTCCGGGCACCGACACCGGAACAAAAAGGTGCGAAGCCGGAGCAAAAAGATGCGATGAGGGAGTAAATAGCTTCGAATGCCGAGCAAAAAGATGCTAGTTTGAACCTTTTACCTGCGACGCCGCACCTCCGAACATCGAATTCGGAGTAAAAAGATGCGACGGAGAGGTGCAGAGTTCCGAGAGCGGAGTTATGAGGTGGGGACGAGGAGGTTGTTTATTTGTTGCAACAGAAAAATTCGAGCCGTCTTTTTTTTTAATCATGAATAGCTTCGTTTGTCCATGCAGTACGCATGTGGCGCTGGGAGGCAGGCTTGCAAGGGGACAACGCCAAAGTCAAATTACTTCAACCCATTGATCTTCCTAAAGGCAAATGCCGGGGCCAACCTCGACAGCAGATACAGCAGCTTTACCTTGCCAATTTTGATTTCTTTCTGCCCCTTTTCAAGTTTCTTTATCATTTCAGTCACCGCTTCTGTCGGGGAAATGGCTATTTTGGGTGGATGGCCATTGTGCCAGGGAGTGTCTACTACCGTCATCATCACTTCTGCTACACCGATGTCGTTACGCATTAGCTGCTCTCTCAATACCTGAGAAAAGGAGTGGAGGCCTGCTTTGGTGGCGTTGTAAATGGGGTAGTCCATCCGTGGGGTAAAGGCTAAACCAGTAGTGATATTGATGATGGTCGATCCGGAATGCTGTTCGATGATCGGCAAGAACATTTTGCTCAAAGCGATAGGCGCAAGCAGGTTAGTGCTAATTTCCAGTGCTGCTTTTTCAACCATGCTTTCATCTTCGTAAAAGCTGGTGTTATGAACAACAGCGGCATTGTTGACGAGGACATTGCAGTCGGAGTGATTTTGTTTTACCCAATTGACTAGCGAAGTGCGTCCTTCGATGGTCGATATGTCGCAGGCAAATATGTTGAGTGCTGGTTCAAGGTTTTTTGCTTTTTCCAGCCGGTCGGCCGATCTTCCGCAAATAAGCACTTTGTTGCCTTTTCTAGCTAGCTGCAGCGCAAGCTCAAGTCCTATTCCAGAGCTACCACCTGTAATCAGCACTGTGTTGTTGATCAGTTCCATCTTTACTTTTTTTAACAAAGCAAATGGAACACGGCGGCACATGCATTAACCTATGTTAACACGCCCATTTTTCTTCTTACCCTGCTTAGCGCCACATTGGTAATGCCGAGATAGGAAGCGATAACATGCTGCCTGACTCTCTTTTCCAGTCCGGGGTATCTTTTCAGGAACAACCGGTATCGTTCTTCAGCATCAAAAAGCAAAAACTCTCTTTCTCGGGTTTCCTTCTTCGTAAAGGCTTCCTCCAGCACTGTGATCAGAAACTCGTTCCAGCCTGGGTGTCCGGCTCGAAGTGCCTCCCATTTGCCATAGTCAAAAACAAGCACTTCTGAATTTTCAAGTGCTTCGATGCTGAAATGGGAAGGTGTGCCAGCTATTGTCGCACTGTAAGAGCTTAGAAAGCTGCCTTCAGAAAAGAACCCCTTGGTAAACTCATTGCCCCCCTCTTGAAGGTAGTAGTAGCGAAACAAGCCAGATACCACAATGCCGAATTTATTGGGGATGTCGCCAGCTGCGACAAATAAGCTTCCCTTCTTTAGCTCCACGCTATGGCATAAACCGAAAAGCTTGTCGAGCTCCTCTTCTGGAACGGGTGCTATCCTGGAAATTACATTATATAAGACGTCTTTCGGGAGCATGTCCTTTCTTACTTATCCACCAACTTTTTCCCTACGGATAGCTTTTCAATAAAAGCCACCAGCCTGTTTTGCCGGGTGTCTTCCCGCTTGGCGGATTCAATCCAGCGGATGTACTCTTTCTTGTCGGTGTAGGAAAGTTTTTCGTAGAAGGCGGCGGCCTTAGGGTTGTCTGCCAGCAGTTGGGCAGCGTCGGCTGGTACTTCCACCACCCTGGGAGCGGTGTCTTCCTGTAGCTCCACCGAGACCTTCTCGCCGAAGGATTTACCCAGGTCGTTGCGTACGGCTTTGGTAAGGCCCAGCATGTGGAAACCCAAGCCCATATTGGCAAGGCTCCCCCGGTAGGTCACCTTGCCGTCGAATACCGCCACAATTTTTACCTGACCCTTTTTTCCAAACACCTCTTCGGTGCTGTATGGAAATTCAACATAGGCTGCATCTATGTCTCCATGCTTTTGAATAACGGCATCGAAAGTGAATTTTTGTGGTTTAGCCATAGTAGTAGATTAAATATTGTTTTTCACAAAGGCCAGGTCTTTCTTCATCGCTGCCAGCATTTGGGCTTCGGTGATGTTGGCCTTGCGGTTGCCATGCTCGGCTCCTCCCAGGTCGTATTCCTGGTGTATGGTGATGGGCAACACCGGCGACAAGGTTGCCACTTTGTCTTTGTAAGCTTTGAAATCCACCATGCCTTCCCCCAGCGGCACATTGGTCACACTCCATTTGCCGTTGTTTTTGCTCCAGTAAAAATCCTTCATCACAATCGTATTTATAAAGGGTTGTACCTGATCAAACCCCAGTGGCCAGGAGTTGGCGCCTTCTACCACGGCATGACGGATATCGTATTGGCTGCCTACCCAGGGAGAGTTGACCTGCCGGAGCACCTGCACCAGGTCCCACACCGGCGAGCCGAAGCCCGTGCCAGCGTGGTTTTGGTAGCCAGCTTTGATATTGCTGGCTTTGTTCATTTCGGCCAAAGCTGCCATGCGCTTCACAAAGGCCTGGAGGTTATCGTCTATACTTTGCAGCTTGTCGTAGCTGTACCAGTTCATGCGATAAAACCCGATACCCAGCTGTCGGGCTGTGGTGAGGATGTCTTTGGTGTAAGGCTCGTCGGCTCCGCCAATCGCTGTGGTCATCATCACAATCTCCTTGCCCACCTTTTTCATGGCTTCGGCTATCTTGGGCAGATCGTCTTTTACCCGCTCCGGCTCCACATGGCCGCCGGGGCGCACGGTCAGGTCAAGTCCATCGATGCCGCTTTCGGCCACCATATCCGCCATTTGATTCAGCTCCGTCCACTGCAGGGCTTTGGAGAAAACCGCCACTTTGTGCATCCTAATGGTGTTGGTGCTAATAAAAGGTGCAGGTGAGGAGAGGGACGTTGTGTTATTACTGAAAAGCTGATGACCAGCGAGAGGCAGTGCCAATCCTGTGAGTCCCGCCTTTTGAAGGAAAGAACGGCGGGACACGGCAAAGGATTTGTTGTAGTTCATTTCGAAAGAAGTAGGTTTGCGTTGATCCAATTTCGGGTTTTTTGTTTTAAAATCACTGTCCGTTAAAAGAACAATAACGCTCATGGCCTCTCTTTCTCTTCGGTTCGAGTTATTGATGTCCGCTTTGCGCAGGAAAAGGGGGGCGGTATTCCACAATTCCAAAGGGGCTATCAACGGCTACGATGCTGTGGCCTATTTTCAAAATGGACAGCCGGCAGAGGGGAAAAAGGAGTTCGTACATGTTTGGCATGGAGCGAAATGGTATTTCAACAGTGCTGCCAATAGAGACGAGTTCGCCGCTCACCCGGAAAAGTTTGCTCCACAGTTTGGTGGCTTTTGTGCCTATGGCACCCACAATGGCTACAAAATCCATACTGATCCCAATTGCTGGACGATTCACCAAGGTAAGCTCTACCTCAATTACAATGAACGGGTGCAGGAAATGTGGAGAGCCGATCCGGAAAAGTATATTGAGGTAGCCGCCGAAAATTGGGAAGGGTTGAAGAGCAGGTATTAGACGACGGTGAAGACACCTGGCAAAACGGGTTAGGTGGCGGTGAAGACACCTGCCACGACAAAAAGTGAAGACACCCGCCACAACCACATTGTTATTTCACGAATGCCTCCGGAAAGCTGTTAAAATCAAATCCCCAAATGGCGGGCAGCACATAGTAGGTGTAAACGCTGATGAGCACCGTAGCGAAAATATTGAGCCAAACGCCAGCCCTCACCATGTCCTTCATTTGCAGCGTGCCCGATCCAAACACAATAGCGTTGGGCGCTGTGGCCACAGGCAGCATAAAAGCGCATGAGGAAGCGATGGTCATAGGCACCATCAGGCCGTACGGATGCACGCCAATGGCCTGTGCCAGTCCTGCCAGAATGGGCAGCATCAGGGTGCAGGTGGCCATGTTTTGGGTAAGCTCCGTGAGGTAATTCACCAGCGCCACCACGATGAGTAGCATCAGCAACGGATGCACGTTTTCTAATAGTGTGAGCCGTCCACCGATCCAGGCAGTAAGGCCGGTTTCCTGGAAGCTGCCTGCCACCGAGAAGGCACCGCCGAACAAAAGGATTACTTCCCAGGGCAATCGCTTGGCAGTTTGCCAGTCCATGATCATTTCTCCTTTGGTCTGTCGGCCTGGCACCAGAAAAAGGACAGTGGCGCCGATCAGCGCAATACTGGTATCGTTGATTCCAGGAAAGATAGGAGCGATCAGGTAGGTCCTGAAAATCCAGGCGATGGCCACAAAAGAGAAAATCACCATCACCCAGCGCTCCTCGTAGCCCATAGCGCCCAATTGCCGAAGTTCGCCGTCAATGATTTCTTTGGAGCCCTTTACTTTAATGCTGCTTAGTTTAAATGCCCGGTGGCTGAGGTCCCACCAAAGGAAGGCACCCAAAAGTATCGTAAGTGGGAGAGCGTAGAAAAACCACAGATCGAATGGGATTTCGGTACCATAGAACTGGCCTGCTGCTTCCACAAATATGAGATTGGTAGGCGTGCCTACAATAGTGGCTATTCCACCTATGGAAGCTGCGTAGGCGATGGAAATAACGAGTGCTTTGCCGAAATGAGAGGAGGTGGAATCGCCGGGCTTGTTGAGCAGCTTCGCCAGCTGGTCGATGATGCTGAGGGCAATAGGGAGCATCATCATGGTGGTGGCTGTGTTGGAGATCCACATGGAGAGGAAGCCCGTTGCCAGGATGAAGCCCAATAGAATCTGTTTTTGGTTGGTGCCAGTGCGCTTGATGATATTGAGTGCAATGCGCCGGTGGAGGTTCCACTTTTCCATGGCCAGGGCAATGATGAAGCCGGCAATGAACAGGTAAATGATATTGTTGGAGTAGTAACCTGTTACCGAGGACACTGGCATGGCGCCGGTAGCGGAGAAGAGCAAAATAGGCAGGAGGGAGGTGATGGCGATGGGCACGGCTTCGGTGAGCCACCAAAGAGCAATCCATACGGTGCAGGCCACAACTGTCCAGGCTTTTGGCTCCATGTCAGCTGGCCCACCAAAGAGCAGCAGCAAAATGAAGAGGCCCGGCCCCAGGATGATAAATAGGCGCTTGGAGGCCAGCAGGCCTTTCAGGTCAATGTTCATGCGTGAAAAGATAGGAAGGGCAGGGGAGAAAGGAAAGGGGAGGTGAGACGGGAGGAAGAAGACCGGAGACCGGAGTCGAAAGTACACGATATTCGGATATTCAGACACTCAGACTTGTGACGAAAGTGAGCAGAGAGCAAACGGCAACTGATGCTAAACCGGTCTTGCATGATGGTGGTGATCCTTTGGCTCCCTTTAGGGATGGTCAGTGTCAATGGGTCAGCTTCAGTCTTCCGTCTCCCGTCTCCCGTCTCCACTCCTCCACTCCTCCACTCCCCACTTTTATCAACTTTCTTTTTCGCCTTTCGAAAAAACTCCCTAACATTGTACCCATTATGAAACTCGTCAAGGATATTGTGACCCTTTGTATCACACGAAATCGAATCTGTGATACCATTCCCTCGAAGGCTTAATCCGCTTTTATGGGTAGACCACCCCTGGTCACTATTTTTCCTTTTTCACATTTCTTTTTTTAATTCTTGACAAGTAATGACATCACTATACTATTCCCTACGCAAATATTTGCGCTATTTTCTCGAAGCTTTAAAAGGCGGCGAGCAGGATTTTACCGAAGGCAATCTTAATAAAGCCATCTTTCTGTTGTCGATTCCAATGATCATTGAAATGAGCATGGAGTCAATCTTTGCTGTGGTCGACGTATTCTTTGTAAGCAAAGTAAGCGTCAACGCAGTAGCCACCGTCGGTCTCACTGAATCTGTGATGATGATTGTTTATTCAGTGGCCGTTGGATTGAGTATGGCGGCTACTGCTACCGTAGCCCGGCGTATTGGGGAGAAAAACCCTCAGGCAGCCTCTGTGGCAGCAGTGCAGGCTGTAATTCTCGGACTCTCATTTGCACTTGTTATCGGTCTGGCTGGCGCTTTTTATGCCCGGGAGATCCTTCAGATAATGGGAGGCAGTCCCGAGCTGATTGCCGAGGGATATGGCTATACCCGATGGATTTTCCTCGGGAATGTGTCACTGATGCTGATCTTTTTGATCAACGCTATTTTCCGTGGCGCTGGTGACGCAAGCATTGCCATGTGGGCGCTTTTGCTCGCTAACAGCATCAATTGCGTATTGGATCCTCTGTTTATTTTTGGCTTTGGGCCAATACCTGCCATGGGCGTGGAGGGAGCCGCCATTGCCACCACCACGGGCCGGTCTATTGGTGTAGTGTTTCAGGTGTATCACCTTTTCAGGGGTAATTCCAGAATCAAAATAACAGTCAGGTCTCTGGTTGTTAAATGGGATATCTTGAAAAATATGGTCAAGGTTTCCATTGGAGGGGTAGGTCAGTTCCTGATTGAGTCAGCCAGCTGGATATTTCTGATGAGGGTGATGTCGCTGTTTGGTGAGTCGGCCCTGGCTGGTTACACGATTTCCTTCAGGGTGTTGGTGTTTACCCTTATGCCATCGTGGGGGCTTGCCAATGCGGCTGGTACGCTGGTGGGACAAAACCTGGGGGCCTTGAAACCCGACAGGGCGGAGACCTCTGTTTGGCGAACTGCATTGATCAACGTGATCTTTCTCGGGATTGTAGGAGCTGTTTTCCTGATCTTCGCTGAAGAAGTGATTGCCGTATTTACACCGGATGAGGCCGTAGTAAGCTTTGGGACGCAAAGCCTTCAGATTATATGTCTGGGGTATGTGTTTTTTGCCTATGGCATGGTGTTGATCCAGGCATTTAATGGTGCTGGTGATACGAAAACGCCGTCTGTGATCAATATTTTTGTTTTCTGGATCTTCCAGATTCCATTTGCTTACTGGCTGGCAGTGACGATGGAGTGGGGGCCTTCAGGAGTCTTCTGGGCCATTGCAGTGGCTCACTCTCTGCTTGCGATCATTGGGGTGATCATTTTCAGAAGAGGCAGATGGAAGACGGTGCAGGTGTAGCGTCTGGCAATGCCCGTGAAGACACGAGGAAAAACGATGTTTAAACTAGCTAAAGCTGGGTGCCCTTACAGATAATTGACAAGCTTCTAATAAAAATGGCCAGTGGAGACACTGGCCATTTTAATGTAAGGTGACTTCGCAGCGTAGTGGGGCCGACGTGGAACGGAGTCTCCTTGATCTGGGTCAAATCACTGCTATCACCCAGGGGATGTCTCCCTCGTACCTCGGGGTCGACATGACGCTGGTGAGGAAAGGGATGCTGATGTCCCAATAGAGGATCACAATGGACATTCACCATTATTAGACCGCTACAGTTTTTTTCTCGGTGGCGCTTTGCATGGCCAGCTCTATGATGCGGATCACATCTCTGGACTGCCCGGCTGTGACTTCAAGTCTGCCGATCCCATTGATGGCATCCCGCACATTAGCGTACAGCCCCGGGTAGTCACCCACCTCTGATTCTATTTTGGCTATCATATGCATGCCTTTGTAATTCGTGTTGATCTTGCCCCAGATCTCTTCCGGTTCCACTCCCCAGTTAGGTGTTTCAGAGGGAATCTTTCCGGCCTTCAATGCTTCTTCCTGCACATCAATGCCGCTTTTCACGAACGTACCCTGGTCACCATAAATTACGAACCTATAGCCAGACTCTCTTACCAGCATGCCGGCTTTTAGGGTCACCTTCAGTGCAGGGTAATGCAGGATTACTTCAAAATTATCCACCGTTTTGGAGCCGGCTCTTTGGTGGGCTGTAAAAGCTGATACCTCTTTGGGCATTCCGAATAGGGTAAGTGCCTGGTCGATCAGGTGCGAGCCCAGATCGTACAAAATGCCGGAGCCAGGCAAATCTTCTTCTCTCCACGCATTGGGCTTCAGGTAGTTGCGGAACCGATCGTAGTGGATTTCCATTTCTACAATAGTGCCCAACAAGCCCTCCTTGATAATCTTTCTTATTGTGTTGAAGTCGCCATCGAACCGTCGGTTGTGGTGCACGGTGAGAACACGATTATATTTTTTCGCTATAGCAATCAGCTCATCGGCGTCAGCAGAGGTAATGGTAAACGGCTTTTCCACCAGCACATGCTTACCGGCCTCCAGGGCTCGTTTGGTCAGCTCAAAGTGAGAGGTATTTGACGTCGCCACCACAATTAGGTCAATGGCAGGGTCTTTGAAAAGGTCTTCGACATCTGCCACCACTGTGGCTTGAGGAAACCGCTGATTGGCCAGAGCAATATTACCTGGCCTCGACTCACGGATCTTATGGAGGTGGAGCCCGGGCACACTGACGATGATGGGTGCATGAAATACCTGGCCGGCTATTCCGAAGCCGATCAGACCTACATTAAGGGGATTGTTTGCCATGGCTCGAAGGTAGGAAAGAAAAAGACGAGAGCAATGGGCGTGTGGTTTAAAGAACCTGCCGCTTTGGGGTTGTCAGGAACCACACCTTGCAGTGGGAAATATTGATCCGGTCTGTCAGGGGATAGAGCATGGGTGTAGCTCTCTTTTTTAGATCGTAAGCCACGCAGCTACGACATCCGAATTTTTAAGTATATTTGACTATGGATATAATATCCTTAATGAAAGAACGTGAAACAGAATTTATTGAGTTGTGCAGGGCGCATAACGTGATAAAGATTTATGCTTTCGGCTCGTCTATTACCGACAAATTTGACCCTATAAAAAGCGATATTGACATCGTCGTTTCTCTTGATATTGACGATCCTGCCGATCGAGGCGAAGCTTTGCTTTCTCTTTGGGACAAGTTTGAGGAGTTCTTTAAAAGAAGGGTAGACCTGCTGACTGAGAATTCAATTAGGAACCCCATTCTCAAAGCCAATATTGATCGGACAAAGAAGCTCGTATATGACCGAGAGAGAGAAAAAGTTCTTATCTGATATTTTTAAATCGATCCTTCTTATCGAACAGTTCACGATAGATGTCGCCTCCTTTGCTGCCTATGAAAAAGATACAAGAACAAGGGCGGCGGTCGAACGTCATCTCGGAATTATTGGCGAAGCGGTCAATAAATTTTTAAAGGAATCAGGCAACAACGAAATAAATCATGCTCATCAAATTATAAGTATGAGAAACAGGATTATACATGCTTATGATGATATCGATGATTCCATCATTTGGTCGATAGTCACAAGACACCTGCCGCTACTAAAGAAAGAGATAGTAAGTTGGGCGGTGATTGATTAGCATAAGGTTCCCAAGAACCGTCAAACTTTTGTAGTCGTTTCAATCGAGACTATGCCTCTTTCGCCATGCCTTGAATGGTTTCAATCACTTTCTCGACTTCATCCAAAGGTCTGAAACCGTTCGATATCAAATAGTATCCCTGGTCGTTTTTCAACACTACTGTTGGGAATCCCTTCACGCCTGCGCTATTGCTCCACTGGAAATCCTGTGCGGTTTGGTATTTCATTTCTTCCGACTCAAACTTTTCGATAAAGGCTTTTGGGTCTAGTCCAAATTGAACAGCCAGCTCTTCGTAAACCGTATTGTCTGCGAAATCACGGCCTTCCAGGTACTGCTTCTTTTGCAGTGCATGGGCAAAAGGTACCACCTGGTCAGGCAGAAAGCTGCGGAAAGTAACCACTGCCCGTGAAGGGGGCTCGGAGTTCATCAAAGCTCCGGAAGGCAACAGTTCATTCAGATAAGGCTCCCCAAACTTTGCTCCTGTCATCTCTTCCACCCTTTTGTAAGCACTGGAAACATATCCGTGCATTGTAGAAAATGGCGCAATTCGGGTGCCTGTGATCATGCCTCCCACCACTACCTCGAAGTCGAAGTCCTCTTTTCTTTTATTGAACAGGTCGACAATAGTGCCACTAAAACCATAGCACCAGCCGCACAAAGGATCGAATATGTAAATGATTGTGTCTTTCTTCATCGAATTAAATGTCTATACATTCAATCAATTCTATACGATAAAAGGTTCAGATACTACAAAAACTCTGCTCTGATTTTTTCAGCAGCTTTAGCCACGCCAGTGCTGGCCAGCTCTTCGTAAAGGTAGAAATGGGGAAGGTTAGGCAGATTGGGCAGACTAGGGTCGATGACGAACTTTGGTGCATGGTCGGCAGTGTAATGCAGCAGGCTGGCGGCAGGATATACGGCCAGCGAGGTACCTACCACCATGAATATATCGGCAGACATCACCTCTCTGGCGGCATCCTCTATCAACGGTACCATTTCTCCAAACCAAACGATATTCGGCCTCAGCTGGGAACCTCTTTCGCATTTGTCGCCCAGCTTGAGTTCCCATCCGTCCATTTCATAGATGAGGTTTTCGTCCAGCGAGCTCCTTGATTGAAAAAGCTGGCCGTGCAGATGGATGATATTGGTGGAGCCGGCCATTTCGTGCAGTTTGTCTACATTTTGCGTAACAATAACGACTTCAAAATCTTTTTCAAGGTCGGCCAACGCAAAATGACCTGGGTTTGGTTTGGCTTCCAGTGCCTGCTTCCGTCGCATATTGTAGAAGTCGAGCACCAGCTCACGGTTACGGCGCCAGCCATCAATAGATGCCACCTCCATCACATCGAAGCCTTCCCAAAGCCCACCAGCATCCCGGAAGGTTTTGAGGCCGCTTTCTGCACTGATGCCGGCTCCGGTAAGGACGACGATTTTTTTCATTTAGCTTGATTTCAGCGACCAATAAAGACAGGCGTTGATGGCCTCCTGACTAATGCTTGGATAAGAAAGAAGAATACCTATTGAGGTTTCTCCAGATCTCAATTTTTCAATAATTAGGTCAACAGGGATTCTAGTGCCTTTTATGACAGGCTTGCCATACATGACTTTGGAGTCAGATGAGATGTATCTTGCCAAAGCTTATTCATGGCTATTTATATCCAAGATAACACCAAAATCAAAGAATTCATTACTCATTAATATTCTTAATCAACTGATGGAAGAATTGCACCACTTCTCTATAATTGTCGACAGCCAGGTGCTCGTTGATGCCATGAAACCCTGTAGCATTGTCGGGAGAGAGGCGGATTGGAAAGAAGCGATACTGGTTTTCTGATACATTTCGGTAGTGCTTGGTGTCGGTGCCTCCGCCTAGCAAGCCGGGCGTGACAATAGTGCCGGGCATTAGCTGCTTCACGGTTTTGGAAATCAACTGATAGGATGGCGAATTATGGTCAGCTACTCCCGATGGCTCGTTGATGCTACTTACTGGTTTTATTGTAATGCGGTCGTCGGCCACTACCTCAATGATATGCTCCAATACTTCCTGAGTTGTTTCTCCAGGCATCACCCGGAAGTTGACCACCGCAGTAGCGCTGGTAGGAATCACATTGTCTTTTACTCCGCCTTTGATGATCGTTGGTGCGGTGGTGGTGTGGGCGTTAAGCCCTTCCAAAATTTTGCCTCCAAGCAGCCAGGTGTTGGCGAAGGCCATTTTTTGCATAAAGGGCATTTCCGGTCCAACAATATTGATTTGCTCCTGAAGGGTAGGGGTCATTTTGTAGGGAAACTGGTTAGCTTCCAGCTTCACAATGGCCGCTGCCAGGGAACCAATGGTGTTATCTGCAGGAGGCATAGAAGAATGACCTCCGGGAGTTGTAATAGTTAGTTCATAAGAGATAAATCCCTTTTCAGCGACGTTGATGATGGCAACCGGCTTTTTTACGCCGGGCACCATGCCATCAGCCACATAGCCGCCTTCGTCCACTACGAACTCAGCGCTGACACCCTGCTCTTCCAGGTACTTGCCAATGGCCCCCGCACCTTGTTCGCCACCTACTTCTTCGTCGTGCCCGAAAGCCAGATAGATGGTTCGCTTGGGCTGAAGACCATCCGTCAGCGACATTTCCACTGCCTCCAGGATGCTCATTATGCCCACTTTGTCATCCATGGTACCACGTCCATAGATAAACCCATTCTTAATTTCGCCTGAAAACGGAGGTGCCTCCCAATTGGCTAGAGTACCTTCGTCAACCGGCACCACATCCATGTGCGACATCAGAATGACAGGCTTAGCAGAGGCATCCGTGCCCTGCCATTTGTAGAGGAGGCTGTACCCGGCTATCACCTTTTTTTCCAATAAACTGTCGATCAAAGGGAAGGCCTCTGCCAGGAAATTATGAAAACCGTAAAACTCTGCTGAGTCAGGAGTGGCGGGATAACCAAAAGAGATGGTTTTATATTGAATAGCTTTTTGAAAGCGCTCTAACGCAGCATCTGGTACTTCAATTGGCGTGACAGATGCCACCTCAAATGTTTCGGAGGTGAAGGTCAGGGTTTTAACCAGCACAACAAGTACAAGGAGCAAAATGGCAGCCCCAATAATCATTAGTATTCTTTTCACGGTTACGGTTGGTTTGGAATGATAAACTTATGTTGTCAATTTGACCTTCAATATAAATGATGAATATGGAATTGCAGAAACTTAGGGAAGTTTAGAATGCGTTTCCGGGGTGACCAAAATTATATTTGGCGGCTGAGAATAAGTGTCTCACATAATTGAATGGTTTCAGTAGTGCCGTTTTGATAAAGTCAAAAATTTAGGTGCCTGTTACCGGCTTTTTTTAAAATTTTAGACGCAAGAGCTTGTTTGCCGAATTTTTTAATGAAAAGGTGTAGTGACTAATGTCGTTTATTTGTCGGTTGAATGATTAAACAAATCCTTGTCTTCCTGCTATTATGTTTTTTGTCCTTCGGATCCTTGTATGCGCAGGGCTCACCCACTTCGATGCCTGCCAGGCTGGGCGTTTCCACCGGCTTCCGTTCGTTTCTGATAAGAGACGAGCTTGAGTCGTTTAGAAACTTTTCAGGCGGTGCCGTGCCCGTTGGCGTCACGTGGGAGAAGGAAAAAGGGTTTGGTGAGTGGCACCTCGAGGCAGCGGTGGCCATGTCGAGGTTAACAGCTGACAACTCAAGGCTCAAACTAAAGACTTTCGTGTCTAACATGGATGTACAGTATCTTACTAATTTATCCAGATCGAAGACAGGCGGGCGGTTGTCTGTGCATGGCGGCATCAACCTGGTGAATCAGGCTTCGTCCCGAACCTATGCGTTTAACAGCCCCATCGGCGGGCAGGATCCGTTCACGGGAGAGTTTTTTTCTTCGCCTGAATTAATTGTCAAATTAAGAAATACTATTAAAAAAGGCAGGAGGCTTGAGTGGAGCATTGCCTGGGGCTCAATGGCTTATCTCATCTCCAGAGATTACCATCCCATCAGGGGCTTTCAAAGGTTCAGGGATGTCCCTAAGGGAATGGTGTTCGCCAATAATTTTTTAGACCTTGCCTCTAGCTTGTGTTATTCCATACCACTTACTGACAAAACAATCTTGTCAACTGCCTACAAATGGAGATACCTTCGCTACGAACGAAACTATCCATTTCAAATGGCTAATCATGAATTATGTGTTTCAATCTCATGGGCTTCACGAAAATGACAAAAACGATAGCGTTTATTTTGGTGGGAGTGATCCTTTTTGGATGCGAACGTGCTTTTTTCGAAGATGAGCCGGAGGATACCTATGTGAGCAATTTTGAGGTGTTCTGGTCCGAATTTGACCGTAATTATTCCTTCTTTGAGCTAAAAAACATAGACTGGGACTCACTGTATCACGTATATCGTCCCTTGGCAGAGTTGGCAGCAAACGATGGTCAGTTTTTTCAGGTTTTGGCCAAGCTGTCGCTCGAGTTGAAAGATGGTCATGTGAATGTGATCAGTCCTTATGGGGTGTCAACTTACGATTTTGCCAATGGTGAGAGACCTGTCGGGGCAGAAAACGTGAAGCCATACCTTTACAATGTGAAGCAGGCCGGAAGCTCCATTGAATATGCTGAGCTCCTTCGGCAAAATGTAGGCTATATTCATATCAAAACCTTCGGAGGGGACATTGAAGACTACGAGAAAATAGACGATATACTTGAGGCATTAAAAAAAGAAGACGGGCTTATTGTCGACGTACGGTCTAACGGTGGTGGGAGTACCACAAAAAGTCAGACCATCGCCAGCAGATTTGCTGACAAAGAGAGACTGTATCTGAAAGTAAAATACAAGAATGGCCCGGGGCATGGCGATTTTACCGACTGGGACGAACGAACCGTGTCGCCTGAAGGGCCTTCTCAATATAATAAGCCGGTTGTTGTTTTGACTGATAAGAAGACTTTTAGCGCTTCTGAGGAGTTTGTATTGGCTATGAGGTTATTTCCTCAAGTCACGATTGTGGGGGACACTACCGGCGGAGGCTCAGGGAACCCCATTTTGAGAGAACTCCCGAATGGATGGGTATTCAGGCTGTCAAGCTGGATAGCCGCCGACCCGGACAATAATACCTACGAAGGTATCGGGTTGGTACCGGACATACCGGTGACTATGGTGGCCCAAAATTCGCTTGACGATACGGATTATGCGCTGCTGGAAGCGCTGAGGGTGCTTGACAGCCAGTAGTCGGGTCTACGCTCTGTTTTTTGAGTACTTTTCCAGCCCCTTTTTGGCTTGCTCACTTACCTTTTTCTTGAGAAACGGAGTCCATCCCAACAAAAGTCCGGCAGTGCCCAGTGCTTGCCTGCTCCATTTCCAAAAGCTGAAATAATCGGTGTGCCTGATTATTTTCCCATCTTTGAACTCAAAGCTGGCTGAAACCACATTGTGAACCATGTTGCCGGTGCTGCTAAAAAGGTAGTCGGCTGTCCAGTTGGCAGTTCCATTTGTTTCGGTGGCTTGAACGTTAGAAAATTTAATCGAAAGGGTCTCCTTACCTCTTTCAATCAGCATCCGCCACATGTTTCTGGCTTGTTCACCTTTCAATGTTTCGAAGACTGGATCAGAGAATTCTACTTCGTCATGATAAAGAGCTGCCATGGCCTCTGGATCGTGCCGGGCGAATGCACTGTAAAAGCTTTCGATCACTTCTTTATTGGTGAGGGCCATATTAATGTGTTGATACAGTCTGGAGCAAATTGGCCAAAGTTTTGGGTAGTTCAAAGTTAGAGAGTTTACTCAGTCGGCGGCGGGTTCGGTGAGACCCAGCCGTGAATTGGTAAGAGGCTGATCTGCATATCCCAAAATAGGGTGGCAAATCATTCATTATTGACCATTCAGAAATAACGATTCGGCCTAATTGCATTTTAATTCTTATCTTCAATCACAGACAGTTGATAAGAATTCTTTTACCACTTAAACACACTTCATCGATGAACAAGTATTGTTGTCTAATAGCTGCTTTATTACTTTTCGCCACCTCCCTTTCTGCCCAGCAGGTCACATTAACTAAAGATCAAATCGTTGCAATGACCTCCGAATGGAAGGGCGAGCGGCTGGCGGATGGTCGGCCAAAGGTGCCGGATGATCATCTGGAGCGCTTGAAAAATATTTCTATTGAAGAGGCATGGGGTATCATGCGAAACAAAGGGTACCACAACCAGTTTGAAGGCGATTGGATGATTATGGACAATGAAAAGCCTATGACTGGCCGTGCACTCACAGTGCAATACATGCCAGCCAGGGCCGATTACCATGAGATGATTATGGCAAAAGGAAAAGCTGAGAATCGGATTGGAAACTTCAATTCGTGGCCTATCGACATGCTGAAGCCAGGTGACATTTACGTGGCCGATAGCTACGGAAAAATCGTTGATGGCACACTCATTGGCGACAATCTGGGCAACTCCATTTACGCCAAATCGAAAAACGGGGTCATTTTTTACGGTTCTGTACGTGACGAAGAAGGGTTGTCAAAAATTGACGGCTTTAATATGTGGGTGAAGGGGTACGATCCTTCCTATATCCAGGGCATGATGCTCGGCGGTATCAACGTTCCGATACGAATAGGAAGGGCTACCGTGTTGCCTGGAGACGCTGTTTTGGCCAAAAAAGGTGGCGTTATCTTCATTCCGGCGCATCTTCTTGCCGATTTACTTATTAATGCTGAATTCATAGCGCTGAGAGACCAGTTTGGCCATCAGAGGCTGAGAGAGGGCAAGTTTACACCAGGGCAGATTGACCAAAGATGGACCGATGAAATTAAGAATGACTTTCTAAAATGGCTTGATGCTAATCCTGATAAAATTCCAATGTCAAGGGCAGAGCTAGACGCCTATATGAAAGACAGAACGTGGTAATTGAAATTTTCACTTGATAAAAACCAACTTATGATTAATCAAGAAAAAACACCCTCCGATAAGTACTTAGAAAAGCTTGGGATAAAAGATGAGCCTGTTGCTACGCCCGAAGCAAGCAGCAGTGAAGAAAGTGGCGACAATCGTCGAGACTTTATGAAAAAGGTGGGCCTTGGCGGCCTGGCTTTGGGAGGCTTTATGTTTAGCAGCATAGAGGATACCATGGCGCATTCGACATCCAAAGTAAACCGCTACGCAGCTCCCTCTGATCTCAAAATCACTGACATGCGGTATGCTGTTGTAATGAATGGTCATGCCCGCTGCCCCGTGATTAGAATTGATACCAATCAGGGGATTTCGGGCTATGGTGAGGTGAGAGATGGTGCTTCGTGGCGTTATGCAATGTTCTTAAAAAGCCGCATCAAGGGCATGAATCCATGCAGCGTGGAGCAGATCTTCAAACGTATCAAGCAGTTCGGTTTCCATGGTCGCCAGGGTGGGGGAGTTTGTGCGGTAGAAATGGCTTTGTGGGATTTGGCGGGCAAAGCTTACAATGTTCCGGCTTATCAGCTTTTAGGCGGTAAATACAGAGACAAGGTTCGTTTGTATGCCGATACGCCTCAGGGAAGAAACGAAGACGAATTCACAGCCATGGTGGCTAAAAGAGTTGATGAGCAAGGCTTCACCTTCATGAAAATGGACTTTGGTATTGAACTCCTGAGAGATATTCCCGACACAGTGGCAAACAGTAACTTTTGGGACACTGGTCGGCAGTGGACCAACGAGCCAATGACCTACGGATCGACAGAACATCAGTTTACTCAGGTGCAGATTACCGACAAGGGGCTTGATATTCTGATGCAGCGGATAGAAAGAGTCAGAAACAAAATAGGTTATTCTATTCCGCTTGCGTCCGATCACTATGGCCACTTCGATCACAACAACGCCATAAGGTTAGGTAGAGCTGTGGAAAAGTACAGACTAGCGTGGCTGGAAGATCTTATTCCGTGGAAGTTTACAGAACAATGGAAGATGATATCCGACGCCATTGAAACCCCGACAACAACAGGCGAAGATATTTACCTGAAGGAAGAATTCATCAAGCTGATTGACGCAAGGGCAATTGATATTGTGCATCCTGACCTCGCTACTTCAGGTGGTTTGCTGGAAACCAAGAAGATTGGTGATTATGCAGAAGAAAAGGGTGTGGCGATGGCGATGCACTTTGCCGGAACACCGATATCATTCATGGCCAATGTTCACTGTGCGGCGGCTACCCAGAATTTCATGGCCCTTGAGCACCATTCGGTAGACCTGGACTACTGGCAGAACCTGGTGAAGATGACTGGGAAAGGGATCATGATCGAAAAGGGCTTTGCGCCGGTTCCTGATGCGCCCGGCCTGGGTGTTGAGCTCAACGAAGAAGTAGTGAAGCAGCACCTAGATCCTGAGAACAACAAGTATTTCGCACCTACGCCGGAGTGGGACGTAGAGAGATCATGGGACAGACTTTGGAGCTAATATGCTTCAGATGTCAATAAGAAAAGGCCCGTTATTTGATGGGCCTTTTGCTATTTTGTATTGTTGAGTTCTCTCAGCATTCCACCGAACACAAGCCCATGGATAGGGAAGATGGAGTACCAGTAAAGCCTTCCCCATAAGCCTCTGGGTCTGAAAGTGGCCGTCTGATAAAGCACGCCGTCGTCTATGATGAACTCCAGCCAGGCCTCGCCAGGCACTTTCATTTCGGCAAAGAGCAAGAGTCGCTTTTCATCTTTATTGGCGTACAGCACACGCCAAAAATCCAATGAGTCGCCAGCATTGATGTCGTTGACGTTGGTTCTGCCTCGCCTAAGCCCTACACCGCCCACGAGTTTGTCGAGAAAGCCCCGAAGCTTCCACAACCAATTGCCATAGTACCAGCCAGTTTCGCCGCCCAGCGCCCAGATGCGGTCAAGGACTTTGTCTGTGTCCTTCACCTTCACATCCCTTTTGTCTTTGAGGCATCCGTAAACTGGCACTTCGATGTATTCCGAAAGGTTTTCACTCATTCTTCCACTTACCAAGCTGTCTTTCCAGCTTGAAGGCACTACATGCTGATTGATTTTTGAGAAGGCTTTTGCAAGTGCCTCGGCATAGCTGATTGTTTCAATGTCCAGAAGCTTGGCCAGGCGGTCGTCGCTGCAAACCACTTCCACTTTCATGCTGTCGACCAGGGTCACTGCCAGCCGATAGGAAGTAGAAGTGACAAAAAATAGCCAATATGATGACAGCTTTGGTGTCATGACCGGCAGGGTAAAGATCCATCTTTTCAGTTTTCGTGCCTTGGCGAACCCCAGTAACATTTCTTTGTAGGTGAGCACGTCGGGCCCTCCTATGTCATAGTTGTCGTTGTAGGTGGCTTTGTTGTGTAACACACTCGACAGAAAAAGAATGACATCAGTAATGCCAACAGGCTGGCAGCGGGTGTTGAGCCAACGGGGAGTGATCATCACGGGTAGCTTCTCCACGAGGTCTCTGATGATTTCAAAAGAAGCACTTCCTGACCCAACGATGATGCCAGCCCGCAAGGTGGTGAGCGCAAAGTTGCCTTGCGACAGGATATTCTCCACTTCTTTTCTTGAAGCCAGGTGTTTTGAAAGGGTTTCTTCGTTCACAATTCCGCTTAGGTAGATGACCTGTTCGATTTTCTTGCCTGCTACTGCTTTGTTGAAATTGTGGGCGGACTTGCTTTCGAGCTCATTGAATTTGCCTGATGAGCCCGACATTGAATGAATGAGGTAGTAGGCAGCATCGATACCTTCAGGAATGTTTTTAAGGGTGTCTTTTTTTAGAAAATCGACCTCCACCACCTCGATGTGCCCATCCAGGTGTTTTGGTGGGTTGAATCGTTTGGCATCTCTTACGCAGCATATCACCTCATGGCCGTGGTTGACCAAAGCCGGAAGCAACCTTTTGCCGATGTAGCCGGTGGCGCCGGTCAGGAGAATTCTCATAGAATTGATTCAAGTGGATGAGGAAGAGCCTCATGTTATCAGTATAACCAAGGAGGTGCCGTTCTGTTTATTTGCCGGACGAAACGGCTTTAGTTTAAGGGCTGTCAGGGGACAGCCCTTGGGTGGTAGCCCATTTAGTACTGATGAAATAGCCATAAGGAATACCATACCCAACGGAACCGGCGTGGAACGATGAATAAGTGAATCGAAAATCTAAATATACATTCCCATTGGTAAAAGCTATTCCCGCTTCGGCGGACCGATCGCACCGGCGAACCGGTGGCCGCTGAGGAACAAATTATATACAGATGAATACAAAGAAAAAGACTGTCCCGTTGGTCTGTCCCCCGACAGACCAATCTACTGATCAATTCTTTTGCAAAGCTGCTCCATTACCCAATTTGTTCGGGTGGCTGAAACGCCTGTGCTTGGACATTTGCCTTTGCCAGTGAGTTCGTCTACGATGGTTTGTATGAGTGGCTGCTGAATGTGTCTGGGGATATCAAACGTCATCCTTTCGGCGGGCTTTCCTTCCACTTTCAATGTCACGGAGTGGTCGCTGAAATAGGGGAAAGAAATCTCACCCTTGCTGCCAATGATGGTAGTTACCTCTTCATCTGAGGCATCTGAGGTAGCAAAGCACCAGGTTCCCTGCCCGAGCACACCACTTTCAAAAACGAATGAGCCAGTCACAATATCTTCTGCCGGGTAAATACCACCCTGGTTGGCCGCATAACCATGGGCGTGTTTCACAGGGCCTAGCAAAAAGTCCAGTATGTCAAGTTGATGGCAACCAAGGTCGTAGAAATAGCCACCACCCGCTACCTCAGGGAAAATGCGCCAGTTGTCGGGGTCGCCTGCGGCCCCAACGATGTCCGGCTCCAGTGGCTTGTTGAGCTTAATATTTACATACCTCACGTCGCCAATTACCCCAGATTCAATCAATGATTTTACCTTCAAAAAATTGGGCAGCATTCTGCGGTAGTAGGCGATGAATAGCGGAACACCAGCTTGCTTGCAGGCATCCACCATGGCCTGACATTCTGATGTGCTCCGGGCCATAGGCTTTTCTACGTACACTGGCTTGCCTGCCTTGGCAGTTTTGAAAGTATAATCGGCATGTGAGCCGGGAGGAGTGGCGATATAGATGGCGTTGATATCAGGGTCGTTAATAAGTTTGTCAGCATCGTCATACCATTTTGGGACGCCGTGTCTTTTGGAGAAGTCAGCTGCCTTTTCGCCGTTGCGCCGCATGACGGCCACGAGGCTTGAGTTTTCTACTTTCTGGAATGCCGGACCACTTTTTACTTCGCATACATCGCCTACGCCAATAATGCCCCAGCGTACTTCTTTGAGGGTGTTAAACATAAAAATTGTGTCTTTCGTAAAAGTTAAAGATAAAAATAAACCCCAGAACTGTGGAGAAATTCTGGGGTTTGGGAAAACTCCCGACCGGTTTTGTTATATCTTTTGTGGCATCGGCTTTTAAAATTCTAATCTATAGCTCAGGTTAGGCAAAAGCCCCAACTGCTGGAATGTCTCAATTTTGCCAGTTCTGCTGTCAAAGTACTCACCAAACACATTGTATCTGGCTGTTACATTCTGAACATTAATTGAAAGGATGGACGAATGTCCGGGTTTGTTGCGGCGGTAGCTTATGCCAACATCCAATCGGGCATAGTCGGGCATACGTTGGTCATAAGCATTCGCATAGTCTAACACTGTTCTGTCCTCAGCAATGCTTTGCTCAAGATTAATCGGTACTTTCCGGTTGCCGCCAGCATAAATCACCCGGGTATTGAAGCCGAGAAGATTATCCTTTGTTCTGCCGACCTTATACTCTTTACCAGCGATAAAATTACCGGTAAAATTTCCGTTGAAACGTGTGTTTCGTTCGATACCATCCGCTCCGGTATACTTCGACTGGTACAGTGAGGAAGTGACCATATAGTAAAAACCGTTTGTTAAGAACTTTTCCAGCGTTAGTTCGAGGCCATAGTTGCGCCCGGTTCCGTCGTTGGTTAACGGACGAGTCGTGTAGCCATCTTTGGCGTTCAGTACACTAAATGTTGGCGCCCATTCATCCGTATTTGTCACTTGTGCAATCGGTACATTATAAAGGTGCTGATAATAGGCTTCGGCTTTTAGCCGAACGTTCTCGGTCAGCTGTTTTTCATAACCAATTACAAAATGACCGGCTTTGCTCATCTCGAGGCCCTTGTTGTGCTGAACCAGGGTTCCATCTTCAAGGGTTTCGTTAGCCAGATAGAGCGACGCCGATTCAAGGCGGCTGTGAAGCCCAATGCCTGCAGTTATCGATGAACCCCTGGCAACTGTCCACTTCATTCCAAAACGTGGTTCCAGTGCATGCTGGTTTTTCAGAAAAAGGTGCGAATAGTGGAACCCTGTGTTCAACGTCAGATGCTCACCTGCCCGGTACTGCCATTGTGAGAAACCCTGAAGGAACAACATGCTACCGGCTGCGTCTAGTCCCGTGTAAGTGGTGTCATCAATATTGTTGTAGTAGCTTGAAATGAGGTCGTAGCCGAGGGAACTGGCAATGATGCCGGAGCGCAGCGTATTTCGGGCGTTGAACTTTTGATTAAGCATTGTCGATACCCGGTAGTCTTTCCTCAGAAAAGATTCCTTGTTGTGCACCTTGAGTTTCAGCGAGTCTTCGTCATAAGAATTGTAACCTCTGGAACTTGTGAGTTTTGTTTCGAGAAAAGTATCGTTATTCAAAAAGTAGATATGGGAAAGGCCCATTGCGCCCATGCCTGACTTAAAATTGCTGTTGAAATTGTCTCCATCTTCAGGCACAGCCAGCTCGGTGTCTCTGCTCAGCCCCCCGAGGCCCCATAGGGAGAAGGTACCGGCCTTCCGGGTCGGTAAATGAAGCTTGTAGGATAGATCCTGAAACACAATCTCTTCTTCTCCGAAGATAGGAAGCAGACCAAGTTGGTTAAGCAGAGAAAGTGTAGAATAGCGGTAGTTCAATAAATACGAAGCTTTGCCTCCTTTTTTTAGCGGGCCTTCGGCCGCCACGGCAATGCCAAGCACACCCGCCTGAAAAGCGTATTCTCTCTTATCGGTATTGCCTTTTCTGAGTTTGATGTCAAACACACCACTCAGAGCGTTGCCATACTGCGCAGGAAATGCACCTGTGTAAAAGTCGGAATTGGCGAGCATGTTGTTGCTCAAAATACTGATGCCTCCTGATGAAGAGCCCTCCTCCGCAAAGTGATTGGGGTTTGGTACTTCCACGCCCTCTACCCGCCAAAGCATGCCTCTGGGGGAGTTGCCTCTGATCACCAGCTCATTTTGGATGTCATCGCCGCCGCCACGCACACCTGCAAAAGACTGTGCAGCCCTGGCCGGATCATCAAAGGTTGCCGCATAACGGCTTGTTTCCTCCACGTTGATGGATTTGGCACTGACAGTGGCAAAGTCGTTAAGTGGAGTTCCTTTGTCTTGTTCCGAGGCAGTGACAACCACCTCAGCCATTTGAACAATGGATTCTGTCAGGTGAACATTCAGTACCACTTCTTTTCCTGAGCCCACCAGCACTTCCGGAATCAGTTTGTTTTCGTAGCCAACAAATGAAATCTGCACATGGTGGCGCCCAACAGGCACTTTTTCAATTTTGAAATAGCCATCAAGGTCGGTTACCGCACCCTTCATGGGGTTGCTGTTGACGATCATTACCGTGGCACCTGGCACAGGCGCCAGCGACTGCGCATCCAGCACCTGGCCCTTCACTGTTTGCGTTAAGTCCTGGCTGGCAAAGGCAAAAGAGTATCCCGAGAGCAAGCTGCTCAGCAGCAAGCATTTAAAAAAATTAGGCATATGATTATTTTGAGATTTTAACTTGCTACAATGACGATGACCGCCGCCAAAGGTTTCCAAACATTTACTTACCCGATAATTTTTTTTGATAAAAAGCACGAAGTTGTTGATAAGACCGTTGGCTGCATTGGGGGTAGCAGATAGTTCTATTTTAGGTGGCAAATAATTCACCAGAGTATACTGGGATATAAAAATCAGCCTATTCGTTACTTCTTTCAGCAGGATTCATTTAATTCAGTTTTCCTTTGAAACAACACTGTGAAATATTTTAATCATGGACAGACGAACCGCCCTTAAACAAGCTGCCCTTTTTGCTGGTGGAGTGGCGCTCCTGCCATCATGCTCTTTCGGATCTGAGCGGGTGGCCATGGCACTTAACAATTTGCAGATAGATGCTGATCAGCAAGATTTGCTCGCCAAAATTGTACAAACCATTATCCCTTCAGGGGAAATTCCCGGCGCTGACGAGCTGGAAGTCTACAAGTTTGTGCTGGTGATGGCCGACGATTGTATGGACAAGAGCGAGCAGGGTGTATTTACGAGTGGTCTTCAAAAATTTGGCCCTTTTGTTAAGGAAAATTTTGACAAGGCTTTTGCAAAAGGCGACCAGGCGTACAAAGAGAAAGTTCTTACCGACATCATGGCCATGGAAGATGCTGACGATGCATCTAAACCAGGCCTGAAAGATGTTAAATCATTTCTGGATGCTACCAAGGGATACACGATTAGGGGTTATATGTCTTCGCAGTACATCTTGACAGAAAAATTCCCCTATAAGCACGTGCCAGGCCCCTTCCAGGCATGTGTATCTACTGACGGATTAATTGTAATGTAATGGCAAATTTTAATATAGACAGCACCAAAGAAAACACCTACGACGCCATTGTCATCGGTTCGGGAATGAGCGGAGGATGGGCAGCCAAAGAGCTGGCCGACAAAGGCTTGAAAACGCTGATTCTTGAGCGGGGAAGGGATGTGAAGCACAACGTGGACTACCCAACCACCAATATGATGCCCTGGGAATTCAAGCATCGGATGCAGGTGCCACAGGAAATAGTGGAAGAGAATCCGATAGTAAGCAAGTGTTACAATTTCCGGGAAGATTCTATGCACTTCTTTGTGAAAGACAAAGAGCATCCCTACGTGCAAGAGAAGCCTTTTGACTGGATCAGGGGCTACCAGGTGGGAGGCAAGTCCATTATGTGGGCGAGACAGACCCAACGCTGGAGCGACTTCGACTTTGAAGGGCCTGCAAGAGATGGGTTTGCTGTTGACTGGCCGATCAGGTACAAGGACATTGCTCCCTGGTACAGTTACGTTGAGAAGTTTGTAGGCATTGCCGGCTTCAAAGATGGTCTTCCTAATCTTCCTGATGGCGAGTTTTTGCCAGGCTACGACCTGAATTGCGTAGAAGGCTACTTCAAAGAGAAAGTAGAGTCGACCTATCAGGATAGAAATATCATCTCTGCCCGTTGTGCCCACCTTTCCGAGCCTCAGCCTATTCACTTGGAGCAAGGGAGGGGCCAGTGCATGAACAGAACCTTGTGTCAGCGTGGGTGCCCGTTTGGAGGCTACTTCAATAGTAATTCGTCCACGATTCCATGGGCATTGAAAACAGGCAATGCCACACTAAGACCATTCTCTGTGGTACACTCTCTTATCTATGACGATGTGAAAGAGAAAGTGACCGGCGTGCGGGTGGTTGATTCCGAATCGAAGGAAATGATCGAGTACTACGCTTCCATCGTATTTGTAAATGCAGGAGCACTTAATACTAATCTGATTCTCCTCAATTCAACGTCAAATAGGTTTCCTTACGGACTGGGAAATGACAATGGACTGCTTGGTAAGTATGCTGCCTTCCACAACTATAGAGCGAGAGTTTCAGGTCGTTATGAAGGCTTCCCTGACAAAACAACGGTAGGTCGCAGGCCTACCAGCGGTTATATCCCTCGTTTCCGCAATGTGTACAAACAGGAAACAGACTTCTTAAGAGGTTATGCAGCTGGGTTCAGCGCTGGGCATGGAGTCGATCGAGACTATAGTGGCGTTGGTGAATCGCTGAAAGCAAACCTGTTGAACCCAGAATGGGGTAGCTGGCATGTAGGCTCTCATATGATGGGGGAAACTATTCCGAAAGAGTCTAATTACTGGGGCATTGACCCAACGCAGAAGGACGAGTGGGGCATCCCATTGCTGAAAGTCAATGTGGATTATGACGACAACGACGAGAAAATGGTGGCTGACTACATAGAGCAGCTCACTGAGATGTTCACAATGGCCGGCTTTACCGACATTCAGTCGAACGATTCCAAACAGGCGCCTGGCCTGGATATCCATGAAATGGGCGGTGTACGCATGGGCAAAGACCCTAAAACGTCGCTGCTTGACAAGTGGAACCGGATGCATCTGGCCAAAAACGTCTTTGTTACTGACGGGGCTTGCATGACCTCTACCAGCACACAAAACCCCTCGCTCACTTACATGGCACTAACAGCCAGAGCGGTGGATTTTGCGGTGAAGGAAATGCCGAAGGAGACGACTTAGAAGATAACCGACTACAGCAAAATAACATAAATGAAATGGTGAGCCGACGCTCACCATTTTTTTACAAGAAAAGCGTAAGCGACAGAATACTTCCGAGCTGCTCTCTGACAAACTTGGTGGCTTTGAGTAACTGGGTCTTGGTTGTGTTTTCACTAATTCCCATGTTTTCGCTGATCATTTTTATACTCTGCTGATCCATGATCCTTCTCTGGAAAATTTCTTTTCTTTTTTTCGGAAGCTTGTCCATTACAGCTTCGATATTTCTCAAACACTCCCGGAAGCTGATCTCATCCTGAGTGGAATTGTCGAGGTTAGAGATCAACTCTTTCAAGTCAGTTTCAATGGTGTGAACTCTTGCTATTTTTTGCAGTTGCTTGAATGAAAAATCTCTGGCAATTTTATAGATGAGTCCCTCTAATGACAGAGCGAGATCTAACGTATTTCTCTTGTTCCAGATTGTAATGAAGGTGTCCTGCGTAATTTCTTCGGCAATTTCTTTCGACTTGCAAATCTTAAAAGCAAAGAAATACACCCTCTGAAAATAGTTGTGGTACAACTCTTCAAAAGCCTCTTTGTCGCCGTTTTTGATGGCTTCAACTAGCTGAGGGCGTAGCATTATGTAGGTGTGTTGTAGGTATTAGTTATCTCCTAATGTCGAAAAATAGTTTAGAAATAAAAAAAAGTTACCAGCTCAGTCACCCGTTCGTCTGGCTTTTGGGAGATATATACAAAAGGGTAACCAAGTGAAGACTAGAAAAAAGCAAGAGCTATTTCAAAAGTACCTTTCAGGTCAGGCCAGCGACAAGGAAGTTGACCTGTTGATGCGCCTGATTGATGAAGGGGGTACGGATGACCTTGGCCCGCAAGCGGAGATCATATGGAATGAAAGCCATCTGTTTCCTCAGATGGAAGTTGAGGTCACTGAGCGTTTGACAAATCGCATTGCTGCCTCGCTAGACCAAATGAAAGAGCAGAACCTGCCTAAGACGCTGAGAGTAATGCCTTACTGGCTTCGTGTAGCCGCTGTTTTAGTTCCGGTGGCAGTTTTTAGTGTTGTTTTCTATTTGATCAAGGGAAAGGAAACCTCACTTGTTGCCAATGAACAAGTGGAAACAATTACTTATGTCGAAAAAATCAACCCAAAGGGCCAAAAGTCAACTATTATCCTTTCTGATGGTAGTGTTGTGACCTTGAACGCTGACAGTAAGCTCGTTTATCAGGAACGGTTTGAGGGTAAAGAGCGAAAGGTGACTTTGGAGGGTGAAGCTTTTTTTGATGTGACTAAAGACCCCAGCCGCCCATTTATTATAGAGACCGAACAGTTGATTACAAGGGTTCTGGGCACTTCGTTTACCGTCAGAGCCTATCCGAATGCTGAAGGGGTTAAGGTGGCAGTAGCAACTGGTAAAGTGTCGGTTGAGAAAGCTGGAGGGAAGAAATCAGGAAATGACGGGGAGACTTTGGTATTAGTGCCTGGTGAGATGGGCGTTTTTGAAAAACTTCACCGTACACTCAACAAAGAATCATTCGATGAAAGGGATTTATTCGAATGGAAAGAAGGCTTGATATATTTCGAAAACGCCGAATTCGGAGAAGTATTGGAAAGGCTGGAACAGTGGTATGGCGTTAGCATCAAAGTTGAAAAGAGGATATCGCTAGAAAAGGATTTCAGTGGCGCTTATAAAAACAAGCCTTTGGAACTCGTGCTGGAAGGATTGGCATTCGTCTACGATTTCGAATATGAAATCAAAAGCAAGACCGTAAGAATTTATTAACGCCGCTTTGGACAACAACTAAAATTAACCAACGATAAGCTTATGGAAATAAACACAAGTTAAAAAAGAGTCTCATGAAGCCGACAAAACATGGGGATGGCTTGACGGCAATCATGAGACAAAGTCTGTGTTCTTGAATTTCGCAAACAAAAACTACTTAGACTATGAAATCAAAAGTACTGAAAAAAATTGCAATTATGTCAAAATACGCAGTTTATGGCATGATTCTGCAGACTGTATTATGCACCCTGATATTTGCCAGTGAGGGCGAAGCACAACGAAAAAGCCTTGACGAAATCCTTGTTTCAGTTGAACTGAAGAACCTGAAAATTGAGGAGGCGTTTTCCAGAATAGAGGAAATTACTGAATTCGATTTCGCTTATAAAAGAAGTGATTTTGATACGAGAAAGCGTATTTCGCTAGCTGTGCAAAACCAGCCGATGACAGAGTTACTTCTCGGCATTGCCAGAGAAACAGGATTACAATTCAAAAGAATTGATGAGACCATAAATGTTAGCCGTGCCTTCGAGCAGACAAACCTGGTATCGGAGCTGCTGGCAGTTGTAGCAACTGCGTCGGAAGTGGAAGTAACGGGCAGGGTTACCGACAATGGTGGTAATGGGCTCCCGGGCGTTAACGTACTGATTAAGGGGACAAGCACCGGCACTGTTACGGACTTTGATGGTAATTACAAGTTGCTGGCCGAGGATAATGCTACATTGGTGTTCAGTTTTGTTGGATATAAAACCGCAGAAGTAGCGATTGGGGGACGAACTTCGATTAGCGTTACACTGGATGACGATATCGCTGCGTTAGAAGAGATTGTGGTTGTGGGGTATGGAGAGCAGAAGAAGGTGAGCGTGACAAATGCAGTAGCTCAGGTAAATGGCGAGGAATTGACCAAACGCCCTGTTTCAAGCATTCAACAGTCGTTGCAAGGTCAGGCAGCTGGACTAACGGTGCTGGATCAGGGAGGGAGCCCCGGCAGAACGGCAACGACAATGCGGGTAAGAGGTATAACCACACTCGGAAATAAAAACGATGCCCTGGTTATTGTCGACGGTGTTGAGCAACAGCTCACCAATATCAACCCTGGTGATATCGAGTCTGTTTCAATACTGAAGGACGCTGCATCAACAGCTATTTATGGATCCAGAGCTGCTAATGGTGTTATCCTTATTACAACGAAGAGAGCCAAAGAAGGGAAAGTCACTGTGGACTACAGCACGTATTATGCGCTGCAAAACTCGGTAAACAATCCGAAAATGGATATGCCTTCCTACATGAAACTACAGCAAGTGGCGTATGAGAATGCAGGCCTTGTAGTTCCTCAGAAATTTACCGACCAGGGAATAGACGAGTATTTGAGGGGGAACAAAACTGATCCAGAAAAATTTCCTCACGTGAACGAGTGGTACAAGGTTATGCTTTATGCAGCGCCACAGTTCAACCATAACCTGGCAGTGAGTGGAGGTAGTGAGACTTTCAAAGCGAGGATGAGCATGCGATACATGAAGCAAAACTCTATCCTTGATGTCCCTATCGACTACGGTAGCAATTTGCGTGATGTGAGGGTGAATTCCGATTTCAAGGCCTCTGAAAATTTGACGTTCAGCACTGATTTGAATTACAGGAGCAACTACTCTTTGGCACCCGTCAACGAAGCCAACGTTTTTGACAGGTTTATCCACGGCTCTCTTTTTGCTACTCCTAAATATGAAGATGGCACTTATGGACTGAGTACACAAGGCAATAACCCACTAATGTTTGCTGAGCAGCAGGGAACCTCCAAGCTATGGAACGAGAACATCTTTGGAAGTGCTAAAGCACAGTGGAAAATTGTTGATCACCTCACATTCAGTTCACAACTTGCTATGCGGATTGATAATATCCGCAGAAAGGACTTTACCAATGCTTTTTCGAATACAGACAAAAACACCAATATTACCAGGACTGTAGTAAACAATAGCCTAACCGAGATCAGGGACAATTCTACCGAGTATACCTGGAACAACCTACTTTTGTACGACAATGCATTCGGAAACCACGAGGTGAAGGCCCTCCTTGGCTACTCAACCATTGACAACGCCAAAGACTCTTTAAGGGCCTACAGAGAAAGGTTTTATAATAATGACATCCAGTCGATAGGCCAGGGTGCCGACGACGGAACAAAGACCAATTATGGAGTAAATTCTCAGTTTGGGTTAAGGTCATACTTTTCAAGGGTGAATTATTCATACAATGATAGATACTTGCTTGAAATGAATGCCCGGTACGACGGCTCTTCTAGGTTTACTGGTAGTAATCAGTACAGCTTTTTCCCTTCTTTCTCTGGAGGGTGGCGTATTTCTGAGGAAGACTTTATGCAGGGAATTGTACCGTTGGATGAATTCAAACTTAGGGCGTCGTGGGGAAAAACTGGAAACCAAACGGTTGGGCTTTATAGCTACTATCAGTCGCTTTTTGCCAGTGCCTATACCTTCAATGGAGTATCTGTAATTGGTTTCCAACCAACCACGATTTCCAATCGAGATATCACCTGGGAGACTACAACTCAAACGGATATCGGTTTTGATGCACAGGTATTTGGCGGTTTTACGGTAGCACTGGATTATTATTTTAAGCGTACAGAAGGAATTTTGCTAAACCTGCCGATTCCAGCTACGATCGGTTTAGGAGCACCGCCCCAAAATGCAGGAGTGGTCGACAATAAGGGAGTTGAGCTACAGCTAGGGTATAGAAATGCCCCCGACAAAGCCCTTCGGTACAATACAACCTTAAATATATCTGCCAATAGAAATAATGTGGTAAGCCTTTCAGGAACTGGGCCATACATCACAGGTAGCGATATCAACCCTCTAACGATAATAGATGAGGGTTTGCCAATCAATTCTCAATGGGGTTATAAAACAGACGGGCTGTTTCAGACTCAGGAGGAGGTGGATTCTTATCCAAATATTGGACCAAATCGTGGGCCTGGCGATGTGAAGTATGTTGATATCAACAATGATGGTCTTATCAATGCCAGCGACAGAGTGGTAATAGGCAAATCATTCCCAGATTTCGTGTTTGCGCTCAATGGCAATGTTTCTTACAAGAATTTTGAGCTTAACCTGCTCCTCCAGGGTGCGTCAGGGGTTGACACTCGCCTGGCAGGTGGTATTGCGGAAAATGGCAATAACGAAGGGTTCGTGCCGGAAATTGTTAGCAAAGGAAATTATTGGACATCTGAAAACACGGATGCTAGATTTCCAAGGCCCTATAAAAGAGACTTGTTGAACATGTATACATCTGATAGAATGATCATAGATGGTTCCTACTTAAGGCTGAAAAATGTTCAGTTGCTGTATAACCTGCCGGACATGTTGGTGACAAAAATGCGTATGACCAGGGCCAACGTTTATGTTTCTGCCACCAATCTGTTCACTATTTCCAAGCTTAATCAATGGGGCCTTGATCCGGAAGTAGGCAATGGGAGGGCGACTTACTACCCTCAGGTTTCTTTGTGGACGCTTGGGGCAAATATTCAGTTTTAATCACCTAAATATTTGAAAAATGAGACTCAATATATATAAAACCTTTTTAGTATTAATAGTAATGGCAATGGCTTCTGCCTGTCAAAAAGATTTGCTCGAAACAGTTCCTGATGACAGACTTTCGGCGGAGAGCTTTTGGAAAACCGAGCGAGACGCCGTTTTGGCAGTTAACGCTGTCTACCCCAATTGCCTTGATGCGGGCGACAGGCTCTTTATGTTTGACGCATTTACAGACATAGGCCATACAAATTCATTCTTCTCGGCTAATGCACAAGTGGAACAAAATGTATTCGACGCATCAAACTCTGTAATAGCTACTCTATGGACAGAACTGTACCAGGGGATAGCAAGTGCCAACTTCGTTCTTGATAATTTAGATAAAATACCTACAGCTGATCAGGCTCTTATTAATCGGGTGAGAGGAGAGGCTAAAGCTTTAAGAGCCTATCAATACATCAAACTTGCAACCAGGTTTGGTGACGTGCCGCTTGTAACGAAAGTGTTGTCAATTGACGAAGGGAAGGCGCTTGAGAGAACATCGATCGACACGATTTGGGATTTTATCGACGACGAACTTTCTGAAGCAGCCGATTTGCTGCCTGTTTCCTACGCTCCAGCTGATCTTGGCAGAGTAACAAAAGGTGCTGCCTTCGCATTACAAGCAAGAGCCAACCTCTATGCAGGGCGCTATCAGGCTGCTGCAGATGCTGCGGAAAAGGTAATTGACCTTGGAGTATATCAAATCTATCCCGAGTATGGCACGCTGTTCTCTTACTCTGCAGAAGGTAATAGCGAGGTTATTTTGGACAGGCAATATGTCAAAAGCGTTTTGCCGAACAATATCTTTGGAACCATGGCCCCCTACGGACAGCTTGGTAGAGATGGTGCGAATACTTACGTCCCCACTAAAGCGCTGGCCGACATGTACACAATGGCCAATGGGAAGGAAATCGCTGAAGCTTCGAGTGGTTTTGACGCAACTATGCCATACGACAACCGGGATCCGAGACTAAGGTTTACCTTGTACGTTCCAGGAGACATAATGCCCAACGGGCAGGTATTCAATTCTCTGCCAAATAGCGGAACGGCTGACGCTGTTGGAGGCACTTTTTTTGCCACAACGACTGGCTTTACATTGAGGAAGTATGTCAATAGTGAGGATGCCGCAAACCCCACCAACAATGGCATCAATGTCATCCTTATTCGATATGCCGAGGTGGTTCTTACTTACGCAGAGGCGAGAATTGAGCTTGGCCTGATTGACGAAACTACCGTTAATGCAATCAATGAAGTTCGCCAAAGAGGAGATGTGAACCTTCCTGCCATTGCACTCGGTACATCTCAGACTGAATTGAGAGATATTGTAAGGAAGGAGAGGACTGTTGAGCTTGCTTTTGAGGGGCTGAGACTGAATGACATCAGAAGGTGGGGAATCGGAGAGCAGGTTATCCCTGGGGCAGTTGGAGGCATAGATTATGTCGAAGAGGGGGAGGTCAAGA
This sequence comes from uncultured Imperialibacter sp., assembly GCF_963974565.1. Lineage (NCBI taxonomy): Bacteria > Pseudomonadati > Bacteroidota > Cytophagia > Cytophagales > Flammeovirgaceae > Imperialibacter > uncultured Imperialibacter sp. The sequence continues at coordinate 140,753 of NZ_CAXBCJ010000010.1, read as the reverse complement.
CCTACGTAGTGCCGTCATTCCAGAAGCAGTTTAACCCATCGAGAGACTATCTTTGGCCAATTCCCTACACTGAAAGGGTACTTAGCCCAAATCTATCTCAGAACCCTAACTGGTAAGTCTAGACACCAATTAGTGTATTTTATTCTAAGGGAGGGCTTCATTTGAGCTCTTCCCTTATTAAACCTTCCATATAAACAATCATCAAACATGAGAGGACTACTATTATTCTCTGCGCTGACTCTACTTACGTTCTCGTCGGCTTTCCCACAAAACTCGACCAAGCCAAATGTGGTGATTATATATTTTGACGATATGGGTTATGGGGATGTTGAGCCCTATGGAATGACAGGCATTCCAACGCCCAATTTCAATAAGCTTGCGGCGGAGGGTTTGAGGTTTACAAACTTCAATGTGGCTCAGGCGGTTTGTACTGCTTCAAGAGCAGCTTTGTTAACCGGAACCTATTCGAATAGAATTGGGATGGCGGGTGCCTTGATTCCTGGCTACACAAAAACTGCTCTCAATCCAAATGAAGAAACTATTGCAACGGTTTTGAAGGGGAATGGCTACGTCACGGGAATGCTCGGCAAATGGCACCTTGGAAATGAGGCTCCCTATTTTCCTTTACAATATGGCTTCGATAGCTTTTATGGTTTACCATATTCTCATGACATATGGCCAGTAGATTACGATGGAAGTCCAATTACGGATAGCACAAATTGGAGGGGCAGATGGCCTCAGCTTCCGGTTATTGAAGGCAATGAGCAGGTTGGCACGGTTACAACGTTGGAGCAGCAATCGATGTGGACAACGAGTCTGACGGATAGGGCTGTATCCTTTATTGAAAAGAATAAAAAGTCACCCTTTTTGTTGTACCTGGCTCACCCACTCCCTCATGTACCGCTTGCGGTGTCAACAAAGTTCAAGGGTAAAAGTGAGTTGGGAACTTTTGGCGATGTTATCATGGAACTCGACTGGTCATTGGGTGAGGTGATGAAAGCGTTGGAAAGATCCGGCGTGGATAAAAACACGCTTTTGATTGTAATGAGCGACAATGGGCCGTGGGCGCATTTCGGCAATCACGCCGGATCAAGTGGAGGATTTAGGGAAGGAAAAAGTACGGCCTTTGAGGGTGGAACAAGAGTACCATGTATGGTAAGGTGGCCTGGGAAAATTCAGGGAGGATATGTGACCGGCGAACTGATGACAAACATGGATATTCTTCCTACAATATGTGCCATTACTGACGCCCCGTTGCCTGCAAATAAGATTGATGGGATCAATTTTGCGCCGTTTTGGTTAGGGCAGGTGAACAAAAGCCCTAGAGATATTTTCTATTACTACTTTGATAAAAATAGCCTCAAGGCCATCAGATATAAGCATTGGAAGCTGGTACTTCCACACCAATCGAATTCTTATGAAAGTGGAAGTCTGGGAAAAGACAGGATACCTGGCCAGGGAACGCAAATAAAAGTTAGCCAGGGACTGTACGACCTTTCGCATGACCCTGGAGAAAGGTATGATGTACAGGAACTCTATCCCCAGGTCGTAGCGGAAATTATGAAGTACGTTGAACTCGCAAGAGAGGATTTGGGTGATGACCTTACCGGAAGAGAGGGAAAAAACATCAGACATCCAGCTTTTACTAAATAGAAATTAGCAAATGTAGTTGAGTGAAATGTAGTCGGGGGAGGCATTTTGGCAGTGCCAAACCCCTGCTATAGTTGCATTCATTTTTGAATCAGCACCTGCTATCATCAGTGCTGGTTTGATGAAGAAGGCTTTAATGTATAATTTTCAGTTCAGAGATTCCTAAAGGATATGATACAACTGCCAAATAGTGTTTTAGTTAAACGCCTGCTTGTCGGATTTACCTTAATGTTATCGTTCGCAGGGTGCACTCCGGAAAGCGAATCATTGACGAGAGCTGAACCGGGGGAGAAACCCAACTTCGTCATCATCTTCGCTGACGACATGGGCTACGGTGATCTTGGTGTTTACGGCCACCCCACCATCAAAACGCCCAATTTGGACAAGATGGCTTACGAAGGCCAGAAGTGGACAAATTTCTACGTGGCAGCAAACGTATGTACACCTTCCAGGGCTTGTTTACTCACGGGAAGGTATGCTGTGCGCAATGGGATGACCAGCAACAAACGCTGGGTACTCTTCCCAGACTCGGATGGTGGCTTGCCACAAACTGAGATCACAATTGCCAAGGCGTTGAAGAGTGCAGGATATGCCACTGCAGCAGTAGGCAAGTGGCATTTGGGGCACCTGCCTCAGTATTTACCCACAAGTCATGGCTTTGATTCTTACTTTGGTATCCCTTACAGCAACGATATGGACAGGGTTTCGGTAGAAGGCGGTGATTCAAGGAAGGTTTTCATGGATCCAAAGATCGAGAATTTCAATGTGCCGCTCATGCGCAACGAGGAGATCGTCGAAAGACCTGCTGATCAGAATACAATAACGAAAAGATACACCGAAGAAGCGGTCAATTTTATCACCGATAACAAAGACAAGCCTTTCTTCCTGTACCTGGCGCACAACCTGCCCCACGTGCCACTTTTTACGTCCGATGAGTTTCGAGGTACAAGCGAACGGGGTCTTTACGGAGACGTGATAGAAGAAATTGACTGGAGCGCCGGCCAGATTGTGGAGACTTTGAAAAAACTGGGCATTGACAAAAACACACTCGTAGTATTTACCTCCGACAATGGGCCATGGGTGCTTTTCAATAGCCACGGAGGCAGCTCAGGATCCCTTTATGGTGCTAAGGGAACTAGTTACGAGGGAGGCCAGCGGGAGCCTGCCATTTTCTGGTGGCCGGGCACTGTCAAACCAAACGTGGTGTCGGGTATTGGCAGCACGCTGGATATCCTGCCAACCTTTGCCGCCCTTGCGGGTGTCGGTCTGCCGCAAGATCGGACCTACGACGGCTACGACCTGTCGCCAGTGTTAAAAGCAGGCGCTTCGTCTCCAAGAAATGAAATGATCTACTACCATCAGGAGCGGATATTCGCTGCGAGGAAAGGCGATTACAAGCTGTACTTCTATAAGAATAATCCGGCGGGGTACCCTGAGAAGCTGGAGAAACTGACAAAATATCAACTATTTAATCTGTCAGTCGATCCCTCAGAAAAATATGACGTGATAGAAGAAAACCCTCAAATAGCAAAGGAAATAGAAGAGATGGTAGCCAAGCATGAGGCTGGAGTGGAGCCCGTGCTCAACCAGTTGGAAAAGCGTATTGGTGAGTCATTGTCAAGCGAAAGCAAATAAGGTTGTACTGATGCTGCAGGGGATTGATTTAGTAACTGGAGTGGGATACTTTAAGCATCTGGTTCAATTTCGGTGTTCAGTTTCATAGCAGAAGTAAAAATTTTTAAAAAGGAAAGGGATTGTATTTGCAATCCTTTCCTTTTTCTTTCTTGACAAATTACATCAGTTTTAAGCATTCAACGGAGGCAATAAGAGGTTTTGAAAGGACTTTTTGAAGTTTGGATGCTGAAACGGACAGCATACCCCCAAATTCGACATTCTTTCGTTTTGGTATTGAACAATATTAAGACCCCCTTAAAAATGGATAAGTATTTTAAGATTATACTAACGGCAGGCTTTTCAGCCATTTTTGTATTCTTCTATTCCTGCAAATCTGATAGAAAGGACGGAAATGCATCATCCCAAAATTTAAGGTTAATCACCTACAACGTGTGGTACGGTTTCACAGAGGTGCCTGAGAGAAAGAAGACCTGGATTGACTGGATGAATGAGCAACAGCCTGATATTGTCTCACTTCAAGAGCTCAACGAATATACGGAGGAGAAATTAGCTGAAGATGCTAAAAGTTATGGGCATCCATACAGCGTATTGCTAAAGGAGGAAGGGTTTCCAACGGGAATCACATCAAAGTATCCTATTGAAGACATTCAGCGAATCCGGGAAGGCTTTCATCATGGATTGATGCGAGTGCGGATACAAGGAATTTATGTTTATGTAATTCATTTGCATCCTTCCAACTGGCAAACCAGAAAGGTTGAAATAGATCAGATTCTTCAGAACATTGAATCATTACCCGCAGATTCGAAAGTAATCCTTGCAGGTGACTTTAACACGTTTTCTCCACTTGACTCTGTTTACTATACACATGGAAGGCTGGAACCATTTTTTGGTGAACGAGATTCACTGTACAATGAAAAAAACCTGAATAATGGTCAGCTGGACTACTCAGTAATTCAGCAGGTATTGGATTTTGGATTAATTGACCTTGAGGCCGGCAGGCGAGCTTCCGGTTATGAATTTTCTGGTAGCTTTCCAACGTTGATAGAAAAGGAAGGTGAACATGGGGATAAAAGACGGTTAGATTACGTTTTTGCCACTAAGGATGTAGCAAAAAATGTCACAAGGGCTGAGATCATTACCACGGATACAGCTTTGATACTGTCTGACCATTTGCCGGTTATAGTGGATCTGGATTTATGAAATTGGGGCTTTGCATATTGGGCATATTTGGCCAGTGTTGTTTTCAGCAATACCCTCGCCGTGGCTGCCTTTTCTCCAAAACCAAATATGATTGTTTTCAATAGAAGCATACGTCCAGTCTCCTGTGGTATAACGCTGACTAAGCCAAAAAATGTACGACTTAGGCCAGCATCACCGTTGCATACATGATCCGCTGAACGGATGAAGTCTATCGTGAGAATAAATTGTTATAACACGCTCCGAGCAAAACTTTTCTAACCAATATTGCTACCGACAAACCGTTTCACAAAGTTCAATAACTGGCCCGGCTGGGTCGGTTATATTTCTTAATTTGCCCACTGTAAAATATGCTCTTTAATGATTAACAAGCTTTGGATCTCTATTCTGACCGCAGGAGTGCTTTTTTCCTGTTCTACACCAACAAGCAAAACTTCTTCTGCTAGTAAGCCACAGGCAGGGTCTTCCGCCGATGCACCGGAAGAAATGGTCTTCATCCCATCTGGTGCCTTCACTATGGGCGGTAAATCGGATCAGGCATCACCCAATGAGTATCCCAATCACCAGGTAGAGGTTTCTGCCTTTTTCATGGATGAGCATGAGGTAACCAATGCGCAGTTCAAAGCATTTGTTGACGCCACGGGTTATGTCACTATTGCCGAGAGAGCTATTGACTGGGAAGAAATGGCGAAGCAGTTGCCTCCAGGCACGCCCAAGCCTGCTGATTCCATTCTGGCACCCGGCTCCCTCGTTTTTCGGGCAACGGAAGGCCCGGTTAACCTGAGGGATTATAGCCAGTGGTGGGAGTGGGTGATTGGTGCCAACTGGCAGCACCCGGAAGGCCCAGCGTCGTCGCTTGAAGGGAAAATGAATTTTCCTGTTGTCCACATCGCTTACGACGATGCCCTGGCATACGCTGAGTGGGCTGGCAAGAGACTGCCCACTGAGGCGGAGTGGGAGTGGGCCTCGATGGGAGGTCAGGAAGGTGTGAAATACCCGTGGGGTAATGAATCGGTGGAGACTGCATTTACTAAAGCGAATTTCTGGCAGGGCTTCTTTCCTTACGACAACGAAGAAAAGGACGGTTTTTTTGGGGCGGCACCAGTGAAGTCTTTTCCGGCCAATGGCTACGGACTTTACGATATGGCAGGTAATGTTTGGGAGTGGTGTTCCGACAAATACCACGAGGATGCCTACAAAATGGCGGAGGAGCAGGGTAAAGTGGAAAACCCAAAAGGCCCGGATTCTTTCTACGATCCCAACGAGCCTTATGCTGAAAAGCATGTGGTGCGGGGCGGTTCTTTTCTGTGCAACGACAGTTATTGCAGCGGCTACCGGGTAGCCCGCCGCATGAGCTCCAGCCACGACTCAGGGCTCAACCATACAGGATTCAGGTGTGTGAAGGATATTTGATTTAGGGGAAGTAGCGATAGATTTCTTTTCGGTGCAGCACTCTTTCAAATGTTAGTATTTCATTTGTGTAGCTGATACCAACCCGATAGTTGCCAAAGCGTATTCGGTAATAGCTGGGATAACCTTTTAGTTTTTTGATGCTGTTGATCGAGGAAATTTCATCAAGGGTAAGTATCTCCTCAAAAACAAAAGCTTCGATCTTCGCTCTTTCCTTTGACGGAACGGATGCAAGGTCTTTTAGGAAGTTTTTAGCAAACCTTACATTCACTACTTTGCTTTTTGCAGCTGTTGGTAGGCTAATTTGGCTTCATCAAAAGTCAAAGATTCAGAAGAATCATTTTCTTCTATCAGTTTGCCTAGTGCATAGTCTTCAATTACTCGCTCAATTTTCTCGAACTCCTGAATGTCAATTTGAACGGCTACCTTTTTTTGCTGTTCATCAACTATATATTTTTTCTTAATTGCTTCCATGACTTATTGGCCTTTTGCAGTTTAAAGATAAGAACAAAATAACATAAAACGGAGTTGCGTAGCCACGGTTCCGGTTCTCATTGGTCATCTTCAGTCAGCGCTTTGATCCGGTTTTTCACCATAGTCGCACCAGGATTAATTTTCAGGTATCTTTCGTAATATTCCAGGGCCTTTTTCCGATCTCCTTTTTTGTCCCGGTATATGTCGCCGACTGTCAGATAAGCGGAGCTGCTTTTAGGATAGTTTTCAATATTCAAGAGGTAGCATTCAAGTGCCTTGTCGTATTCTTTTTGAACCATAAAGTTGTAGGCCACAACGTTAACGACTACTTCAGGGGGCAGAAACGAAAAATGGACATCTTCGGAGAATCGTTCAAAATGGGTTTTTAGTTTTGCTGCATCCGGGCTATCCGACTCGATGTTGATGCGGTATTTCTCAAAAATAAAATGGAGCCCATCCAACTCTGCGAAAAGTGGCACGGAACCATGAGTTTCAGTTTCGTATTTTTCATAGTTGAATCTAAGTCCCGATGCTCCAGATGTTTGCAAGGTCGTCACAATTCTATCGACAGCCCGATCTGTTGTTAAACGCTTTGAGCTGTTTCCATTGTTGCGATTGGACAGGCCTAAGAAGAATGACTTGTTAGCAAGTTTTGCTTGCATGGCCTCTTCTTCGAACTTTTTTATCACCATAGTATCGTCCCATCCAACGGTCGGATCGATGGCGATAAAGGCATTGAACAGACCCGGCCGGGAGTAGGCTGAATAGAGTGCCAGCAAACCGCCAAGAGAATGCCCAACGAATAGTCTAAATGGAGCCGTGAGGTAAGTTTTGTCGATGTGAGGGATCAACTCTTTCTCGATAAAGTCTAAAAACTTCTCTCCGCCGCCAGTCGTCTTAGCCTTACTATTGGGTTTCTCCAACAATGAGTCATTGCTGGTGGGTGTCAAGTCCCGCCACCTGTCTGTATTGCCAATGGCAACGACTATCATTTGTGGAAGGTAGAAGGGTGACCTGGCATCAACAATGCCGCTTACACTGTGAAAGTGACTCTCACCATCCAGCACATACATCACTGGATAGCTCTTCGGATGAGACGATTTATTACTGTAGCCATCAGGAAGATATACGGCATAGTGCCGTTTTTCATTCAGGATTTTGGAATGAATGACGTGCGATTTTCCGATAACAATATCAGTGCCTCCCTCTTGCGCCAATGCCTTGATTGACACAAGCGATATGAAAATAGGTAGAAGAAGTTTCAATACACCTGTTTAAGCCTTGGCTATTGCAGATGAATATACTAAATCTTTCCCAAACCGGCCACTTACATGTACCTAGAACTCCACCTCGTATAAAAACGACAGCTGCTTTTCCTGAACGCTTTGTGGAACCATACTAAACAGCTTGTTGCGCAACCCGGCTGCCCAGGGCTTTTCCCATTGAGCCACCCGGCCTATTCGCCATGAGTTTTCGACGATCTTTTTGGTGCGTGGCTTCCTGACCTTTTCGAATCGACGGAACTTCTCCTCAATGCTTCCAGCTCCCTGCAGGATCGAGTAAAGAAAGGCTGCATCTTCAATCGCCTGGCAGGCCCCCTGTCCCATATTGGGTGTGGTAGCGTGACCTGCATCGCCTGCTAGCAGCACCTTACCAAAAGCAAACTTATCGATCGGAGCCAGGTCGATGATGTCACCCCAGATGATGTCTTCCTGAGCTGCACGCTGGATGAGCTCTGCCACTGGTTCATGGAAGTCGTCGAAGTGCCATAGGAGGTTTCCTTTTTTGAAGTTCCGCACCGACAGGTCATGTTGCCTTGCGTTGAGGCAGGCAAACCAGTAAATCCTATCATCCTTCAATGGAACGATGCCAAATCGTGCGCCTTCTCCCCATGTTTCTGAAGGCAACTCTATCCGTTTTTTGGGTTGCGGAACCACAGCTCTCCAGCAGGTGTAACCGGCATACCGTGGTGCCGACTTCGGTAAAAACTGCTTCCTTATTTGGGAGTGAATGCCGTCAGCGGCTATTAAAAAATCGCCGGAGGCTGAGGTTCCGTCAGTAAACTTTACTTCGACGCCAGATGCACTTTCACTGCAGATCTCCGCTTTTTTTCCGGTGACGAGTTTAGTTTTCTTAAGGTTTTTGAGTAATACTGCGTGCAGGTCGGCACGGTGAATAGCAAAGTTATCAACACCATATTTTGCGCTTATTTTTAGTGAATCTACCTGAGTAATGACAGCTCCCTCTTTGGTCAAAAGTTTTGCGCTGGGAAGTAGCTGACCTGCGGCAAGCACTTCGCCCCTCAGGCCCAGATGGTCAAATGCTTTGACAGCATTCGCTGCCAGACCAAGACCGGCGCCCACAGATTTGAACTCCGATGCTGCTTCATATACTTCTACTTCGTGCCCGAGCTTTTCCAGTGCGATGGCGGTCGTTAACCCACCTATTCCGCCACCTGCTATTACTGCCTTCATGTTTTAATAATTTGGTTATGCAATTTTACGGCAAAGAGCAGTGCTGGAATGTTCCAAACCCGCCAAAGCACTTGCCAATCACGACAAAGTAGTTAAATTGACGCCCATGATGATATCAGCCAATATTGTAAAGCACCTGATGAAGAAGGTAGAGGTGGCTGGGTATGGTCATTTGCTGCAAAATTCTCCGGATTACATTTTGCTGGAGTCGTTGCCCACCGACGACATGATACCCGCTGAAATGTTCTTTCGGATCATTGACCACGTGGCTACACATTACCCCGATGGGCAAATGGCCTACGATATTGAGTATAAGCACTTTTCGTTGGGGCAAATTAATATGCTGGGTGCACTGGGTCAGCTGGTGCAGGTGAGCCCAACACTGCAGAATGTGTCTGAGGCGTTTTACAAATACTACGGTAAGCTAAATAGCATTTTTAGCCCATCCATTGAAAGGAGGGGGGAGTACATTGCCTCCACAATAACTACAACAGAGCCGGGCCTTTGGAAACAACGCCCTTTTCAAGTGGCTATCGAAATGTTTCTTTATGGAATGATGAGGATAGTAAAAGAGTGGTTCGATGCTGAAATTGCCGAGCCTGTGTCGCTTACCCTTCCTTACGAGTTGCCCGGACCTGAGCGGACGGTAATTAGGAGAACTGTAGGCGTTGACCCGTTGATGGGGGACGGTTGTACCCTGGTGTTCAAAGCGGATGTTTTTCTTCGACCATTGCCATTCGCCAACCCACAGCTGTGGGAGCATTTGAAACAGTACCTTGAGCAGAATGCCCGGCAAGGGCGAGAGCAAGAGTTATTCAGTAGCCAGCTTGAGGCTTATATAAAGAAAAGTATCAAAAACACCCCCGACTTAAAAGTGGCAGCCGACCATTTCTCGTTGAGCGAGCGAAGCTTGCAACGGAAGCTACGTAGTGAGCAAACAAACTTCCAGCAGGTGATTGACCGGGTGAGAAAAGCATTGGCTTGCCAACTGCTCCGCAACGACCAACTAAGCTTAAAAGAAATTGCTTTTGAATGTGGGTTTTCTGACCCCAACTCTTTCTTTAAAGCTTTTAAGAAATGGACTGGGGTGACTCCTGAGCAATGGAAGGCGAGCCTCTAGAGTTTTGCTGAGCTTTCCAAGCCCTCAAGTGTTGCCTGTTGAGGACAGGTTATGTAAAAAGAGTGTAAAAGAAGTGTCAAAAGGCCTTAACCATGTAACCATTTGATTAGAAGCGAGTAAATTTCAATAACTAATCAATCCCTTCCATGATCAAAAACTACCTCCTCATTGCTTTTCGCAATCTTCTCAAGCAAAAGCTCTTTAGTTTCATTAACGTTTTCAGCCTGGCTATTGGGTTGGCGGCGTCCATCGTCATCTACCTGTTTATTCAGGATGAAACCAGCTTCGATCAATTCCATTCGCTAAAGGAAAACATTTACCGGCTCGATGAGATTCAGAGCTTTCCTGGTACCAACACTCAAAAAGTGGCCCTTTCTATGCCGGGCATGGGGCCGTTCATGCAGCAGGATTTCCCTCAGGTGAAGCGGTATGCCCGGTTCATGGGAAACGACAATATGCTGCTTGAGGTGGGTGAAAGAAAGATAAAAGTTAAAATGGGAGCCAATGTGGACAGCACTTTTCTCCGGATGTTTGACTTTGGCGTAGTTGAGGGTGATAGGGAAAATGCGTTGAACGACCCACTTACCATGGTAGTAACTGAGGGGTTAGCGATGAAGCTTTTTGAGAGAAAAGACGTGATGGGGGAGGTGGTGACGTGGGGCGATAAGTCATACAAGATTACCGGGATAATGAAGGATGTGCCCGAAAACTCACATTTGCAATTCGAGGTGCTTGTTTCGATGGCAACCATCGTCAAAGACAATCCGGGCCTTAATACCGCCTGGGGCAGTAACTGGATGGTGACCTACCTTGAGCTGCACCCGGGTACAAACGTAGAGGAGATGTCTGCCGGGTTCAACGATTTTCTCCTTAAGCATGGTGGTGAAAATATTCTGGACTACTACAAGTTATTTTTGCAGCCATTGACAGATGTGCATTTGGGCTCCATAGATATTGAGCACGACTACCACGACTACCGAAAATTCAATGGCGAGTACATTGGCACGTTTGAGCTGGTTGGAATTTTCATACTACTCATTGCGGGAGTCAACTTTACCAATCTGGTCACAGCTCGGGCCTCCTACCGATTCAAAGAAGTGGGTATCCGCAAGTCAATTGGAGCCAAAAAAGGTCAGCTCTTTTCTCAATTCCTTATTGAGTCAACCATTTTGGCTTTTCTGGCGTTGTTCCTGGCGCTGTTCCTGGATCTCCTCCTTATTCCCTTTTTGAATACACTGATTGGCAGGGAGCTGAGCTTGCTTTCCTACCTTGGGCAACCCTCATTTTGGGGCGGGCTTTTCTTCATTACTTTGATGTTGGGGTTGATTGGTGGGATTTACCCCGCACTTTTTATGGCCTCATTTAAGACCGTCAGCATCATTAAAGGAGCAAATGTAAAGAGTGGTAAGTCGTGGCTGGGAAACTCGCTGATAGTAGTGCAGTTTGGTCTGGCATTGGCCATGATTGTGAGCACCTTCGTGGTGTTGCAGCAGCTCAGCTTCATGCAAAACAAAGACATTGGCTTCGATAAGGATCACATTGTGCAGGTAAGCCTGAATGGGGATGCTAACAAGAAGTTTGACCTGATCAAAAGTGACTTGCTCAACCAAACCGACATTCTTGGCGTAACAGCCTCCGGTCAGCGGCTGGGCAACAATTTTCACCAGTGGGGTTTCAAGTACAAGTCGGATTCAGGAGTAATGGATATTACACCTTCCAATGTGAATGTGGATTACGATTTCCTTGAAGTATTTGGCATAAAACTGAAAGAAGGGAGAGGTTTCTCGAAGGAATATGCGCAAGACAATGGCATGTCGTTCATCATCAATGAGTCGCTGGCCAAAGACCTGAATTTGTCTCAGCCAATTGGAGCGAAGGCGGGCCACGGATGGTTTCACAACGACTCGCTGGGAACAATTATCGGAGTGACCGAAGATTTCAACTTCAATTCGTTGCACTATGCTGTTAACACGCTGTCGATGGTGGTGCACCCTGAATGGGGCTATCAGGAAATGTCAGTGAAAATCAATGGACAAAACATTGACGGAGCCCTTAAGGAACTGGACGAAGTGTGGACGAAACATGTTGGCAGGTTTCCACTGGAGTACACCTTTCTGGATGCTCATTTTGAGGAGCTCTACCGCTCCGATAAACAAATGAGCGCTGTGGTGACTATCATGGGCGTGTTGGCCATCCTTATCGCCTGTATGGGGCTGTTTGGTTTGGCTGCCATCACTACCGAGAGGAGGATCAAGGAAATAGGTATCAGGAAAGTGCTGGGCGCTTCGGTGATCAATATCATGTTTGGCCTGAGCAAAAGCTTTGTGTTACTCATTCTGATAGCCTTTGTGATCATGACGCCGCTTGCATGGCTTTTTCTTGGCAGGTGGTTGGAGAACTTTGCTTATCACATCGACATCAACCCAGTGGTTTTTATTGTGTCGATGGTCATTGCCGTCGCCATTGCCCTGGCGACAATCAGCTACCATACGCTTAAATCCGCTAAAGCCAATCCGGTAGATGCGCTGAGGTATGAGTGAGGGGGTGGGTTGCAGGCACTGAGGTAGCTGCACTGTCACTCCTGCGAAAGCAGGAGTCTCCAAAGTGAGCACTATATTCTTTTGACCATTCCTATCATTACTCTTCCATTCTGATAGTTCATTTTACTATCTTTCGTCTTCACACCCTTGTTGTTCAGTTTAATTCACTTTCCAATACCATTGAAAATGGACAGGATTGGAATTGAAAGTCTCTTTTGCCTTTTACTCTTCCCTAAATCAACCAACCATGCGCTTCAATACCAAATTACTGGCTTTCCTGGCTTTTAGCCTCGCTGCTTTTGCCACTCAAGCTCAAAAGAAGGGTACTGTATCTAACCCCTATATTCTTAATCCCTCCCCCACTACAGTCGCCTGGGGCCACTACTGGTCAGAGACCAAGCCGGTACTGACTATCAAGTCGGGTGACCACGTAAAGGTGCATACCGTGCTTACCTCCAATCCGGAGCGACTGGAAGGAGCCGGAGTAGCGCCGGAAAGGGTAGAGCAGGCGCTACGGGATGTGCAGTCGGTGACAGAGCGGGGTCCTGGTGGTCACGTGCTCACTGGCCCCATCTATATTGAAGAGGCTGAACCTGGCGATGTGCTGGAAGTGAAGGTTTTGTCAATCGATCTGGCCATCGACTACGGCTACAATGCCATTGGCGGTAATGGTTTTTTGTCCGACGAGATTTTTGAGCGTAAGATGATGATCATTGAGATGGACACCGTGAAAATGCTCGGTCATTTCGCTCCCGGGATTGAAGTGCCCCTGAAGCCGTTTTTTGGTAGCATGGGTGTGGCTCCACCCGTAGAAGCTGGTCGCTGGAACAGCGCACCTCCATGGGTACATGCCGGCAACCTCGACAACAAAGAGTTGGTAGAGGGCTCCTCTCTTTTTATACCTGTGCACGTGAAAGGCGCCCTCTTCGAAATTGGTGACGGACATGCAGCGCAGGGCAATGGAGAAGTGGACATTACTGCCATTGAAACTTCATTGAAAGGACTGTTACAGTTCAAAGTTCACAAGGGCAAGTCGTTGACATGGCCACGGGCAGAAACCGCCACCCACGTGATAACCATGGGCTGCGACCGTGACCTGACCATTGCCACCCGCACGGCAGTGCGTGAAATGATCAAGTACCTGATGGAAGAAAAAGGCCTCTCACAAGCCGATGCTTATATGCTCAGCAGCATTGCAGTAGATGTGAATATCACTGAATTGGTAGATGGAAACGTGGGTGTGCATGCCATGCTGCCGAAGGAGATTTTTGTGAAGGAGTGAGCGGAGGAGTTGGCTAGGTGATTGTACAAAAGCCTGTTGCACTGTCACTCCTGCGAAGGCAGGAGTCTCTAAAATTTGCAAAAAACCCTTAGGACTTACGGCGGCGGGCTCACCGCCGTCCAGCCCCCGTCAACTACCAGCGTCTGCCCCGTAATTTGCCCTGAATGTGGCGAGAGAAAAAACAATGCCGCATTAGCAATATCCTGTACCGTGGCGGCCCTACCTGTTGGAGTAATGCTGTTCCACACATCCATATAGTTTTCATCAAGTGCCAGTGTACGCTCGGTAATGGTAGCGCCAGGAGAGATGGCATTCACTGTTATTTGCTTTGGGCCTAGCTCCGCACCAAGCGTTTTAGCCATAAACTGAATAGCAGCTTTGCTCATGCCGTAGGCTGCCAGGTCGGGATGGTACTGATGACCTGTCACAGAGGACATAAGCAAAATTCGCCCTTCGGACTTTTGTTTGATAAACTGAAGTGCTGCCTGTTGTGCTAAAAAGAAGGTACCCTGCAAGTTTACGGCGCAAATCTGCTGGAAACTTTCCACCTGGTAGTCCAGAAACTTACCGAACGTGGTGATGCCGGCATTGGCAACGGCCATGTCCAGCTTGCCATAGGTGTCGACGGCTTTGCCAATCAATCCTTGTATGGTTTCCAGCGTGCTGGAATCGCCTGCAAATGGCACACATTTGCCCCCTTCTTTGGTAATAGTGTCTGCGGCCTGCTTTGCCACCTTTTCATCAATGTCATTGAGCACCACGCTGGCGCCTCTTTGGGTAAGCTGCCTGGCTATTTCGAAGCCGATCCCGATCCCGGCACCGGTGATGATGGCAACTTTGTCCTTGAATAATTGATCCATTTCAAAAGGGTGTTAATGGATTAAATTTTATAACAAACGGAATGTCATACTGAGCTTGTCGAAGTATAGTGTATTGACAACAGATTTTAAGGCTCTAAACCCGTCTTCGACAGGCTCAGTATGACATTCTTCTTTGCAACCCTCCAGGCATAAAGGTGGGTTTTCTGATCCCTCCCTTTAGGGTCGGGGTAAAGGATCAGAAAAGATCGTGTCTAATGCGAATCCCGCTTCACCTCTTTACCCGACTTTCCTCTGAGGAAGTCGAGGTCAGTGCCCAGGTGCGATTGCTCGACATGGTCAATGTACAGCTTCACATACCCACGGTCGTAACCCAGGTCAGGTGCTTTCCACTTCTTTTTCCGTTCAGCTAGCACTTCGTCAGTCACGTGCAATTGCAGCTTTCTTTTAGGTACGTCCAGCTCAATAAGATCACCATTTTCTACCAATGCCAGGTTGCCACCAGCAGCCGATTCAGGAGACACATGCAAAATCACCGTTCCGAAAGCCGTGCCACTCATGCGCCCATCGGAAATGCGGATCATGTCCGTGACTCCTTTATCAAGTAACTTTTTAGGCATGCCCATATTGCCTACTTCCGGCATACCAGGATAGCCCTTAGGGCCTACGTTCTTCAACACCAGAATACAGGTTTCATCTACCTCCAGAGCAGGATCGTCAATTTTCGCTTTGAAATCCTCGATGTCTTCAAATACTACGGCTTTGCCTTTGTGCACCATCAATGCAGGCGTGGCTGCATTGGGCTTGATAATAGCACCGTTTTCTGCAAGGTTGCCCTTTACAACGGCGATGCCTGAATCCTTTTTAAAGGGCTTAGCGACAGTGGCGATAACGTTTTCGTTGAAGTTTTCCGATCTGGCGACGTTTTCTGCCATCGTTTTCCCTGTCACGGTGAGCGCATTCTTGTTGATCAATGGCAGCAGTTCTTTGATAACAGCAGGCAAACCACCGGCGTAGAAGAACTCTTCCATCATGAACTGACCGGAAGGTTGCAGGTTGGCGAGCAATGGTATTTTGGAAGAGAATTTATCGAAGTCTTCAAGATCCAGCTTGATGCCGGCACGACCGGCAATGGCCAGCAGGTGAATCACAAAGTTGGTAGAACCGCCCACCGCAGCATTCAGCATGATGCTGTTTTCAAACGCTTCCCGGGTTAGGATTTTGGAAACTACCAGGTCTTCCTTCACCATTTCCACAATCCGGCGGCCACTCATTTGGGCCAATACTTTTCTTCTGGAGTCGGCAGCAGGGATAGCCGCATTCTCTGGCAGGGTAAGTCCAAGCGACTCCACCATGCAGGCCATCGTAGAGGCGGTGCCCATCACGGCACAATGGCCTTGGCTGCGGCACATGCAGGCCTCAGCGGTCATGAACTCGTCTTGGCTCATCTCACCACGACGGTTGGCTTCACTGAAACGCCAGATGTCGGTGGTGCCAATGTCTCTTCCCCGGTACTTTCCGTTGAGCATAGGGCCACCTGAAACGAAAATGGTGGGCAGGTCGACACTAGTAGCACCCATGAGGATAGAGGGCGTTGTTTTGTCGCAACCACCCAGCAGCACTACACCGTCGATGGGGTTAGCCCTGATGCTTTCTTCTGCATCCATGCTGGCAAGGTTGCGGTAGAGCATCGCAGTGGGTTTGATCAATGTCTCACCGAGTGACATCACAGGAAACTCCAGAGGAAAGCCACCAGCTTCCCAAACGCCTTTTTTTACAGATTCAGCCAGGTCCCGGAAGTGCCCGTTGCAAGGAGTCAGCTCCGACCACGTGTTGCATATGCCTATCACCGGCTTTCCTTCAAACTCGTCGTGCGGAGTACCCTGATTTTTCATCCAGGCTCTGTAGATGAACCCGTCTTTTCCCTTTTTGCCAAACCAGTTCTGGCTGCGTAATTTTTTCATGTAGGTAAGTAATTGTAGGTGTTTTTTTTCTTCTATATAATGACTTCCTTTTTGGGTTTTTCAATATTCTTCTCTAGTTCCGCCTGTAGTCAGGCGAGTTCTCCGTCTCCCAACTTCGGTCTCCTGTCTCCTATCTCCTGTCTTCGGTCTCCCGTCTCCCAACCTCTTTCTCCCGACTTCGGTCTCCCGACTTCGGTCTTCCGTCTCCTTCCTTCCTCCTCAATACGTCGCTCGTCCGCCGCTAATGTCAAAGACAAACCCAGTATTGAAGCTTGCCTCTTTCGATACGATCCAGCAGGAGAGGGCCGCCACCTCTTCGATGGTTCCCATGCGCTTCATAGGTATCTTATCGGTCATGTACTTCAACATTGCTGGGTCGGTGTTTTCATTAAACTCCGTAGCAATTACAGCTGGGGCAATGCCATTTACGGTGATGCCTGATTCCGCATATTCTTTTCCAGCTCCTTTCACCAGTCCAATTAGTCCTGATTTGCTTGCTGCATAGCCCATCATGCCCGGGTTGCCTTCCTTGCCACCAATTGAGGTCACATGAAGAATTCTGCCATAGCCTGCCTTTACCATGGGAGCGATAGCATGCTTGGTAAGCAGAAACGCACCTCTCAGGTTGATAGCAATCACCTTGTCGAATATATCGGTGGTGTAGTCGCCAATTTTCACATTGGTTTCCCCCACAATACCAGCACAGTTGACCATCACATCCAACCGACCATTGGCAGCTACCACTTTTTGAACGAGGGTCTGTATTTCTTTCTCAGAGGTTACATCCACTATTTCTCCGGATACCTTCAATCCATTGCCTGCAAGTTCCTTTACAGTGGCATCCAGTTCTTTTTGAAGTACATCAAGTATCACAACTGTTGCACCTTCTGAGGCCAATCTTTTGGCTACTCCTTTACCAATCCCTCTGGCTCCGCCAGCGACAATGGCTACCTGATTTTCAAATCTTTCCATGTAATATTAAACTTAAGATTTTCCCCGCTATATGCATAACCACTTTGCACAGTTAGCTTGAAAACCATAAAAAAAAACCCGAAACATTGTGCTTCGGGTTCTGAATACTTCGGGTTGCGAAGTTTTTTACTTTAAATCACTGAAATCGAAATCTTCCAGGAATTTCGTGGTGAACTTGCCTGACTTGAAGATCGGGTCGTCCATCAGCTTAATGTGGAATGGAATGGTGGTCTTAATTCCCTCAATCACAAACTCTGACAAAGCCCTTTTCATTCTGGTAATCGCTTCTTCACGGCTTTGGGCTGACACAATGAGCTTGGCAATCATGGAGTCGTAGTTAGGTGGAATGGTATAGCCCGCATACACGTGGCTGTCCACTCTCACACCGTGCCCACCTGGCAGGTGAAGGTTTGTTATTTTACCAGGACTTGGGCGGAATCCGTTTCCTGGGTCTTCAGCGTTGATTCTACACTCCATTGAGTGAAGTTTCGGGAAGTAGTTCTTGCCGGAAATAGGCACCCCGGCAGCGACTTGAATCTGCTCTTTGATGAGGTCAAAATCTGTGACCTCTTCAGTAATTGGGTGCTCCACCTGAATCCTGGTATTCATTTCCATGAAGTAGAAATCTCCATGTTTGTCTACAAGAAACTCAATGGTACCTGCTCCTTCGTAACCTATAGCCTCGGCACCAGCAATGGCCGCTGCACCCATTTTTTCTCTCAGCTCCTGAGATACAATAGGAGAGGGGGTTTCTTCTACCAGCTTTTGGTGGCGGCGCTGAATAGAGCAATCTCTCTCCGAAAGGTGGCAGGCTCTGCCTCTGCTGTCTCCAACAATTTGAATTTCTATATGGCGTGGTTCTTCAACAAACTTTTCGAGATAGAGGCCGTCGTTTCCAAAAGCAGCTGCAGATTCCATTCTCGCATCGTCCCAGGCTTTTTGAAATTCTGACTCTTGCTTCACCAGGCGCATACCCCGACCACCACCGCCAGCAGTAGCCTTCAATAGCACCGGGTAGCCTACTTCGGCTGCCAATTTTTTACCCTGCGCCACTGAATCCAACAGACCCTCAGATCCGGGGATAATGGGTACGCCAGCCTTTTTCATGGTGTCTTTGGCCGTGGCTTTGTCTCCCATTGAGTTGATCATCTCGGGAGTGGCACCGATGAATTTGATGCCATATTCCTGACAAATGCGTGAAAATTCAGCGTTTTCAGAAAGGAAACCATAGCCGGGGTGAATGGCGTCGGCATTGGTAATTTCAGCCGCTGAAATCAGATTGGGCATTTTCAGGTACGACTTGGCACTAGGAGGAGGGCCTATGCAAACGGCCTCGTCAGCAAACCTCACGTGCAGGCTGTCTTTGTCGGCTGTGGAATAAACGGCCACTGTTTTAATACCCATCTCCCTGCAGGTTCTTATGATCCTCAGGGCGATTTCTCCTCTATTGGCTATTAATATCTTTTTGAACACAATAATTTGGGTTTATCCTGACAAATAAATATGACTTCAATACTCCTCAAATGCTGGCCTTATGAAGGGTCAACTAGGAATAATGGTTGATCATATTCTACCGGACTAGCGTTGTCTACCAATACCTTCACGATGGTTCCGGAAACTTCAGATTCGATTTCATTGAAGAGCTTCATGGCTTCAATAATACAAACAGGTTGCCCTGATTTCACTTTGTCACCAACCTTTACAAATACGTCTGTTTCAGGGTTAGGAGAGCGGTAAAAAGTGCCAATCATCGGAGATTTGATTGTAAGGTATTTGCTTTCGTCATTGCCAGATTTCGGAGCCGGAGCTGCCGGAGCTGCGGCTGGTGCAGGTGCCGGAGCTGATGCTACTGGAGCTGGGGCTGCTGCAACCTGTTCTACGATGCGTGGTGCATCGCTATTGCGCTTTACTTTGATCTTGAACTCTTCTGTTTCGATATTAACTTCCTCAAGTCCGCTTTTGGAGATAAAATCGATCAGATCCTGAATTTCTTTCGCTTTCATAGGTTCGTTTTTATTGGGCCTCGACTGCTTTTCTGCCATGGCTAATAGATTTTGTTGGGTTAACCAATAACTAAATTAGTGGAATATTTTCGAAATACCTGCCGTACATGGAATAGCTACTATTTCACTCTTTCGTAGTATTCGCCGGTTCTTGTATCGATTCTTATTCGTTCGTCCTGATTGATAAACAGGGGTACTTTTATGGTCGCACCGGTTTCTATAGTGGCGGGTTTCAATGTGTTAGTGGCCGTGTCTCCTTTGAGACCCGGCTCTGTATAAACGACAGTCACTTCTACGTGTGCAGGCAATTCGCAAGACAGTGGTGTTTCGGTTTCAGCATGTACCAGAATGTCGACACCTTGCCCATCCATCAGGAATTGTGGAGCGCTGATCATCTCTTCCTGAAGAATTACCTGCTCAAAAGTAGAGCTGTCCATGAAGTTGTAGCCCAGGTCATCTTTATAAAGAAACTGATGAGGTCGGTTCTCCACTCTTGCAGTTGTAATTTTCACACCCGAATTGAAAGTGTTGTCAATCACTCTGCCGGTTTTGATGTTTTTGAGCTTGGTGCGGACAAAGGCAGGGCCCTTACCTGGTTTCACATGTTGAAACTCGGTAATGACATGAAGTTCGCCGTTATACTCAATACACAGACCATTTTTAAAGTCAGCTGTAGTTGCCATAAAATATTGTCAATATTGATGTTGAAGCTATTATTTAGAATCGTAGGACCATTTAACATAAACTGATCCCCAGGTAAACCCACCACCAAAAGCGGCTAGCACCAGATTGTCCCCTTTTTTCAATTGTTTTTCGTAATCCCACAGGCAAAGTGGAATGGTGCCGCTAGTGGTGTTGCCATATTTTTGAATATTGAGCATCACCTTCTCTTCGCCAACGCCCATTCGTTTGGCGGTAGCATCTATTATACGTTTATTGGCCTGGTGAGGTACCAGCCAGTCGACGTTGTCTGACGTAAGGCTGTTTCTTTCCATAATTTCGGCAGCCACCTCGGCCATATTGGTTACCGCAAATTTATAAACGGTAGCCCCCTCCTGGTACACGTAGTGTTCGCCTGCAAGCACTGTTTCTGCGGTAGCAGGCTTGCGACTGCCACCGGCCTTCATGTGCAAAAACGGCTCGCCCGACCCGTCGGAGTGAAGAACAGCGTCGATGATGCCTGTGCCATCAGTTGTTGGCTCAAGCATCACTGCACCACCACCATCGCCAAAAATAATGCAGGTGGTTCTGTCGGAGTAGTCGATAATAGAGGACATTTTGTCGGCTCCTATCACGATTACCTTTTTGTATTTTCCCGTTTCGATAAACTGTGATCCTGTAGTGAGGGCGAAGAGAAACCCAGAGCAAGCAGCCTGAATATCGTAGCTGAAAGCATTTTTTATTCCCACCGCATTGCAAATGATGTTGGCTGTGGCGGGGAACAACATGTCAGGAGTGGTAGTGGCGCAGATCACCAAATCTACTTCCGAAGGGTCGGTGTTGGTCTTTTTCAGCAACCCCTTCACAGCCTCAATGCCTATTACGGAGGTTCCCTGATCTTCGCCTTTCAGGATATGCCTTTCTTTGATGCCGGTTCTGGAGGTGATCCACTCGTCTGTAGTTTCTACTATGGTTTCCAGCTCTTTATTGGTCAATATATAATCTGGAACGTATCCTTGAATCCCCGTTATTCCTGCCCGGACTTTGGTCATATTAGTAGTTGTTTAATCTCCGAAGGCGACCTTTATTTTTTGGTAAAAATTGGTTTCCGCCATTCGGTATGCAAGTAAAATCATGTTTTTAATTGCCTCAGGGCTGGAGGCATCGTGGCCAACGACCACATTCCCATTAACTCCCAATATAGGACTTCCTCCAACGGCTTCGTAATTAAACCTTGTGAAAAAGTCATCGAGGAAATTACGTTTCTTCAGAAGATCGTAAAAAGCCTCAATCATTTTTGACGCCACATTGCCAGTAAAGCCATCACAGACTATCACGTCAGCCTTATTATTGAAGAGGTCGCTACCGTCAATATTTCCAATAAAATTCACTTTGGAACTACCGCTGTATAGCTGGTAGGCCGCCTGGGTAAACAGGGTCCCCCTTCCTTCCTCTTTGCCAAGGTTCAATAGTGCTACTCTGGGGTTTTCAATGCCCATCATGTTCGCCGCATAAATTGAGCCCAGCTCGCCGAATTGGAGAAGAACGTCTTGCCGAACGTCGGTATTGGCGCCGGTGTCAAGCAGTAGTGCATAGCCACCGTCTTCCTTTGGTACAAGCCCAGCCAGGCTTGGCCGAATCACCCCTTCAATAGGCTTGACTGAAAAAAGGGCACCCATTTGCATGGCTCCGCTGTTGCCGGCCCCGCAAAAAGCCCTTATTTCCTTATTTTTCAGTAAATGAAACCCCTCTGCAATGCTTGAATGCTGCTTTTGAGCCAGGGCCTTGGTAGGATGCTCATCGATGCCAATAACTTCAGGAGCGTGGTGAAGCTCAAATAGTTGATGGGAGATTTGAAGTTTTTCGCATGACGCCTGAATAACGCTTTTATCGCCCAGAAGAACCAATGAATCGGCTTCAGTAAAGGACTTCAGGGCTTGGGCTGCTCCAATGACAACATGATCAGGGGCAAGATTGCCTCCCATTGCGTCAACAGCTATTTTCATGCACGATGTGTTGGTTTGGAACCAAAAGAGGGGTTAGCTTATGCCAACACCTCTTTTTCCATGATCACTTTGCCTTTGTAGTAAAGCTTGCCTTCAAGCCAGAAGGCTCTGTGCGGCAGGTGAAATTCCCCTGTTGTAGGACATACCACGTAGCTTTTGGCTTCAGCTTTATAGTGAGTCCTTCTCTTATCACGTCTAGCGGTCGAATGTCTTCGTTTTGGATGTGCCATTTTTACTTCGTATTAACAATTAATTGTTTCTAAATTTTTTCAGCGCCTCCCAGCGTGGATCGACGTTCTCTTCTGTGTCGTCGTCTTGCTCCTGCTCGGCAGAGGTTTGATAAATCAACGATCCTTCAACCCCGTAGTCTTCGTCTTCTTCAGTCACCAATTCCGGATGAAGCTTTTTCATCGGAACGTCCACCGAAATGAACTCATATATATATTGAGCGACATTCAAATACTGTGTTTCTCTCGGAATCACTACAATATCGTCGTCCAATTCAGCAAACTCGTCTCCAAACTTAATGATCAACTCCTGCCTGATGTCCAGCTCATAGTCAAACGGGCGCAGGCTTCTGTCGCATATAAGCTCGACCGAACCTTCAACCTCGAATGACAAAGTCATCATTGTTTCAGATTTCAAAAGCTCAACATGAGCACTTCCCTTGCCTTTTTCAATCAATGACCCTTCGAATGCCTCAAACAATTGATTGTCAAAGCTGAAGTCAAATGAATGCTGGTCAAGAGAAAGCCCCTGAATCTCTATTTCAAACGGTTTTAAGGGACTTTTTGCCATCTCAAACTCACTCTGTATTCAATAAAGACCGCAAAGATATG
The DNA here is from genome assembly GCF_963974565.1 of uncultured Imperialibacter sp. Lineage (NCBI taxonomy): Bacteria > Pseudomonadati > Bacteroidota > Cytophagia > Cytophagales > Flammeovirgaceae > Imperialibacter > uncultured Imperialibacter sp. The sequence goes on along the minus strand of NZ_CAXBCJ010000010.1, from coordinate 117,709 downwards.
AATAAAGCCGTAATTAATAAAACGACGTTCATGAATTAAATATAAAATATCTCGCACCCCCTTAGAACGGTTTCTGGCACCGATTTAGTTTTTACCGAGGCCTATTTAAAAGCGGTAAGGTTATCAAGTGATCAAAAATCAATCTTCCGTTTCTTCACCATCGTTCACCCTCCGCTGCTTCACAATGTCTGCGGCCATGAAGATAGCTTCCCGCATAGATGATTCAGAGGCTTCATTTTTCCCTACAAGGCTGTAGGCGGTGCCGTGGTCAGGAGAAGTACGAACAGCGGGCAAACCTGCTGTGTAGTTAACGCCGGTTTCAAAGCACAGGGTCTTAAACGGGATCAACGCCTGGTCGTGATACATGGCCAGTACGCCATCATATTTTGCATGCATCAGAGTGCCGAAAAACCCATCTGAGGGGAACGGGCCAAAAACAAGATTGCCCTTCTCTTTCCATTCTTTAAGCACTGGCGAAATCACGTCTCTTTCTTCGTTGCCGAGTAAGCCATTTTCTCCCGCATGAGGGTTGAGCCCCAGCACAGCTATCCTTGGCTTCTTGATGCCAAAGTCTTTTTTCAATGTACTGTCAAGCACCGAAAGCTTCTTAAGGATAAGCTCCTTGCCCAGTGCTGAAACCACTGCTTTCAAAGGAATATGCCCCGTAACCAGCCCAATTTTCATTTTGTCGCCAGCCATCAGCATCAGGTGATCCTTTACGCCAAAAGTTTCGGCCAGGTATTCGGTGTGCCCTGGAAATTTAAATTCTTCGCTTTGAATATTATTTTTAGAAATGGGCGCTGTCACTACAGCGTCAATCTTTCCGTCCTTCAAATCGGCCACTGCCGCCTTCAGGGAAAGAAACGCATACTTACCTCCTGTCTCATTTTCCTCCCCCATTTTGATCTCAACGGTTTCCTCCCACAGGTTGTAAACATTTACTTTTCTATGAAAGAGCTGGCCCAGATCCTTAATTTGGTGGTAGTTGAAGTCGCTCAGGTCGAGCGCCTTTCTGTAATAGGACACAACTTTGGAAGAACCATAAATGACGGGCGTCATAAACTTCAATATCCTGCTGTCTTCAAGGGCCTTTATGATGACTTCAGGACCAATCCCATTAATATCTCCAAGGGTGATGCCAACAACAGGTTTATTTTTCTTTGACTTATCCATCCGATTTATCCTACAAAATTTCAGTTATTTGGCCTGCGTTTGGGTTTTTCATTCAGGGATTGAGTAATGTGTAACCTTTCCACACAGGAGGCGCAAATTAAGGGATTTTACCTTCTTTAAAAAAATGGACAGAGTTAGACCCAAAAAGCATCTAGGGCAGCATTTTTTGAAAGATCAGAACATTGCCAGGAAAATTGCGGAGTCGTTAACTCTTCACGGCGACTACAAAACGGTACTGGAGGTGGGGCCCGGCACGGGTGTGCTCACACAGTTTCTGATTGATAAGAAGGAATTTCAGTTATATGTTTCCGAAATAGACAAAGAGTCGGTGGCCTACCTGCAAAAGCACTTTGCTTCGCTGGAAGGTAGAATTATCGGTGGCGACTTCCTGAAAATGGACTTGGAGGCTATTGCACCTGGCCCGTTAGCCGTCATTGGAAACTTCCCTTATAATATAAGTTCGCAAATATTTTTCAAGGTGCTTGATAATCGCCAAAAGGTGCCCGAAGTGGTGGGCATGATCCAGAAAGAGGTGGCGGTGCGCATAGCCGAGAAGGAAGGTAGCCGGGACTATGGTATTCTCAGCGTACTTTTGCAGGCATACTACGATATAGACCTTCTTTTTACTGTGCCTCCGGGTGTTTTTCATCCACCGCCAAAAGTAAATTCAGCCGTTATCAGGCTGAAGAGAAACAAACGAGAGCGCTTGCCATGTGACGAAGATCTTTTTCGGAAAGTGGTGAAAACCGCCTTCCAAAAGCGACGCAAAACGTTGCGGAATGCACTTAAAGAACTAACTTTGCCGACTGAATTTGAAGTAAACCCCATCCTTCAGAAGCGGGCGGAACAATTGTCAGTTGAAGATTTCTTCGAACTTACTTTATCTCTGGAAAAAGCATGGAAGCAGTCATCCAATTCGAGCTAAGCAAAGAGTACCTCGAGAGGTTCCAGGGAGCGCTTGACGAGAAAGATGAGCAGTTCATTAGAGCGTCGCTCGATGGCGTCAATCCAGCTGATATAACCCAACTCCTCTACGAGTTCGATACTGAGGAGTCGAAATACGTTATCGACCTTCTGGAGAAGCAGATCAGCGCCCAGATCATCAACGACCTGGACGAGGACACCCGAACTGAGTTCCTTGGTGCATTCACGGTAACAGAAATTTCCTCCTTCCTCGATTTCCTCGATTCGGATGATTGTGTGGATATTTTGATGGAGCTATCCCTCCAGACCAGGGAAGAGGTCGTTGCCCTCATTCGTGACGAGCAAAAGGCAAGGCATATTCAGGAACTGCTCCACTACGACGAAGATGTAGCGGGCGGTTTGATGGCCAAAGAGCTTATCAAGTGCAATCTCAACTGGACCATTCGTCAGTGTATTGAGGAAATCAGAAAGCAGGCCGAAACGGTGCAGAAAATCTATTCGGTGTACGTGGTAAACAACACAGGGAAACTGATCGGCAAGGTATCGCTTAAGAAAATCATTATAGCCGAAGACAGCGCTAAAATTGCCGATATCTACGACGACGATATCGTGTCCGTTGCCACCCACATGGATGAAGATGAGGTGGCGTCCATCATGCGGAAGTATGACCTGGAAGCTGTACCAGTTATCAATGCCAAAGGCAGGCTGGTAGGCCGAATCACCATTGACGACATTGTGGATGTGATGCAGGAGCAGGCCGAAGAGGAACGGCAGCTGATGGCTGGTATCTCCGACGACGTTGAGGAAGACGACAGCGTCTGGAAGCTTTCGAAGGCCCGGTTGCCATGGTTGATCATAGGCATGGTTGGTGGATTGATGGGGGCCAGGTTCATAGGGCTTTTTGAGGGCGATATTGCGCTGATCCCGGCAGTAGCTTTTTTTATCCCGCTGATAACAGCCACCGGAGGCAATGTCGGCATACAGTCGTCATCCATTGTCGTTCAGAGCTTGGCAAACCCCAATGTTTTTGCAGAATCTATGGCCAGGAGGTTGGTGAAAGTACTCACGGTGGCCGTGCTCAATGGGCTTATTCTCGCATTGCTGGTTTTTGGGTCTGTCATTCTTCTCTACAAAGAAGAATTTTTAGCCATCACAGTGAGTATTGCCCTTTTCAGTGTGGTGCTGCTGGCTTCATTTATGGGCACAATCACGCCAATTATATTAGATAAGTTTGGCATTAACCCTGCGCTCGCTTCTGGCCCCTTCATCACAACAGCAAACGATTTGCTTGGTTTAGGGGTTTACTTTACAGTGGCCAACTTACTTTACGGAATATTTTAAGAGATATGTTGAAGTCTGTATTGATCGTGGATGAAATGCACCCTAGCATAGTTCCGCTTCTGGAAAACGAAGGGTATAAGGTGGACTATGAACCGCAAATAACTGCTGGCGAGGTGCTGGACAGGGTCGCTGATTACTCTGGCCTTGTTGTGCGTTCAAAGCTTGTGATCAATAAGCTTTTCCTAGAAAAGTGTGTGAAATTGGAGTTCATAGCCAGGGCCGGTGCTGGCATGGATCAGATCGACGTAAAAGCTGCGGAAAGTAAGGGGATTTACTTGCTAAATGCCCCGGAAGGTAATCAGGATGCGCTGGCAGAACACAGTATAGCCATGTTGCTTACACTGTTCAATAACTTGCTGGTGGGCGACGCTCAGATAAGAAGCAAAGTGTGGGACCGTGAGGGCAACCGGGGCTATGAGTTGAAAGGGAAGACAGTTGCTATCATTGGCTTTGGTCATATGGGCGATGCATTTGCGAGGAGATTGACCAGCTTTGGGTGCAAGGTCATTGCTTATGACAAATTCAAAAGAGGTTTTAGCAATATGCGTGTGGAAGAAGCATCCATGATGGAGGTGTATGTTGAAGCCGATATTGTTAGTTTGAATGTGCCGCTCACTGCGGAAACCAGACAAATGGTTAACGCTGAATTTATTGAGAGATTTCAAAAACCGATTTGGCTATTGAACACGTCACGAGGCGAGGTGGTGGTTCTCAGGGATCTGTTGGGTGGTCTTAAGTCTGGTAAAATAAGAGGCGCAGCACTTGACGTGCTCGAGAATGAAAAGCTTCACTCTTTCACCCCAGAACAGGAAAGCATATTCGGTGAACTTGCTCAGATGAAGAATGTTTTGTTCTCACCTCACGTGGCAGGTTGGTCGTTCGAATCCTACGAGAGAATCAATCAGGTGCTGGTAGAGAAGATTCGTAAATTGAAGCTCAAAGAAACCAAAACCCCAAGCACTTCGTTGTAATGCCTGATCTCTGGTTTGCAGGTTTAGGGGATAAATCTTTATATTTGCATGCTAGATCAATATATGTTTTAAGCTCCGACGGGGTTTGGATTAAAATCTTAATATATTTGATATCACAGACTTCAGCTATTGTCAATAAAGTTTACAATAGTTGTTAGTGACGTTTTAATCGATCATCAGTAAAAAATCATCAATTGTAACGGTCTCCAATAGGATTTACCTGGCGGGCCGTTCTTTTTTATTTAATAGCACACTGTATGTCTAATTTATCTTATTACACAGAGGAAGGACTCAAAAGACTCAAGGACGAGCTAAATGAGTTGAAAACGAAAGGAAGAGCTGATATGGCCCGTCAAATAGCTGAGGCCAGAGACAAAGGTGACCTGAGCGAAAATGCTGAGTATGATGCTGCAAAGGATGCTCAGGGCTTGTTGGAGTTAAAAATTTCGAAGCTTGAAGCGATTGTTGGCAATGGCCGGGTAATTGACGAAACCAAGCTTGATACTTCAAAAGTGGCTATTCTGTCAAAGGTGAAAATCAAGAACAAGAAAAATGGGGCGGTGATGACCTACATGCTTGTGGCGGAGGAAGAAGCGGATCTGAAAGCCAGCAAGATTTCGGTTAAGTCGCCGATCGGCAAAGGTTTGCTGGGAAAGAAGCTTGGCGAAACAGCTATGGTAGAAGCGCCAGGCGGGAATATTGAATTCGAAATTGTTGATATTGCTATCTAACAATTCGCACGATGGCTTCTATTTTCACCAAAATCATCAATAGAGAAATACCAGGTCATATAGTGCTCGAAGACGAGCACTTTATCGCTTTTTTGGATATCAGTCCACTGGTAATGGGCCATACTTTGGTGGTGCCTAAAAAAGAAGTGGACTACATTTTTGACAATGACGATGTTACTTTGTCAAAGACAATGGTCTTTGCCAAGAAAGTAGCCAGGGCTATCGATAAGAGCATTCCCTGCAAGAGAGTAGGAGTGGCTGTTATTGGCCTTGAAGTACCCCACACCCATGTGCATCTGGTGCCGCTCAACAGCATGAGGGACATCAATTTTCTTGAGCCCAAATTGCACCCAACACAGGAAGAGCTGGCTGCCACGGCAGCAAAAATCAGAGCTGCATTATAGCCTGATTCGCAGCTAAACTCCCTCTACCCTACCAGGATTATCAGAGATAAAAGATTTCCAGCTTTTGTTTTTGGGCCCGGTGGCGCCACCCTGGAAATGGTGACAAACCGCTACCGCCAGTGCGTCCGTAGCATCAAGCAGCTTAGGTGCTTCTTTGAAATTGAGAAGCGTCTGAAGCATCTTAGCTACTTGCTCCTTTGAGGCGTTCCCATTCCCCGTTACCGACTGCTTTACCTTTTTGGGCGCATATTCAAAAATCGGAATTTCACGTGCCAATGCTGCAGCCATGGCCACACCCTGCGCTCTCCCCAGCTTAAGCATCGACTGGATGTTTTTACCAAAAAATGGAGCCTCCAACGCTACCTCATCGGGATGAAACTCCTCTAAGACTGAGGTGATCCTTTCAAAAATTTTCTTGAGCTTCAACTCATGGCCCGAATACTTGCTCAGGTGAATCACACCAAACTGTAACAACGTTAGTTTATTTCCCTGCACCATAATGACCCCGTAGCCCATGATGCTGGTGCCCGGGTCAACCCCCAAAATGATTTTCTCTTTTACAGTCTTGTTCAAACCTGCTGTAGCTTTTTACAATAAGCTTATTTAAAATTTGCGTGATGCTACGTAAATCCTCCCTAAATTCAAACCCGGATGTTGGCTATTGATATTTTCGGGATCGTTGCTGCTGTGGGTGTTGTCATGTACAGCCTGTTCATTGCTTATTGCCGGGCTAAGTGGAGACGTATTCCCACTGCGCCCGGGACTGCAGGAACGACTGGCAATCTGTCAGTATCAATTGTTATTGTGGCCAGAAACGAAGCAGCATCCATCGTGTCACTTTTGGGCAACATCAAAGCTCAAACTTACCCCGGCCATCTGCTGGAAGTGATTTTAGTCAACGACCAGTCTGACGACGACACGGTAGAAAGGGCGAAAAGCTTTGCTGCGGACAATGGCATGGCACTTAGAGTCATTCACCTCGAAGCCTCAGTTGGCGAAGGAAGCCGAAAAAAGCAGGCAATCAAGGCAGCAGCAGCGCTATCTGAGGCAGACGTGCTTGTGCTGACCGATGCTGATTGCAACGTGCAGCCAAATTGGGTAGCCTCGCATATTAACTACTACACACATTTTAAGGAAGCGAAGTTGGTCTTTGGTGCATTTTACTTTAAAGGACGAAACTGGGCGTCAGCGCTCTTGAACCTGGAGGCAATGTCGCTGACGGGCGTTGCAGCCATCACTAACCTGATCCATAAACCAACCATGTGTAGTGGTGCCAACCTATCTTATAAGCGTGAGCTGATACAGGAACTCAATCCTTTTGACGGCAACCAACAGATTGCTTCCGGCGACGATGAGTTTATGTTGCACGCCGTGAAGACGAAATATCCGAATGGCGCTTTTTACAATAAAGATCAAGAATCGCTTGTTTCAACCGACAGGCCGGAATCGCTGGGAGCCCTCTACCACCAACGGAGGCGCTGGGCAGGCAAGTGGAAGGCCTACACTGTTCCGTGGCCTCGCCAACTCGCCGCTGTTGTGGTGGCGGGCAACTTTGTTTTCATCTGCCTTTTTAGCTTTTTCTTAATTTCATTGAATCCAGTTTGGCTGATGCCTGTTGCTCTAAAATGGCTTGCGGAGTTTGCCTTCAGCCGAAAAATCAGCGAAAACTTCAACCTGGGTGGACTGGGGCAGTACTTTGTTCTCATGGAAATTATTTACCCGTTTTATGCCGTATTTTTTGCTATAGCTTCTAATTTTGGAGAATATCACTGGAAGGGAAGGGTGTATCCATGAGTGACCTGGAGTTTGATGTATTGGACGAGTTGTATTTCGTAACGCACTTCAAAGAATTGAAGAACGCAACCAACTTGTCAGTGGAAAGCCTTAAGTCTACCCTCACCGATTTATTCCGTAAGGGATGGTTGAAAGTTTATGAAAGTGTAGCTGCCGAAATATCGGATCAGCAAATCAACTTAGATCACAACTTTCAAAACTACTTTTATCTGGCCAGCAAGGAAGGCCTGCTCGCTCACAATGGGCGCTAATAGGAGTGAAAATGGAGTCCGTAGTTACGCAACAAGATCTCAAAGAGCTGGAGTTAAATTCTTTGCTCGAAATCACTCAGGCTATCAACAATAACCTGGCGGAAGCCTCTTTGTATAAAATCTACCATTTTACCCTTCTCGGAAACCTCAAAGTAAAGAAGCTTGCGTTGTATGTAATGGAGGATGAGTGGGACTGCAAGCTCAGCTTTGGTGTAGGCAATAAAAAGATTCCAAAACTCCCGGCATGTTACCAGAACCTGCCCGAGGAAGTTGAACTCGACTCGAATGAACCATTTTGGTCGGAGTTTCACATGGCATTTCCCGTTCAGCATAAGGAAAAGCTGCTGGCAGTGGTTTTCCTCGGTAAGCAAGACGACGCCCAGACGGAGCAGGGGGTGTCTCACAACCTTACATTCATTAAGGCATTGACCAATATCATATTGGTGGCTATTGAAAATAAGAAACTGGCACGAAGACAACTGGAACAAGAGGCTTACAGAAAGGAACTCGAGATTGCCAGACAGGTGCAGACTTTCCTTTTCCCAAAAAATCTTCCACAGCTGGAGAAACTGCAAATAGAAGCCACTTATATTCCGCACAAAAATGTTGGCGGCGACTACTACGACTATGTGGAGTTGAGCAACGGGAAGTTTTTATTGTGTATCGCCGATGTGTCGGGAAAGGGCGTACCTGCGGCATTGCTCATGTCAAACTTTCAAGCAGCGTTGAGAGTGATAGTCAGGAAGACCTACGATGTGCGGGAAATAGTGTATGAGCTGAACCGGCAGATCATGTTCAACAGCAATGGCGAAAATTTCATCACCTTTTTCATGACCATTTACGATCATGAGTCGGGGCAGATGAAATATGTAAATTGTGGGCACAACCCACCGATTCTTTTTACAGAAAGCGGCTTTCAGGCACTGGAGGAGGGCACTACGATATTAGGGATTTTTGAAGACCTGCCCTTTTTGAATGTGGGCACCGTTACCGGACTCAAGGACTTCAACTTTTTCTGCTATACCGACGGGCTTACTGAGACTTTCAATGCGGAAGGCGAGGAATATGGCTCCGAAAGACTTATGGAGGCGCTTAGCGACATGACCAACAAGTCCCTGGCGGGTATCCACGAAACAGTGATCAAATCACTCGAAGATTTCAAAGGTGCAGAAAGCTACAGGGACGATATTACCATGCTTTCTTGTAAAGTCATAAGCTAGGCTTGGTTTGCTCTACTTCAAAAAGACCCCCGGTTGGCTAAAGAAGTTGTTCCCTCAGGCGACCTGGAATTTTGACGATACCGAAAAAAAGATATTCCTGACTTTTGATGATGGCCCAATTCCCGAGCTCACTCCCTGGGTGCTCGACACGTTGAAGGAATTTGACGCCAGGGCTACTTTTTTTTATGTCGGCAATAATATCAAAAAACACCCGGAGCTGTTTAAGCGGGCCAGCGACGAAGGACACAGTATTGGCAATCACACCTTCAACCATCTGAAAGGATGGCGAACCTCTCATGAAGACTATATGGCCAATATAGCACTTTGTGAGGCAGCTATCGTTGAATGTGGAGGAGGAGGCCCCGCCGGGCTGTTCAGGCCGCCTTATGGGCAGCTGACCTTTTCGCTTGCAAAAAAGATATCGGCCAATTACCGCATTATCATGTGGGACTACTTAACTGGTGACTTCGATCAATCATTAAGCCCCGAAAAATGCCATGTAGAAACAATAATGGGAACTAAATCTGGTTCTATTGTCATTTATCACGAAAACGTGAAAGCAGAAGCCCGAATCAAGTACTCGTTGCCGAAATTTCTGGATCATTTTTCTTCACTAGGTTATCAGTTCTGTGCCATTGAGTGAGATTGTCGGTTTGATTTTGATCTTTTTCATCGGCAGTGTGCTGCTTACCGACATATTGCTGCTTTTCTTTTTAAAGGGTGATTCAAGCAAGGATATCGCCACCAGTTTGTTCGATGAAACGAATCTTCCCAGGGTATCCGTGCTGGTGGCGGCGAGAAACGAGGAGGCGACCTTGTCGAGGTGCATCAGGAGTCTTTTGAGCCAGCAGTATCCTGCTGATAAAATAGAAATACTTATCGGCAACGATGCTTCCACCGATAAGACTGAGGTGATTGCCCGCTCATTTGAAAGGGAGAGCGCTCTGCTAAAAGTCATTAACATTGATCATGACATGGGCTCCGCCAGGGGCAAAGCAAACGTGCTGGCGCAGCTGGCCAGAGAGGCGTCTGGTGAAGTTTACCTCATTACCGATGCCGATATGTCGCTTCCATCTACGTGGTGCAAGGCCATGGTAGCAGCGTTTGAAAAAGACACGGGCATGGTAACAGGCTACACGGCGATAAACGAAAACAGCCTTTTTGCCTCCTTTCAGGCCATCGATTGGGCTTACGCCATCGGTATGATGAAGGTCGTATCCGATCTGGGCACCCCCGTAACCGGGATGGGCAATAACATGGCTGTTCTAGCAAAGGCTTATCATCAAACAGGCGGCTATGAGAACATGCCTTTTTCAGTTACGGAAGACTTTCAACTCACCAGGGCTATTTTATCCAGGTGCTATGGTTTCAAGCAACTGATCAGTCCACCCGTTACTGGCATTACTTTACCTGCAGCTAGTATCAAGGGCCTTTTGCATCAGCGAAAGAGGTGGATGAGTGGAGCCCTCCAACTCCCCGTGGCCATCGTGGCTGTTTTGGGCCTTCAGGCTATCTACTATCCTCTGGCTGCTGTGTTGATCGTATTTTATCCATGGTCAATACTTTTGGTTATCGCAAAGGGTGTAGTTCAATCATGGTTTGTTTACAGAACCGTGCGCCTGTCGGCACTGCCTGTGAAAATTGGTGCGCTTGTTCTCTTCGAATTTTACTCGGCTATTATATCTTTGTCAACACTTTTGTTTTCCATTTTGCCTTCAGGAATAAAGTGGAAGGATAGACATTATTAGCCCCGACATTTGATGCAGTTTGTTGATACCCACGCCCATATATATTCAAGAAAATTTTCAGAAGAAATTCACGAGATGGTGGCCCGCTCATTTGAAGGCGGGGTGGAGAGAATCTACATGCCTAATATAGATAGTGAGTCTATCGATAGTATGCTGGCACTGGAGGATGCTTATCCGGGTCGCTGCTTTTCAATGATGGGTGTGCACCCTTGTTCCATAAAGCAGGGGTTTGAAAGTGAGTTGAAGATTGCCGAAGAGTGGCTGGGAAAACGGAAGTTTGCCGCTATTGGCGAAATAGGCACCGATCTTTATTGGGATAAAACCCTCATCGACTATCAGAAGGAAGCTTTTACCATACAGTGTCAGTGGGCAAAAGAGTATGGCTTGCCAATAGTGATTCATTGTCGTGAATCGATTGATCTGACTACTGACCTGGTGGAGTCTCTTAAAGACGAGCGACTTAATGGAGTATTTCATTGCTTTACCGGAAGTGCAGATCAGGCCAAAAGGATATTGGAATTAGGATTTTTTTTAGGAATAGGAGGAGTAAGTACTTTTAAAAACGGCGGACTTGATGCTGTTTTACCCGGGCTGGGTGCTGACGGGCTGGTTTTGGAGACAGACTCTCCTTATCTTGCACCAGTGCCGCATAGGGGCAAAAGAAACGAGCCTTCCTACATTCCAATTATTGCGCAGCGGGTTTCGGAACTTACCGGACTCTCCCTGACTGAAGTGGCTGAAACAACCACAAGGAATGCAGATCAACTTTTCAGCTATCACCAATGAATTATAAGATTGTAAACATTGCCACCGCAAGTGGCCTTAACCCAAAAAGCAGTATCCTTATTATATATACCGGAGGCACGTTCGGTATGTCATATGATGAAACAGGATCTCTTGTCCCCTTTAACTTCGGCCTGGTGATTGATAAAATACCAGAGCTGAAGGCCCTTGACCTGAAAATTACCGTCATCTCATTTCCAGAGCCCACCGATTCCTCGAATATTAATATTTCACACTGGCAGGACATCGGCTATATTATCTACGAAAACTATTCTCAGTACGATGGCTTCGTAATACTTCATGGGACTGACACAATGGCTTATACAGCGTCCGCACTTAGCTACATGCTCGACGGGCTTAATAAGCCAGTTATCTTCACTGGTGCACAAATCCCCATCGGATCGACAAGGTCAGATGCCCGGGAGAACCTGATTACAGCACTCGAGATAGCCTCTACGCTTGAAGAAGACAAGCCAATTATCTCTGAAGTTGCCATCTACTTTAATTTTTACCTGATGAGAGGTAACCGATCACAAAAATTAAGGAGCAGTCATTTTGCGGCATTCGAATCGGAAAACTACCCATATTTGGCTGAGTCGGGTGTTACCATCGAATACAACAAGTCCTCAATCATGGCTTTTCGGCCTGGCCTTAAACTCAAACTTCATAAGGGATTCGACAATAATGTCACCATCTTAAAGCTTTTTCCTGGCATCAGTGAGAGTGTGGTCAATAGTATATTGGGCACGCCCGGACTTCGGGGAGTTGTGCTGGAAACCTATGGGTCGGGTAATACAATGAACTACGACTGGTTCATAAAAAGCCTTCATTCCGCTGTTACAAGAGGGATTGTCATCTTTAATGTAAGCCAGTGCATTGGAGGTAAAGTAATTCAGGGGCGCTACGAATCAAGCAGGATTCTCGAGGAAATAGGGGTGCTCAGCGGTCAGGACATCACTACTGAAGCTGCCATCACCAAACTAATGTTTCTGCTGGCAAAAGAGAAGAATACCAAGGAAGTTAAAAAGAAGCTAATAGTGCCAATTGCGGGGGAAATGAGCTAGTTTTACGCTTATGTAAATTTAATATCAAAATTTGCATAAAGAGTTTTTTCTTGATTTATTTGTTGCTGCTAGACGCCAAAAATTGTACTTTGGAGAGGTGTCCGAGTGGTTGAAGGAGCACGCCTGGAAAGTGTGTATACCTCTAAAGGGTATCGAGGGTTCGAATCCCTCTCTCTCCGCAGAATTTATAAACGAGAATTCAAAACGAAAACAAACTATCTTTTACTAACTGTAACCAATTTACGATTTACTAAAATTTAAACTATGAAAAAGTTATTCGCTTCGCTGTTGCTAACAGGCGTTTTTGCATTCAGCCAATTCAATGCAGTTGCTCAGGATGAAGTTTCCTCAGACAGTACTGCCGTGGTTGACTCTGCTGCTGTGGAAGAGGTGGTTGCTGAGCCTGAGCCTGTCGCTCCAATGATGGAAGAAGTTGTCGATGAGCCCGAGCAATCATTTCACCAAATTGTTAAAGAGCAGTTCATCGCAGGTGGTTGGGAATTTATGGGTATCGTTCTTTTGTGTTTGATCTTCGGTTTGGCGGTTGCCATCGAGCGTATCATCACTCTGAACCTCGCTACCACCAACACCAAAAAACTTCTTGCTAACGTTGAGAATGCGCTAGCTTCAGGAGGCGTTGAGGCAGCAAAAGAAGTTTGTAAAAATACTAAAGGCCCCGTTGCATCTATCTTTACTCAGGGACTAATGAGAATGTCAGAAGGCGTTGAAATGGTTGAGAAGTCAATCATTGCTTACGGTTCTGTTGAAATGGGTAAACTGGAAAGAGGAATGGTTTGGATATCTCTATTCATCTCTCTTGCTCCTATGCTTGGTTTCATGGGTACGGTAATTGGTATGATTGGTGCATTTGATGCAATTGCTGCAGCTGGTGACGTTTCTCCTGCTCTTGTGGCCGATGGTATCAAAATCGCCCTTTTGACAACGGTAGGTGGTCTTATCGTAGCTGTTATTCTTCAGTTGTTCTATAACTACCTTATTTCAAAGATCGATTCTCTTGTGAACTCAATGGAAGATGCCTCTATTACATTGGTAGACATCCTTGTAAAGCACAATCTTTCTAAGTAGTATTAACATCTAAAGACAGCAAAAATGGATTTTATTGATATAGCATTGATCGGCTCCTACATTCTGGTAGGAATAGCGCTACTAGCAGCGATCATATTGCCTTTGATCAACGCCTTGGACGATCTGTCTTCATTGGCCATGTCGGCCGTCGGTATTCTTATCTTGCTGGTTATTTTCGGTTTGGGATATGCAATTTCCGGCGATGAGGTAACAGCAGTGTATACAAAGTATGACGTCGACGCAGGATTGTCTAAATTGGTTGGAGGTTCTTTGATTATGATGTACCTGTTGACAGGTGTAGCTTTAGTTGGAATCGTGTATACGGAAATTTCAAAAATAGTTAAGTAGTATGGCAAGCAAGAAAAACAGACCTAGTACGGAGGTAAATGCCGGTTCTATGGCTGACATTGCTTTCCTTTTGCTCATTTTCTTTCTGGTAACTACCACGATGGCAAATGACAAAGGTATTGCGATGCTTTTGCCTCCGAAGCCGGATCCGAACCAGCCACCACCAGAGGTGAAGGAGAACGACAGGAATATCTTCAAGATACAAGCCAACTCGAAAGATTTGCTGCTTGTTGAAGATGAGCCACTCACTGATATTGAAGAGCTGAAGCCAATGATCAAGGAGTTTATCCTGAATTTTGGACGACCCTCGGAAGATGCCATGATGGTTTACAACGACCTTCCGGCGCCAATGAAAAGCTTTGTCAGCGCTTATGGACGAAGAAAGGATTCTTCTGACGGCCCTGATAAGGCTATAGTATCCTTCAAAGCCGATAGAGGTACGAGCTACGAACTTTACATCACCGTATTGGACGAAGTAAATGCCGCTTACAATGAAGTGTACGGTGAGAGAATAGGTAAAACTGCACAGGAGTTTCTTCAACTGGATCAGAAAGATCCGGAACAAAAGAAGCTGTATGATCAGGCTCGTTCAGGAATGCCCAGAGCGATTTCTATTGCGGAGCCTACTAAAATTGGAGGTTAATTATGGGAAAGTTTAAAAAGAGTTCCGGTACTTCTCAGGAGATACCTACAGCTGCTCTTCCTGATATCATCTTTATGCTGCTGTTCTTCTTCATGGTAACCACCGTGATGAGGGAAACAGAGCTATTGGTGAAACAGGAGTTGCCCAGGGCGACTCAGCTTTCAAAGATTGAACGCAAGTCTTTGGTGAGCTATATATACATAGGCCCCCCTAAGAACACTGCAACTTTTGGTACAGAGCCTAAAATTCAGGTAAATGATGTATTCATCACGCCAAAGGATGTTGTCCAGTTTGTAAATACAGAAAAGGATAAGCTTAGCGAGGTGGAGAGGGATCAGATTACAATGTCAATGAAGGTGGATATTGAAGCCAAAATGGGTATTGTAGCTGATGTGCAGCAGGAATTGAGAGAAGCAAATGCCAGAAAGGTGCTTTACAGCTCCCGTCAAGGCATGGATAATCTATAATCATAGTTGATAATCATATAAAAGTCTTTCCTTTGGGGAAGACTTTTTTTTTGCCATGAACCTAAGCCTCAAGAACAACAAGGTGGTGAATGCCTGGTGCATGTACGACTGGTCTAATTCAGTCTACAACCTGGTGATTACCAGTACCATTTTCCCAGTTTACTATAGTAGCGTCACAAGAAACTTCTTTGGTGGTGAGCAGGTGCAGTTTTTGGGGCTGACAATCACCAACACTGTCCTTTATTCATACTCGATTTCCTTTTCATTTTTAGCTATAGCGCTCTTTTCACCCTTACTATCGGGTATTGCAGATTATGGTGGCATGAAGAAGCTTTTTCTTCGCATCTTCACCTACATCGGAGCAGCGGCATGCATAACGCTTTATTTCTTTGATGGGAGCAATATAGAACTTGGTATTTTTGCTTCGATTGTCGCCAGTATTGGCTACTCGGGCAGCCTGGTTTTTTACAACGCCTTTTTGCCTGAAATCACCACCTCCGACAGGTATGATATCGTAAGCGCCAAAGGCTACGCTATGGGGTATGCCGGTAGCCTGTTGCTGCTTTTGTTTAACCTTATCTCCATTACTTTTCCCGATTGGTTTGGGTTTGCTAATGGGGGAGCAGCGTCACGATTTGCCTTTCTACTGGTAGGCGTCTGGTGGCTGGGGTTTTCACTAATTCCGTTTCACTATCTACCGACAAACCCCTATAATCGGAAACCTGCAGGAAAGCTGCTGGCACATGGGTATAAGGAAGTACGGAAGGTATTTAGATCTTTAAGGGACTTACCTTCTATGCGACGTTACCTGAAGGCTTTCTTTTTCTACAACATGGGGGTACAAACCGTCATGTTTCTGGCCGCAACTTTTGGCGACAAAGAATTGAAGCTACCGGGTGAAAAACTAATTCTTACGGTGTTGATCATACAAGTGGTAGCCGTGGCTGGGTCATATTTGTTCGCCTATGTATCCAAGGTAAAGGGGAACAAAATATCGTTGTCGATAATGGTTGTGATCTGGATTTTGGTTTGCCTTGGGGCATACTTTGTTACTTCCGCTATGCAATTCTATGTAGTAGCCACTGTGGTCGGGTTAGTGATGGGGGGTATACAGTCCCAGTCCCGGTCGGCATTTTCTAAGCTGATACCGGAAAACACCATTGACCACGCTTCGTACTTTAGCTTCTATGATGTAACGGAAAAGCTGTCAATTGTGATCGGTACATTTGCTTATGGGTTGATAGAGCAACTCACAGGAAGCATGCGAAACAGCACGCTGGCCCTTGCAACCTTTTTTATTTTGGGTCTCCTTTTCTTGAGACAAACCAATTTCAACGTTATCAGGCTTCCGAAAGCGGAAGAAGCTAAATGAGCAAAGAAACCAGGCCGCTTGTAATTGAAAAGGACGGACAGACGCTCATTTATGACCTTCTTAGACGGAAGTACCTCGTTTGGACGCCCGAAGAAGCGGTCAGGCAGCAGATGGTGAATTATCTGATAGCTGAACTCCACTACC
Organism: uncultured Imperialibacter sp.; assembly: GCF_963974565.1. Lineage (NCBI taxonomy): Bacteria > Pseudomonadati > Bacteroidota > Cytophagia > Cytophagales > Flammeovirgaceae > Imperialibacter > uncultured Imperialibacter sp. The sequence continues at coordinate 101,245 of NZ_CAXBCJ010000010.1, read as the reverse complement.
CAAAAGGTTTGATGTCGATAGAAGCGGGCTTGCACTACAACAAAAGGCAGAAGCGAACAGACCTTGTGGTGTATGACAACAACGGCAAACCTCATATCCTGGTGGAGTGCAAAGCACCTGAAGTGAAGCTGAGTCGTGAAACAATATTTCAGGTGTCGACTTATAACAAAGAGTTGGACGCAAACATTTTGGTGATCACCAACGGAAAGGAAATGATTTGTCTTCAGGTGGAAAGAGAAAAGAATAACCTTAAAACACTTGATAATATTCCCCCTTGTAAATAAAAAAAGAGGTTGTCCGCCGAAGGAACAACCTCTTCTTCAATAACCTCTTCAGATCGATTTAATTCAGGAATGTGTTTACGTCGGTATAATCCAGATTAAAGGCTTCTGATACTGCCTGGTATACCACTTTTCCGTTGATCACATTCAAGCCAAGCTTCAGTTCATTGTTTTCCTTACAGGCTATTTTCCATCCCTTGCCGGCCAGCTGAATAGCATAGGGCAGTGTGGCATTGGTCAGCGCCAGTGTGGAAGTATAAGGAACAGCACCAGGCATATTGGCGACGCAATAGTGAATGACATCATCGATGATGAAAACCGGATCCTGGTGAGTAGTTGGCTTGGTAGTTTCGAAGCAGCCACCCTGATCTACCGCCACATCCACCATCACAGTGCCTGGGCGCATTTCCTTCAGCATGTCTTTGGTGATGAGCTTTGGAGCCTTTGCGCCTGGAATAAGTACGGCACCTATAATAAGATCATGATCCTTGATGAGTTCACGGATGTTGTATTCATTGCTCATCAGGGTCTTTACATTGGCAGGCATAACGTCATCCAGGTAGCGTAGCCTTGGGAGGCTCAGATCAAGTATGATTACGTCAGCACCGAGCCCCGCAGCCATTTTTGCTGCTTCAGTACCCACTACGCCACCACCCAGGATCATCACTTTTGCCGGGCGAACTCCAGGTACACCTCCCAGCAGAATGCCACGGCCCTTCATTGGTTTCTCCAGAAACTTGGCACCCTGTTGTATCGACATTCTACCTGCTACTTCTGACATAGGGATCAGAAGGGGTAGTGTGCCATTTGCTTTTTCAACGGTCTCATAAGCAAGGCAAACAGCCCCACTCTTTATCATGGCATGAGTGAGGGGTTCGTATGAGGCAAAGTGAAAATAGGTAAATAGCAATTGATCCTTCTTGATAAGCGAATACTCTGCCTCGATAGGCTCCTTCACTTTCATGATCATCTCAGCTTTCTGGTAGGTAGCTTCAATAGTCGGAAGTATGTTGGCACCGGCTTCTTTGTAAGAATCGTCAGTGAACCCGCTGCCTTCTCCTGCGGTAGCTTGCACGTGTACCTCATGCCCTCTCTTTAATAATTCAGTTACGCCAGCAGGGGTCAATGCAACCCTGTTTTCATTGTTTTTAATCTCCTTAGGAACCCCAATAATCATGATCGTATTGTTAGTTAATGTCGCTTTTTGGAAAGGCAACAAATATATGAACATGAATGCAATATTTGTTTTGAAACTCTTCGATTTTCGAAGTTGACAAAATCGTCCCCCTTTCATTGAATAATGCTAAAATTTCCCGCCGGTTAACCCCGGCAAACTATTCTTTGCCCGAAGGGTCATTTGCAAAAATTTTATTCCTTAAAAACCACAATTTCCACTGATTATCAGGTAGTTGTATTTTTTTTGTGCGATTGACAAAATTGAAAACGTGTAATTTTATGCTTATATTTGAAATACCTCTTTTCAGAGTCCGTTCATTGCAATCGACAACATTATCCTCTAAATCAGCATAATAGTGAGTGTAGTAAAGACTAAGAAAGAAATTAGCGTGCCTGTTGCCGAAATTCTCGACGACTACCTTTTGGTTTGCGAAAGCCGTGAAGCTAGTTTGATGGGAAGGAAGGAAGTTTTCATGGGCAAGGCGAAGTTTGGTATTTTTGGTGATGGCAAAGAACTCGCTCAGGTAGCGATGGCCAAAGTATTCAAAAATGGCGATTTCAGGTCTGGTTACTATAGGGATCAAACATTTATGATGGCCATTGGTCAGCTCACGATCCAGCAATTCTTTGCTCAGCTTTATGCTCACACCGACCTTTCTGCCGACCCCTCTTCTGGCGGCCGTCTGATGAACAGTCATTTTTCTACCCGGTACCTTAACGAAAAGGGAGAGTGGAAAACGCAGACAGACATGAAAAACTCCAGTTCGGATATTTCATGCACAGCGGGGCAAATGCCACGTCTGCTTGGCCTCGCTTACGCCTCCAAACTTTACAGAAACAATCCTGCACTTAAGCACTTTGAAGACTTTTCCATTGACGGTAACGAAGTAGCCTGGGGCACTATAGGGAACGCATCCACATCGGAAGGACACTTCTTCGAAACAATCAACGCTGGCGGGGTGCTGCAGGTGCCTATGGTCATTTCTATTTGGGATGATGAGTATGGAATTTCAGTGCCTGCGGAATATCATACTACTAAATCAGATATTTCTAAAGTTCTGGCTGGCTTCCAGCGGAATAACTCCGAAAAAGGGTATGAAATCATTGTGGTGAATGGCTGGGACTACGAGAAGCTGGTTCAGGCGTACCGCCATGCAGGTAGGGTTGCCAGGGATGAGCATGTTCCGGTGCTGGTTCACGTGAAAGAGATGACCCAGCCTCAGGGGCATTCGACTTCGGGGTCGCAGGAAAGATACAAGTCGAAAGAAAGACTTGCATGGGAAGAGGAGTTTGACTGCATAAAAAAGTTTCGAGAGTGGATATTGGAAAATGAGATGGCCACTTTGGAGCACCTCGAAAGGCTGGAGGAAAATGCCAGGGAGAAGGCTAAGAACGATAAGAATGAGGCATGGAAGGCTTACGTAGCCAGTATCAAGGAAGACCTGAAGGGGGCATCTAATCTCCTTGCCAATGCCGCAGGCGTTAGTAAAAATGGAGCGAAAATCAGTGCTATCAACAAGGCGCTGGAGAAAACGCTGAATCCATTGAAGATGGACGTGGTGAAGGCTGTTAAGCGCTCTTTGTACCTTATGCGAGGTGAGAAATACGAAGAGAGACAGCATCTCATCAATTGGCTGAAGATCAAGAATGCAGAGCACCTTGAGCAGTACAGCAGCCATTTGTATAGCGAGTCGGAGCAAAGGGCTGTTAATGTGAAGGAAGTGGCACCTGTTTACAACGATGACAGTGTGATAGTTGACGGTAGAGAAGTACTTCAGGCTTTCTTTGACCATGCATTTAGCAGGGATCCTAGAATATTTGCGATAGGAGAAGATGTGGGGCAAATTGGTGACGTGAACCAGGGCTTTGCAGGACTACAAGCAAAGCATGGCGAGATTCGTGTAACCGACACAGGAATACGGGAAAGTACCATCATAGGCCAAGGCATTGGCGCCGCCATGAGAGGGTTGAAGCCTATTGCGGAAGTGCAATATTTGGACTACCTGATATTTACATTGCAAACCTTGTCAGATGACCTGGCAACCCTTCAGTACAGAACAAAGGGAGGCCAGAAGGCTCCCGTGATTATAAGAACACGAGGTCATCGACTGGAAGGTGTTTGGCATTCGGGTTCACCTATGAGTATGATCATGGGGTCTCTCAGAGGCATCTATCTGCTTGTGCCGAGGAACATGACCAAAGCAGCTGGCTTTTATAACACTTTGCTGGCCTCTGATGACACTGCGATAGTGATCGAGTGCTTGAATGGGTACAGACTCAAGGAAAGACTTCCGGAAAATATAGATGATATAAAAACGCCGCTTGGGGTTCCTGAGGTAATAAGGGAAGGATCTGATGTGACCATTGTGACTTACGGTTCCATGTGCAGGATTGTGATGGAAGCAGCCGAGCTCCTTGAAGAATATGGTGTCTCCTGCGAAGTGATTGATGTGCAGTCGTTAATGCCTTTTGACCTGCACCATTCGATTGTTGAGTCGTTGAAAAAAACTAATCGCATCATTTTTGCTGATGAAGACGTGCCGGGTGGGGCCTCTGCTTATATGATGCAGAAAGTGCTCGAAGAGCAGGGGGGGTACAAATACCTTGATTCCCAACCTGGTACGATTACCTCCGCCGAGCACAGGCCGGCCTATAGCTCAGACGGCGATTATTTCTCCAAGCCCAATGTGGAGAATGTTTTCGACAAGGTGTATGAATTGATGGCAGAAGCCGACCCAGAAAAATACCCTGAGATATTTAATTGAGCGTGATATTGTCAAGCGTCAAGTCTGGGCTTTCTATCACATTGCTATCGTGAAGTGCACGATCCTTGATGTAGACTTTTAGCTTAAAGGTATCTTTCTTTAATACGATGCCGAATCCAGCAGATAACATCGAATAGCGAAGCGTGCCTGAAAGCGATTTTCCTAGATTGTCAGTGTCGAAGATTGGAAACCTGGCGTTGAAATTTGTGCCGCAACCGGTAGTTGAAAACACACTTGCCCAATCGAGAAACTCATAATTACCATTTACCTTTCTGTAGAAGTCCACATAAATATTGTTATTGTTGGGATTCTTCTGAATAAAGAAAGTGTCTATTTCTGTATTGGTGCCAGTATTATCAAGGTTGAATTTTATGACTTCATATTGTTCACAATTAAACGGTCGTCTCGTGTCTGTTTCTGAAAATAATTTCTCTTTCTCAAGAGGTCTAAATTGCCCCCCGGAAACCACCAAAGGAACACTATAGAAGGGGAGCTTATAGTCTGTTTCTCCGAAATAGACAAGTCTCCTATCGGCGTCGATAATGTAATTAAATGGATGGTATGGGTAGCTGTCTTCAGTGCTTCTCAGCCCAATGTCGCCGTCTCCATCTTCAAAATTGATATATAGAACAAGCGAATCTGAGCCAGCGGCCTGGTCAAAAAACTCAACCCTGTTGTAGGATATTTTTGGAATGATGGGGAGCTCGTCTGGTGGCTGGCATGCCCACGCCAAGCCCATCACTACCATACCCAGGACAAGACTTTTTAACAATCTATTCTTCATTTCCATCGCTTACTTACCTCATAAAATTATTAAAATTGGATCATCTTTCGCAATTTAAACACATGTCCGAGCTTCATAGTTTTAGAGACCGCCTTTTAAACCTGAATAATGATCATTTTACTGTCCTCGCTCTGGATATTTTTAAATGGCAGGCCCAACACAATCCCGTCTACAAAAAGTATATTTCATACTTAGCTAAAGACCCCAAAAAAATCAGCCGGTTGGAAGACATTCCCTTTCTTCCGATTGAATTTTTCAAGAATCATGCTATAAAGACAGGCGAATGGGATTCTTCCCTTATGTTTTCCAGTAGCGGTACTACTGGTTCCGTGCAAAGCTCCCATTACCTCGATGATCCTATATTCTATAAGAAATTAACGAAGGAAATATTTGAGTCAACGTATGGGGCACTCTCAAATTTTCATATTGTTGCCTTGCTGCCGTCTTACCTTGAAAGGAGCGGATCCTCACTCATCTACATGATTGAGCACTTCATAAAGCTCACAGGCTCAAAGTTCTCTGGGTTCTTTTTGAGGGATGACAGTACCCTTTTAAGCGTGATAGAAAAACTCAAACGGCAGGATGGTAAAAAACTGCTAATTGGAGTCACATTTGCCCTAATTGATCTGTCTGAAAGGCATCAGCTTGACCTGAGTGACTTTATCGTAATGGAAACCGGAGGCATGAAGGGGAGGGGAAAGGAGCTGACAAGGGCTGAATTACACGCCTTGTTGAGAGAGCGATTAAATGTGGAGCGGATACATTCGGAGTATGGAATGACAGAGTTAATGTCGCAGGCATATTCGGATGGAGGAGCAGGCTTTGTTTGCCCAAGGTCGATGAAGGCGATGGTTCGTGATATTAATGATCCGTTTTCGTATCTGCAGGAAAAAAGAGCGGGAGGTTTGAATATTATCGACCTTGGAAATATTCATTCTTGCTGCTTTATTGAAACAAAGGATTTGGGCCGAATAACTAACACGAAAGGGGATTTTGAAGTGCTTGGCAGGTTTGATAATTCGGATGTGAGGGGCTGCAATTTGCTGATACAATAGCCATTACCTCCTGCTTCGGAACCTAAAGTGTTTTGATATATGTGTAGATATATATATCTTAGAGCTTCTAAGAACCTAAGTAAAGCCGTTTCGTTATGAAAATTAAATTACTGTTGTTTGCTGTAGCTGTTTTCATGCTTGGTGCTTGTACTCAGAAGACGTGTCCTACTTACGCTAAGTCGGACGTGCAGAAAGAAAAGCCTGCTCAAAGGCTTTAATTGGAAAGTACTCGACCTGGTTGGAAATTATTGAAAGAATATATGCGGTTCTTACTAAGTAAGTACCGCATATTTTTTTACATCCATTTCTGATATGGTGTTTGATGACATGATCATCAGCCGCTCCGTCACATTTCTTAATTCCCTGATATTTCCCGTCCACTCAAATTGCTGTAGCTGCTTAATGGCCGCATCGTCTATTGGTTTTGGTGCCCACCCGTATTCGGCCGAAATGTCTGCAATAAACCTATCAACGAGTAGTGGAATATCGTCTTTACGATCTTTTAGCGCAGGCACCTGAATGATGATTACGCTCAGCCTGTGATAGAGGTCTTCTCTAAACTGATTTTCAGCAATAGCCTTTTTTAAGTCCTTATTAGTAGCAGCCACTACTCTTACGTCTACCTTTACCTCCTTCTCGCCACCTACCCGGGTAATTCTATTTTCCTGTAAGGCACGCAGAACTTTGGCCTGGGCCGAAAGACTCATGTCGCCAATTTCGTCAAGGAATAGCGTGCCTCCGATAGCCTGCTCAAACTTTCCAATCCGTTGCTTTACAGCGGAGGTGAAGGAGCCCTTCTCGTGGCCGAAAAGCTCACTCTCAATTAGTTCGGATGGAATGGCTGCACAGTTTACCTCCACCATCGGGCCCGACGAGCGATTGCTTTTTTCGTGAATCCATTTGGCAACCAGTTCTTTGCCTGTGCCATTGGGGCCGGTAATGAGCACTCTTGCATCAGTGGGGGCCACTTTTTCAATCATTGCTTTGACCTCTTCAATTTTCGGCGACTCGCCCACGATATCGTAAGTCTTGCTTATTTTCTTCTTCAGCACCCTGGTTTCATTCACCAGTTCCTTCCGATCCAGCGCATTTCTCAAAGTGACCAGCAGCCTGTTTAGATCCAGCGGTTTTTGAAGGAAGTCGAAAGCTCCTTTCTTGGTCGCTTCCACAGCGCTATCTATTGTGCCATGAGCCGAAATCATAATGAATGGTGCGTCAATTCCCTCCTCCATTGCCTTGTGAAGCAATTCAAGGCCATCCATTTTAGGCATTTTTATATCGCAAAGAACGAGGTCATACGATCCCTGTTTGAGCATTTCGAGGCCTTCTTCACCATCTTTCGCTTCGTCAATTTTGAATTTTTCGTACTCAAGAATTTCCCGGAGGGTAGAGCGAATAGATTTCTCGTCGTCTACTATTAGAATTTTTGCCATAGGTTAATGAAAATAGGAAAATATGATCCTGTAAGCCGGGTTCTGTGCCTCCCGACAAGTCGGGAGACCCTTATCATTTATCTGGACCAGGCGTCACCGCCTGGTTCTATCAATCTACCCACCACAACGAGGCCGCCGAAGCAACCTGCAGGGACGAGCAGCCCCTGAATCATGGCATATTTGATCTTTCAATCCGTAAGGTTTACCGTGCCCCCAATGTCACCATTGAAGCGGTGGGCTCTTACCCCACCTTTTCACCTTTTCCCCCAATGCAGAAGCATTACGGGTAGTTTATTTTCTGTTGCACTGTCTGTAGCACTGTCGTCGCCAACAATGCCCCTTCCTGTTAGGAAGTACGGCGCTCTGCATTGCCCGGACTTTCCTCCCCATTCAGAATGCTTTCTGAACAAGGCGATAAGGCGGATCACATTTTCCTAAATAGTTAAACTTATTTGATAACTAAAAGATGCTTCTTAATTGACGTCTTTGCCAGTAATGGCAAGTTCCCATTCATCGGCTAGTTTAGCTGTTTCGAGTATCATTTCCTTCAATTTCTGAGGAGGTACTGTGTCGTCAAACAATGTGGTTTCCACCATTAGGAAATCGCCAAGCACCACAAACTTAGAATTGATAAGGTCAACGTTGTGCGCAAGCACTTTGGTATAATCAATTTTTTCGGCGGTACGACATACTCTGGACAGTATCTGAATGACACTCTTGCCATACTTTTTGTTGTCAATTTTGCCACCACGCACCGATTGGAACCTACCGTCGGGAAGAGGAACGATCACAACTGATCGATTATCGTCATATTCTGAATATTGGCCGTTAATTTCAGAGGCAAGTTCCTCCATCAACTTTCTTACGTCCATAGTATTATGTTTTATTTTAGGCTTAAAAAATGCTAGTTAGTCTTTTAATTTGATAAGTGTAGCGCCATAGCCAAACCTTTGTTTCTGGGCATCCTGAAAGTACAAGATATTTTTCATTTTACTTAGCCTTTTATGGATTTCTTCACGCAGAACACCGTTTCCTACGCCATGAATAAACGTTATTTCGTCTCTGCCTGTAGCAATGGCCGAGTCAAGTTCTTTCTCAAAAACGGCTAGTTGGTAGGAGAGAGCCTGCGAGGTAGGCACCTCTTCTTTTTGCCCTGTTAATTTCTCCATGTGTAAATCTACCTCGTGCGAGCCAGGTTTTTGCTCTGTTTTCGGCGCTGGCGCTGCTTTGGCAGAAAGCATGCTGTTTTTTATCTCATCAGCATTAATTTTTGCAGGATTATCATCCAACTGATAAACATATCCTTCCTTCGAGGTCATGGGAATCGTACCCTTCTTATGCATGAAAGCTGCTGCTTTGAATGAGACAACCCTGCTCAGCATAGGCTTACTTTTGTAGATTCCTTTCTGGAAATACATGCAGGTAAATTGCATGTCCGACCAATTGTCGAAGTTTTGAGAAGACTTGGATGCTATTGCCTGGCTAGACTTTGCCTCGAGGTGACCGGCGTGCAATCCTAGCGTGGTGCCCTTCACCAGCTCATCTATCTTGAAAACCAGCTCGTAATCTGTGTTGTTGATCAGCCAGACTGTAAAAATATCTCCCTTTGGCTCGAAGCCAAGGTAAATTCCTTTTTCAGCAACCGCCAGAGTCTCCTTGACGAATGTTTTTTGGCCGGAAGAACTTTGCTGTGTAGAGCTATCCCTTTTGAAGTGCTCTGCTTCCGTTTTACTTACCAAAACGACCTCACTCTTAAGCACGGGGAAGGAAAAGCCGTCTTCTATTTCTATTTCATAGGTGTTTTCGTTAATCACCCTGATAATAACTCCCTCTTCAGTTCCTCTCAGAAGCCTTACTTTGTCCCCTATGTTCATACAGTTACTTTAACGCCGCTTTGTAAGTTTCTATGGCTCTTTGTCTGGCAAATTTATGTTCAACAATCGGTTTTATGTAATTTTTGCTGTCATATTCCGGCACCCATTGGCGGATATATGCTTTGTCCTTGTCAAACTTGTCTGTTTGTGACTCCGGGTTGAACACCCTGAAATATGGTTGAGCGTCGGTGCCTGTGCCCGCCGCCCATTGCCAGCCGCCATTGTTGGAGGCTAGTTCAAAGTCTAATAGTTTCCTGGCAAACCAGGCCTCGCCCCATCGCCAGTCGATCAGCAAGTGCTTGGTAAGGAAGCTGGCTACTACCATGCGCACTCTGTTGTGCATATACCCTGTGGTGTTTAATTCCCTCATGCCCGCATCTACTATTTGGTAGCCTGTCATTCCCTCACACCATTTCTGGAATTGCTCCTCATCGTTTCTCCATGGAATGAGGTCGTATTGAGGTTTGAAAGCGTTGTGCACCACGTGAGGAAAGTTGGACAAAATCATTTGATAGAATTCCCTCCATATAAGCTCATTCAACCAGGTTTGATTAAGGGTCGCTGCTTTTTTCACAGCTGCCCGTATGCTGATAGTGCCATGCCGCAGATGAATGCCGAGGCGGGACGTGCCTTCGATGGCAGGGAAGTCACGTTTCTTGTCATAGGCGGCAATAACCGACTCATCGAACGTCGACGGCGGAATGACAATCGAGCTCTTTGCGAAGCCCATGTCTTGCAACGCAGGTACAGGATAAGGTTTGGTTTCGTGGAAATTCGCTGATGAAGGATTGATGAAAAACTCTTCCAATTGTAAGTTTTGCCACTTAGCCAGCCATTTGTTTTTGTAGGGGGTGAATACCTTATATACTCCACCAGTGTCAGTTAGTATTTCTTCCTTTTCAAAAATCACCTGGTCTTTGAAAGAATAGAAACCTATCCCTTTTTCCTTGAGTAGTGAGCGAACTGTGGCGTCCCTTTCGTTGGCATAGGGTTCGTAGTCCCGGTTGGTGTAGACCGCTTTGAGGTCGAATTCTGCCACCAGTTGCGAAAATGCTGCTTCAGGTGAAGTATACAGGATGCGCATTGAGCTTCCGTGGTCTTCTAGCTGCTTCTTCAGTCTCAACAGGGTGCTGTGGATGAAAGAAACCCTGGCATCGGCCTTTTCTTCAAGTTTCGATAATATGTTCGGATCAAAAATGAAGACCGGAAGAACTGGAGTCTCCTCTTTCAGTGCGTAGAAAAGCCCTGCATTATCTGCAAAGCGAAGGTCTCGCCGGAACCAGAAAATATTGACAGCCTGATGCGTTGGCATAAGTTTTTCTTAACTAACTACGCAGTGGTTATTTAGTTATTAAAGCTCAAAAAAATTGAAGAAGGGGTGGCCGCTTGCTTCGTCTTCCTCTTGCTTTATTTTATCCGAATTGAAGTTGAATGAGGTCTTTTTGTCTTCTTCCTGCGGGTCAGTTTCTTCCCTGTTTTTAACACGAACGTCTTGCATCAAGTCTTTGAAGTTGTTGAAGCTTCGGATGTACTGAAGGCTGAACCCCGCTTTGGTATTGGTTTGGTTACTTATGTTTTGTGTGAGGCTGTTGACGCTGGTTCTGGAGTACATTTTGGCTCTCAATTTCCCGTCAGGTGTAAGCAGGTACTCAAGGGTCCAGTCGCCCATAATGGCTCCCAATTCGTTGCGGGTAGTGGTGCTGGTAACGCCCCCATCTCTGGAAACCCGCAGTCGGCCATCCAAAAATGTGTAGGCCAGCCGAAGTTGAAACGTGTTGTAGGCATCGTTGTCAAGGCTGGCCAGGTCGATGTCGATTTCAAGGTTCTCGTCCACCTGAGAGATCCAATAGCTGAGCTGGTTGGAGACAAATTCACTCACACTACTGCCGATGGAATTGGTGCCAACGTTGAAGCTATTGATTGGTGAAAAACGTCGAAGAATGATCAAACTGAACACCTGGCGTTTCATTTCCTGCTCATCTGTCTTAACTGTATTTTTGAACCCCTGGATGGTGGTGCCTAAAGGATAACTATTGGCGCCGGCGGTCTCGGGGTAGCCTGTTATCTGAATATCGAAGGCGATGTCTGGTGACATCAAATCCCCATTGAGCTTCATTTGTACGTTTGTGGGATACCGTCTCTTCAGTTCAGGCGTATTTAGCGTAGCGCTATCTATATTGGTTAGAATTGGGGATAACAATGCGTTTTGCCGATAGCCCGCAGTAATGTCCATCTGAGCTTTGTAGGGATCGCCTGACCAGGAGATGCTACTTCCGCTAACGATCTCAAATTCTTTATTGATGATATTGTAAAGGGTGAAATTATACCCCCCTTCCTCGATTTCAAGATCACCAAACATATAGAAATCCCCGTTGGTGTCAATTTGCATGTTGAGCTTGCCGTTGCCTCTGCCCCGTATGATGTCGCCGGATTTTATGTCGAAGATAAGCTCGCAATATGCGTCAGGCGTAATGTCAAGGTCGAAATCGAGGCGGATATTAGAAAACTTCTCTTCGTCAATACCCGATTCTTCATCTGCTACTTTGGTTGTGTCGCTAAAGTTCACGAATGAGATGAAGTCCTCAACCTGTACGTCGGAGCTTTCGTCAAGCGGAATGAAAATCCGTGTATTTCTATTTGTGGTAGCTTTTGCGCTAATATTGAGATTGGATATAGCACCCAAAAAGTTGATTGAGCCCGTGGCATAAGCGGTGCCGTAGTACAGGGAATTGTCGGCAGCGGATGTGTTAAGTACCTGAAAGTTATTCAACTGCCCTTCTAAGTCCAGCACAAAGTCTCTAAATCCATCGTGGAAAATACCTCCATTCAATGAAGCACGATGATCCTGCTCGTCTCGGACGTCGAGGTTTCGGACACCTATTTCGTTGTCGTCAAAGAATATATCTCCATTGAAGCTATATGTAGTGTTGAGGTACTTGATCCTTCCTGCCCCATTGCGTAGCGTCCCGGTCCCTCGGAGGATGGGATAGGTGGGGCTGCCTGAAATTCTGAATTTTCCTGTGGCGGTGCCTTTGATTTCATTAAAGTTTTCCTCGATAAATGGCTCCAGGATATTAATGCTAGCATTGTCGAAGTCGGCAGTGAAGTTGAGCGGGCTTATGCTGTCGAGTGGGGCATAGTAGCCATTAAGCCCAATGATATTTTTGCCTTCCCTGATTACGGTAAGCCTAGATAGTATTTGTTTGGATGCATCGTTCCATGACGATTTACCGGTCAGGTTTCCGACTAAAAATCTATCGACAAAGAAGTTATCAATTTTGAGGTCGCTTTCAACAATGGAGCCCTCCCCGTAGTTAATAAGAGTGGCATGCCCGTTTACCACTCCGTCCAGAGGAACAGTCGTGAGCGGGTTGAGGTTAGAGAGAGCAAAATTCGTGACCCGTCCCCGTAGCGGAATATTTGTGGAGTCGCTGATATAGCCAGTCAGTTCCACTTCCTGACTGCCCGCCGAAAGCTTCAGGTTTTCAAAGGCAATCGCTTCATCTGTGATCACAATCTGGTTGTTGTCTGAAAACTGCCACTTTCCCTCAAGCACCTGAAGGTCAGAAGGGTATACAGTGATAATTGTCCTGTCTGGAAGAAATTGAAGATCCCCGTATACCCGGGCGTAGTTGTTGGTGTTGAGCTGCTCTACGTTGGTTTGAAAATCAATTTTGTTATTACTCCAGATCGCCTCTACGTAGTTGTTTTGAGTAATATCTCTGTTTTTGAGTAGCTGTCGCATCGACGATATGTAAAACATCGATAGCACGTCAGTGCTGTCTGCCGCTTTGCTGGTGTTGATATCTATTTCGTTTCCTATAAAGGAGAACTCCCTGAAGGCTAGGGTATCGATGGCGCTATAAAATGAAGCAACCGATGAAATATTTTTATTAAAGTTCGCTTCAATCTTGGTCTCTTTGGCGATATAAAAATCTTTGATGAAAAGATCGGTCAGCGGGTTAATGTTGGTAAGAGTGGCGTTGATGCTTACCTTATACGGAGATACTTCTTTTTTTGGTTTGTTGGCGTAGTAGCTTTCAATGTCGTCGCTATTATTCCTGAACGCCAGCTCATATTCGTTAAATGTTTCCGATAAATCTGCAAATAGGGTTGTGTAATCAAAGTTACCCTCAGCACTTAAACTCAAATGCTCTGACAGAATATTGAACGAACGCTGTATTCCGCTCCTTTGTGATGTAGCGAGAATACTATCCGCCTTGAACTGCTTTCCGTCAACTTCAAGCAGTAGGTTATGTATAGCCGCACTACCCGTAATACTATCGATTTCAAGTCCCTGAAAATCAAGGTCAACTTGCCCCCTGAGAAATACATCGTTGGAAGTAAGCTGGAGAGGATAAAGGAAGAGTGTGTCAAGTGATGCGTTCGCTTTGAATTTGTTGAGCTGGTTTCTGAAATCAAAAGAGCCTTCGACCTGAAGTTTTACATTAGGGTCATCAATACTGAGCTTTCCCTCAAAAAAGCTTGCTGCCAGTCGTGCATCAGTTTTGATGTTCACGTATTCGTAGCCCTTGAGCCCGAATTTTTGTATGTTGCCTTTCAGGTAAAAATCAGCAGATGATGGTGTGAGGCCTTTGCCGGAGACACTGCCGGAAAAGCTTACTTTTTGGAGAAGTTCGGAGTCGCCTGCTAAAGTGCCCAGGTTTAGGTTTCTGACTGTAAGGGAGCCGCTGTAAACTGCCTTTTCCGGTGTGCTAGGTAGCTTCAGGTTGACATCGGATTTAGCACTTCCCAGCCTTGAATCAAAACTCCCGTTGGCCACAAAGTCGGTAGGAAAACCAATGAACCTGCCATCGAACCTAATGAAACCGAGGCGATTCAATATGTAATAGTCTTGCTGATTCATATACATGCCAAGGTCATTGGCGAGTAGCGTCGATTTATCAAGTCGGAGGTCAATAAAGGTTTCCATAAAGTTGGGCAAGCCGTTGAAGCTTGCATTGCCAAAGAGCTGACTGTTGTCACCAAAATACAGGCTGAACTTCTTCAAGCTAAAATTGGTAACTCCTCCGCTGAAATCGCCTGATATGGAATAAGTATCATCGTACTTTTCAAGGTAGGGCGAAAAGTGTCGCAGATCCCGGTTACTAATTGTCGTGCTGTCGAAATGAGCTACTATGTTGACGCTATCAACAAAATAGGTGAGGTTAGAAGGGTTGGAAAACTCAAACTTGACATAGTCCTGCAAGTGGCTGTGTTGCGTATACAGGTCCAAGTCAGAGAGTTCCATTGTTTGGTAGGTAAGTAGAAAGTTTGTTTGGAGGCTGTTGACCTTCAGCTTTTTGCTTTTCTCACCTGCGGCCAGCTTGTCTACCCTGAACTTGACAGTATCCAGCCGTTGGTAGAAGTTGCTAAGGTCGCTGAATATGCTATCGATGGTAAACTGGTAGTAGTTGAAGCCTACCTCAATGCTGTCCTTTCGCATGTCGTTGAGGGAGAACCGGCTTTTCTCCAGTTTGATCCGGCTCACACTTATCGGACGTGGCAGCGAAGTTCGGGCAGTAGTGTCTTTGGGACGTAATTGGCTGATGAGAAAGGAGATGTTGTCGAGTTGGTCGTCGGCGAACTTCACCAGCCGCACATCGGCTCCGGTAATTCGGGCTGCGTCAAAATGCAGCTGACTGGGGCGTAATAAATCAAGTAGGCTAAAATCGACCAACAACCTATTTATGGTAATCATGCTGGTATCCTGGAGGTCCTTTACTTCCAGGCTATCAAGGGTAATTTCATCAAACCAGTTGACATCCACTTTTGCAATGGTAACTTTGTGCCCTGTTTGTTCATAGAAGGATTTGGAGGCGTAGGAAACCAGCCATGTTTGAACAGCCGATGATTGCAGCGTGATAAACAAGCCAATCAGCAAAAGTAAAATGGTAAGTGAAAACCAGTAGAAGGCTTTCCCAATACCATAGAAAACGACAGATGTTTTAGTTTTATAGTTCAAATCAACTGTATGTCCCCGACCATCTTAGCGATCGAATCTTCGTGCGATGAGACTTCTGCCGCTGTGATCAGGAACGGTAAAATTCTTAATAATATTATTGCTACGCAATCTGTTCACCAACGATATGGTGGTGTAGTGCCAGAACTGGCCTCCAGAGCACACCAGAAGCATATTGTGCCCGTAGTAGATCAGGCTTTAAAAGAAGCAGGTATTGATAAACACCAACTTGATGCCGTTGCGTTCACACAAGGACCTGGATTATTGGGTGCTTTGCTTGTGGGTAGCTCCTTCGCTAAGGCAATGGCCTGGGGGTTGGGGGTGCCTCTGATAGCCGTTAATCATATGCAGGCTCATATCCTGGCGCATTTTATTGAAGACCCAAAACCGGTATTTCCGTTTCTGTGCCTTACAGTAAGCGGTGGGCACACGCAGATAGTGCTGGTGGAGTCACCCATGCACATGCAGGTGATAGGAGAAACGCAGGACGATGCCGTAGGGGAGGCGTTTGACAAAGCGGCCAAAATGCTGGAGCTGCCCTATCCCGGTGGCCCGTTTATCGATAAGTTGGCGCAAAAAGGCAATCCGGAGGCCTTTCGATTTCCGCTCTCCGAAATGCCAGGCTTGAACTACTCCTTCAGTGGGATAAAAACGGCTATTCTCTACTTCCTGAGAGACCAAACAAAGACCGACCCGACATTTGTTGAAAATAATATCAACGACATTTGCGCCAGTATCCAGCACACTTTGATCCACATGCTTTTACAGAAGCTGAAAAAGGCCGCAAAGCAAACCGGGATAAAGCAAATTGCCATTGCCGGAGGTGTGGCGGCCAACTCAGGGCTTCGGCAAGCACTTGAAAATCAGCGTGCTGAGCTCGGCTGGGAAGTGTATATTCCCAAGTTTGAGTATTGTACCGACAACGCAGCCATGATTGCCATGACGGCCCATTTCAAATACCTTGAAAAGGACTTTTCATCCATGGATGTTGCCCCAATGCCTAGGATGAAATTTTAATTTTATGCTATTTTAGTTTTTAAAGAAATGCTCAGCTAATTATTGAATGGCAAAGGACGATAAGCGATTTTCAAACTCAGTAAACATCAAAAACAAGAAGGCTCGTTTTGAGTTTGAGTTTATTGATACGCTTGTAGCAGGCATTGTGCTCAAGGGGACTGAGATCAAGTCCATTCGGGAAGGTAAAGCCAGCTTGCAGGAAGCGTATTGTTATTTCAATAGAGGCGAGATTTTTATCAAGGCGATGAATATTACCCCCTACGCCGAGGCTACCCATTTCAATCATGATCCTGTGAGGGAGCGAAAGCTCCTGATAAAAAAGAGGGACATCGAGAAATGGCAATCAAAAATGGAAGAAAAGGGCCTTACCATAGTGCCGGTGAGACTTTTTATGACGGACAAAGGACTAGCTAAAATGGAAATAGCCCTTGCAAAGGGTAAAAAAATTCATGACAAAAGAGAAAGTATCAAAGAGAGGGATAGCAAGCGAGAGCTAGACCGACTTAGACTGTAAACCTTATGACTGAGACCGAAAAGGGAATTTGTAGATTATGCCTTGTGCCGGTTATGTGCGAACCTTCCTTTCACTCGCTTCAACTAAGCGAGCTTCTTTTTGGGGAGCACTATGAGGTTTTGGAAGCAAGTGATGACAAAAAGTGGATAAAGGTAAAAATCCATTTTGATGGAGTGGTCGGGTGGATTTTGAAGGTGCATTTCTATGGAATCACACAGGAGTATTTTGAGCAGATCAACCACTCTGACTACAAAGTTTGCACCGATTTGACGGCGAATATCTTCTTCAAGAAACACTACCTGAATATCCTTATAGGAAGTGTGCTGCCGATTTCCACTAATGAACTATTCAAAATAGAGGAGCAGTTGGCGTTCAACGGAAACTCGAAAAGTCTCGGTCAGCGTCGTGATTATGGTTTTCTCCGTGAAATCCTGCAGAAGTATATGTACTCCCCTTACAGAGCTGGTGCAAGGTCTCCTTATGGCATCGATGATATCGGACTTGTGCAGCAGGTGTATCGCATGGTGGGCTATCCGGTACCAAGGAACTTAAAACAACTTGCCGCCACGGGCGATCAGGTTGATTCGTGGAGCGAGTCTAAGCCTGGGGATTTGCTTGTTTGGAGTGTTAAAGATGAAATAAAGGCAGGCATCAACATAGGAGAAGAACAGGCGGTGATAGTGACTGATTCGGTGAAGATTGTTAATATTGATGACAAGGGTCTAACCAGTGAAATGAGAGATGGGCAGCTAGTGGCGGTGAGGAGGATCCTCAAAATGTAGAAGAGGCATGAGCTTAAAAAGGAATGTACTAGTTCTTAATCAGGACTATTCTCCCTTGACTGTTTGTTCGGTGGAGAGAGCATTTCTTCTTGTCTTTTTGAATAAGGCTGAAATGATTTCGCCCGTGCCCAATGTTTATTTGCACACTGTGGACACTTCATATCAGGCCCCATCGGTCATCAAAGTATCCAGGTATATCAGTGTCCCCTACAAAGGGGTTATCCTGTCCCGCCAAAACGTTTTCCGGCGTGACAACCACGAATGCCAGTATTGCGGTACCAACCGGGACCTCACCCTTGATCACCTTGTTCCTCGCTCGAAAGGCGGAACCTCCAGCTGGAAAAACCTTGTTACTGCCTGCAAACATTGCAACGCCAAGAAAGGCGATTATTCTCCCGGTGAAGTCGGGATGAAACTTAGAAAAGAGCCTTTCAAGCCGTCTTACATCATGTTTTTAAAGACCTCCAATGGCAGTGTGTTCGACGAGTGGCGACCTTTTTTGCAACTTAAGTCCGAGGCGCTATAATCCTCCCCATTCCCCTCTTTACACCTTCCCAACGATCCAGCCGTCTTTTGTGGCTTGTCCTTCTGTCACCTCTATTTTTGGGGCCCTGCCGCAGAAGACAAAGGCTTTTGGTGAGCGGACAACTATGTCTCAAAGGCTGGCCGACGTGACCGGAAAAATAAATGCATGATTTTTTTAAGTGAGCTGACCCAATTTCACTCCTTTTCCTGTAGTAGGGGGTGAAGGGAATTTGATCACATAAAAAGACCATGTAATATGAAAGTAAAACAGTTAGTCGGAATGCTCACCTGTTTGGTGATGTTAGTGTTTGCAATAAGTTGTGGGGACGATGAACCAGCACCCTCGAAGTTCAAGCTGGAAGCGGATATTGATTTTAGTCCGGAAAACCCGGCAGTGAATGAAGAAATTACCCTAGATGCAAGTGGTTCCGCAGATGCGGATGCGATTGGCTTCACTGCCGAGTGGACGCTCCTGTCGCAGCCAGCCGGCAGCACAACCGAAATAACCAACGCCGATGCCATTATTGCTTCTTTGATTCCCGATGTAGAAGGGGACTATGAAGTTCAGTTGAAAATATCGAATGCTGATGAAGGCGTAAGCGATACTAAGACGGTGACTATAAACGCTCTGGCACCTGGTTATGTGGAGCTTAGCGGATTTATAGACAGCGACATGACGCTCGAAAACATCAATCTTGACCCTGCACTGGTTGATTATTTGGTTACTGGCGACGTGTCAGTTCTTGCCGTGCTCACTGTAGAGCCAGGCGTCGTTATTCATTTCCAGGAAGATAAAATGATGAAGATTGAGCAGGGTGGCACTTTGCTGGCAGCGGGTACCGAAGCCGACTCCATCATTTTTACAACAGCCAACGAAGAGGCTGATCTGTTTTGGAAGGGGCTTTACATACAGTCAGCTAGTGCTCAGAACATTCTAAAGTATGCCGAAGTATCATTTGCAGGTAACTCAGCCATGGATTTTAACGGAGCTGACTATAAGGCTGGTGTAGGTGTAAATGGAGGCGGAAATATCAAGATTGAAAATAGCCTCTTTGTCAGCAACAAAGGATATGGAGTTTATCTCGACGACGATGGAGGGAAACTGAATACATTTAAGGACAACCTCTTTGTTGACAATGAAAACGGCATGGCCGTGTGGGCTGAAACGGCAGCAAGTGTTGACAATACCACCGCATTTACCAATTCAACAAATGCCGATGTTGAAATTTTTTCTTCTTCAATTGCCGAAGCGACTGAAATAACCTGGAAATCATTGAGCGATGACGCTCGTTATACTGTTTCGGGAGATATCGATGTGAATGGAGTGCTTACTATTGCTCCCGGGGCCAAGTTCGGTTTGGATGAGGATGTGATGATTACTGTCGACGGTGCATTCATAGCGGCTGGCACTGCCGAGAGCCCGATTGAATTTACAACCTCCGATGAGGCTTCGGCACTTCGCTGGAAAGGTATTTATGTGAACTCGGCAGATGGCAGAAATATATTGAACCATGTCACGCTTTCATATGCTGGAAATTCAGTGATGAATTTCTCAGGAGAAGACTTCTCAGCCGGTGTTGGTATTGAGCTCGGCGCAAAAATGGCGTTTAGGAACAGTACTTTCTCCAACAACAAAGGCTATGGCGTCTATGCCGACGATGCCGGTGGCCAGATTGGTGCATTTGAAAGCAATACTTTTGTTTCGAACGACAGGGCGGTTGGCTTGCCAGCTGACCAGGCCGAAATGATCGACGGTGCTTCTGTTTTTACCGACAATACCAATGCTGACGTTGAAATTTTTGAGTCGGATTTTTCGGAATCCAAAACGTCAACATGGAAAAAACTCAGCGGAGGCGCCGCCTACAGACTGTCAGGCGACATGGATGTAAAGGGTAAGCTCACCATTGCTGCTGGAGCTATCATGAACTTTGATGAAAATGTTTTGGTAAGGGTTTTTGGGTCGCTTACTGCCGTGGGCACCGCTACCGACCGCATTGTGTTTACAACATCCAACCCTGGTGGTGAGCTTTACTGGAAAGGTATTTACATCAGCTCGGCCAGTAGCCTCAATAACTTTGATTTCACCGATTTTTCATTTGCTGGTAATTCTCCCATCGATTTTTCTGGAGCCGATTTTGCAGCTGCCATTGGCGTTGATATCACCGGCAAGGTATCGGTTACCAACTCTACGTTTACCAGCAATAAAGACTATGGCATCTATGCCGATGAGTCGGGTGGGCAGATAGGTAGTTTTGGAACCAACAGCTTTTCCGACAACAAAAGGGGTGTAGGTATACCAGCCGATGAAGTTGATGCCATGGATGGAGCAAGCACCTTCACCAACAACTCATTTGCTGATGTGGAAGTGTTTGAAAGCGACCTGGCCCAGGACAAAGTGGTCACGTGGAAGTCGTTGACCACCGGCGCTTCTTACAGAATTACCGGAAATATCAGGGTGTACGGAAAAGTTACTGTGGAAGCAGGCGCTTCTTTCAAAATGGACGAAGACGTCCAGATTCTGGTTGACGGCGCATTTACTGCAAAAGGAACTTCCACTAACATGATCACTTTCACCTCGTCAAATATCGATGGTGGGCTGCACTGGAAAGGATTTTATTTTTCGTCAACAGATGCCAGCAATGAGTTTGACTTTTGCAACATCGCTTACGGCGGTAACTCACCGCACGACTTTAATGGAGCCGATTTTCCTGCCAATATTGCAGTGAACTCAGACGGAAAGGTGACGGTAACGAACTCCGCTATTACCAACAGCAGTGGCTACGGCATCTATTCCAAAGGTGTAACCAATGACTTTGCCGGAGCTGCAGCCGGCAACACTTTCACTGGTAATGCGAGTGGAAATAATCAGGAATAGGTAAAAACCAATCGATAAACACAGGCAGCTGAATTTCTTGTAAAGGCCCGATCCAAAAGGATCGGGTTTTTTATGCTTCCGCCCGTAGATTAAATACGGAATATTCTATTTATTCTTTATAGCTTTATACTTTGATAGCGTTTATAGGCATCTAATTTATTATTTCAAACGATGGGTGAAGCGGAGCTGGTGAAACTGATAGACAGGATCAATAAAGGTGACCAAAAAGCGCTTGATGAACTCTTTCCCGTTGTTTACGATGAGCTTCGGAAAAATGCCCACCATTTGAGGTTCAAGTTTCGGCAACAAGAAACACTGAACACCACTGCACTTGTACACGAAGCATATTTGAAACTCTCGAAAGCTGACCTGAGCAAGCTTCAAAGCAAAGAGCACTTTTACAATCTTGCTGCAAAAGCCATTCGTCAAATTTTGGTAAACGCTTGCCTGAAAAAGCAAACTGACAAGCGAGGAAATCAGCCCAATCATTTGAAAATTGATGACCTTGAAGAGCATATAAATTTTACTGAAGAGACGGGAACGGCCATCTTGAAAATACATGAAGCTTTGGAGGTGCTTGAGAAAAGAGAGCCTACCTACGGGAAAATTGTCGAGTGCCGTTTTTTTGCTGGGCTGTCTATTGACGAAACAGCAAAGATATTAGGCACAAGCCCGTCCACTGTTAAGCGATCATGGAATATGGCCAAAACCTGGCTGCATATGCAGCTTTCACCTTCAGCTGCCTAAATTGTAAGTCTACGCTATGGAGCAATATTCCGAAGAGGAGTGGATTGATTTTTTAACGAAAATGAACCTCTCAGTAGAGGTTTTGCCTGATTTACTCGGACGTAGGAATGATGCTGAGATATTTTTTGATGGGTTGCAAGAGAATCTCACCAAACAGCTTTCCGATAGCCTCGAAATAAGGCTGCCAGCGGGTTATGCCATTGGTAAGTACCAGGTGGTGGAAGAGGCTGGCGTGGGTGGCATGGCAGTGGTTTACAAAGCAAAAAGAGCTGACAACCTGTTTGATCAGCAAGTGGCTATAAAGGTGCTTTCGCCACTGCTCAACACT
Source organism: uncultured Imperialibacter sp. (assembly GCF_963974565.1). Lineage (NCBI taxonomy): Bacteria > Pseudomonadati > Bacteroidota > Cytophagia > Cytophagales > Flammeovirgaceae > Imperialibacter > uncultured Imperialibacter sp. The sequence continues at coordinate 79,127 of NZ_CAXBCJ010000010.1, read as the reverse complement.
GACAAATACGAACAATACTTTAAAGCGGAACGGCAACTACTGGCTTCGCTAAATCACCCCAACATAGCAAGCATTTTTGACGGAGGGCTTACCAATGATCAGTCTCCTTACCTGGTCATGGAGTATGTAGATGGCTCACCCATTAATCAATACTGTAAACTGCATCGGCTAAGTATTTCCGATACGCTTAACCGCATTATGATTCCGGTGTGTCGTGCGGTGATTCATGCCCACAACGCCTTCATCCTTCATAGAGATATTAAACCTTCTAATGTTCTCATTACCGATGATGGTCAGGTCAAACTGCTCGACTTTGGTATAGGCAAGCTTTTTGATGACCAGTTGGAGGAAGATACTTCTTTTGGAGGTACCTTGAAATACGCTTCTCCCGAGCAACTCTCGCACAAGGCGTTGTCTGTTCAGTCTGATGTCTATCAGTTGGGCGTGCTTTTGTATGAGCTGCTCACCGGGCACATGCCGTTTGACGGCGACGAGAGAGACAAGGTAATAACAATGATACGAAATGGACAGTTTCGAGCTCCAATGACCTTGAACCCGGCCATTAAGACAGACCTGAACGCAATTATTACAAAGTGCATGGCCGTTGATGCTGGGCAGAGGTACCAGACAGTGACGGATTTGGTCGCTGATCTTCAAAATTACCTTGGCCAGTTCCCGGTGGCCGCCAGAGAGACGAACTGGGGTTATTCCTCCCGCCTGTTTTTAAGACGCAACACACTTGCCTCGGCACTTGTAGCAGTCATTGTGGTGGTATCAATGGGCGCTGCTATCATTACTCAAATTCAGAAGCGAGCACTTGAAAGGGAGCAGCAAAAGGTGATAGCCTCCAACGAGTTTCTGACTAAGATATTCGAGGCAAATGACCCTGGGCTGGTGCAGGGAGAAGAATTGACAGCCGCTGCCTTGCTCCGAAATAGCGAGAAGGAAATCAGTAACATCAGTGACCCTGAGATCAAAGCCTCAGCTCAGTTGCAGCTGGGTAGCTTATACAAAAGGCTGGGCTTGTGGAAGGAGTCGGGGCCTCTTTTCTTCGATGCACTCCAATATTATCAGGAACGAAATGGCAGTGCGATTGAGCTTGGCAGGCTATACAATGAGATTTCTGGCTACTATCGGGATATGTCAGAGTACGACAAAGCTGATTCAACCATTCAGTTGGCGATCGGCCATCTTGAGCAGGAAAAAGATGGCTATCCACTGGCATTGGCAATGTCTTATAAAGACCATGGGTATGTGCTATACCTGAAAGGCAAATATGAGCAAGGGGAGGATGAAGTGAGAAAGGCAATTGCTCTCATTGAAGACGCCATAGCTTCAGGACACACCGAAGGAGGGGAGAGCCTGAAAAAGGAAATTCAACTGGGATTTGCCTACAACTATCTCAGCAGCAACCTTCGGGAGCAATCAAAGTATGAAGAGGCACTTGAAGTGAGTTTGGCGGCAGTGGAGCTGGGTGAGAAATTCGAGGGTGAAGACATTACCTTGAAGCTTATTGCTTTAAACAATCTCTCATTAGTATATAGCCGACTTCATGACTTTGAAAAACAGGTGCAGATACTCCGGGACTTGCTGGACGAGAACTATCGAATTTATGGGCCTGATCATCCTAGTACGCTTAGTTCCTATGCGAATTTGGGCTCTGCCTACTACAAGCTGAAAGACTATGCGAAGTCAGACTCTTTGCAGCTTCTGGCGTATGAGGCGTACCTGGCTAAATTTGGCCCATTTCACAATTATACAGTAAGCGTGTTGTACAACCTCGGAAATTCAAAATTTGGACAGCGGGACTTTGGGAATGCGCTGAGCTACTATGAAAAGGTGCTTGCGGCTGATGTCAATAATTTTGGCGACGAGCATCCTTATGTAGCAGGTGATTATGTGAGCATGGGAATGACTTGGCAGGCAATGCAGAAGTTTGATGAGGCTGAGCGAAGTTACCAAAAGGCATTCAACATTTATCTCGACAAGCTGGGGGAGAAGAGCAGAAAAGTAATCGATGTTTATTCGAACTTTGGGGACTTGTATGGCGAGTTGAAAGACATGGAAAAGGCCGAAATCAATTATACGAAGGCCATTGAACTAAGTAAGGAAGTATTAGGGGAAGATCACCCATACCATCAAAAGTTGAAAGACGAATGGGCTGCTATCCAGTCTAAGTAGCGGCAGCCTGATGTTTCACCTTCGTTCTTCACAATTCAATTTTGAAAACTGTCTTTTTTCCTACCTCCGATTCCACTCCCAGTGTGCCTCCGTGCATGTGAATGATTTGCCTCGACAGGCTGAGGCCTATGCCAGATCCCGTAGGCTTAGTGGTGTAAAACGGAATGAAAATATTGTCGATGGCTTCCGGAATAATGCCAGGCCCATTGTCTTCCACTTCGATTACCGGGCGCAGCTGATCGCTCATATATCCTCTCACCGTGACCTTTGCATCTGGTTGGTCTATTAATACCTCAATAGCATTTTTCACAAGGTTGATGAGCACCATTTCCAACAGCTCGTCGTCCACAATAATGGTTATTTCATCGTCCTCAAGTTCTGTGGCAAGGGTCACTTCGCTGGCCTTCGTTTCTGCCAAATACAGATTTTCGATCCTGGCCAGCAGTGTCGCTAGTTTCACGGGCTTCAGTGCCGGTTTTGGAATCTGCGTGAAGTCCCGGTAGGCATGGACAAACTTTTTCAGGGCGTGACTCCTGTTCTCTATTGCCTGAAGGGCCTCATTAATGTCGCCGATTGTTTCCTTCGACATTTGCTCCTCGTTGTTGGCATGAGTTTCCTCTTCAAACATCTCTTTTAGCGTGGAAACCAAAGAAGAAATTGGCGTCACCGAATTCATGATTTCATGTCGAAGCACTTTGGTTAGGTTTTGCCAGGCTTCCAGCTCATTTTGTTGCAGCTCCGACCGGATATTTTGCAGGGAAACAAGTGTGAGCTCTCGTCCTCTTATTCTCAGCCGGGAGGTATGGATGGCAAGGTGAACAAGTTCATTTTTTCGATAGAGCGTGTTACCCCCTGAGGGAATTGATTTTAACAGGGTGTAAAGCTCCGGGTCTGTGGCCGAAAGCTCATTTAGCTCCGTCAGGTTGTCAAGCGATAGTAGTTTTTTTGCCATTTGATTGATGAGCCCCACCTCGCCGGTATCGTCGTAACTTAATATGCCCACCTGCACGTTCTTCACCAGGGTGTCCAGAAATTGAAGGTTTTCCTCATTTTCTTTTCTGGTGAGCCGGAAGGCATCAAGCACTTCTTTCATTGACTGATTCAGCTGTTTGAAAGATTTCCCGACCCTGTTGTCGGCGTCAAAGCCAATGATGAAGTCGTCGTATTTGATGGCTTCAATAAAACGGGTGAGCTTGCGGTTGGTGCTTTCGACGTAGTGAAACAGGCTGAAGAGCGAGAAAACGCCAACAGAAAAGATAATGGTCGCACTCACGTATTTGCTGCTTTCGATCAGCCAAATAAAAGCCATTGTCAATAGCCCGATAAAAGCTACCCGAAGAAGTATTTGAAATCGGAAGCTGCTAAAAATCATACTTCTCCATTCGTCGGTAAAGCGAAGAGCGGGTCAGCCCCAGCTCCTGAGCAGCCTGAGTAATATTGCCATTGTGGCGTTTGAGTGCTTTGCGGATGAGGATACGCTCCATCTCCTCTATGTTGTAGGCATCCAGGTTTACCGCTGTTTCGTCAGGCTCTTTGCCACCCTGATTCAAGAAGAAGTCGTCGGCTTCGAGCACCATGCTGCGGCTCATGATCACGGCACGCTCCACCGCATGCTCCAGCTCCCTCACGTTTCCCGGCCAGCTGTATTTTTGCATTCTCTTCAGCACAGAAGGACTTAGCGACCGGATGGGCTTGTTGTATTTTTTGGTAAACTGCCCGAGGTAATGCTCTGCCAGCAACGGAATGTCGTCCAGCCGGTCTCTCAGGGGGGGTATGTTGATTTCGATGGTGTTGATGCGGTAGAGTAAGTCCTGACGGAATTCGCTCTTTTTCACCATGTCGTAAAGGTGCATATTGGTGGCGCAAATGAGGCGAATGTCGATGGGCCTGGCTTTGTTGGAGCCAACCCTCGTCACCTGCCTCGACTGTAGCACGGACAGCAGCTTGGCCTGAAGTGGCGTTGAAAGGTTGCCAATCTCATCCAGAAACAAAGTACCACCAGAGGCTGTTTCGAAGCGCCCTGCACGGTCTTCTTTGGCATCGGTAAACGAACCTTTTGTATGCCCAAACAGCTCACTTTCGAATAGTGTTTCGCTTACAGCCCCTAAGTCGACACTGAGAAATACGTCGGAAGCCCGCTTCGAATGGCGGTGAATCGCTCGTGCCACCAGCTCCTTGCCGGTGCCGTTTTCGCCGAGGATCAACACATTGGCGTCTGTTCCTGCCACCATTTCTATCGTGTCGAACACCTTCATAATGGCATCGCTTCTGCCAATAATCTCCTGGTATTTAGTATCCAGGTCCTCGTTAATCTGTTTTTGCCTGTCTTTGAGTTTGTTGGTCTCCAGCCTCGACTCACGCAGCCTCATGCAGGAGGAAACCGTGGCCAGCAATTTTTCGTTTTCCCACGGCTTGAGCACAAAGTCGGTGGCGCCTTCCTTGATGGCTTTTACAGCTACTTCCACATCGCCGTAGGCCGTAATCAGTATTACAACCGCCGAAGGATCTATTTCCAGAATCTTGTCGAGCCAGAAAAAGCCTTCGTGCCCAGAGCTCACGTCTTTGGTGAAGTTCATGTCCAGGAGAATGACATCGAATGTTTCATTCATCAGAATATTGGGAAGCGACTCAGGGTTTTTCTCTGTCACCACCTCCAGGAAATGTCGCTTCAGAAATATTTTGGCGGCGCTCAACACGTCGGGATTGTCGTCAACAATCAGAATTCTCCCTGCCTGGTTACTCTTTTTCATTTATACATAGCTTTTGCCCGTTCCATTTTAAACAATAATAATACCTTTTGCGAAGAGAAGTAAAACCAATCTCAATTGCTTGAATCTCAATACTTAAAGAAAGTGATGAAATACTGACGTAGAAAATAGTTGTGCGCTGGCGGACGGTGGAGGTCGCTGATGCACGCCGACCATTCAAAGTGTCGCCAAAAGCCTTTCGATATACTTTTTTTCCGGCAGACTGGTTGTCAGCTCAATGGCCTGACGAAAGCAGCTGGCTGCCAGAGTGGTATCGTCCATGGCCATATACATTTTACCAAGGAGTGAGAAGTAGTATTGATTTTGCACAAGGCACCCTTTTGAATCAAGCTCCTGAAGCTTTTCATAGGCAACGAGCGGCCCCTTGCTATAAAAAAGTGCAATAAGCCAATTCAGATAAACGGCAGCCCCAGGGTCGCTTTGGAGAAGGTATTCGTACAGTTCGCAGATGCTTGCCCAATCGGTCTCTTCAAAGGAGAGAGCTTGCGCATGTTCGTAAGCTATGGCAGCTTCCACCTGGTATTTTGTGTAATTCTTTTCCTGAATAGATTCCCTGAAATACTGCTGCCCGAGGGCTATCATGTCCTGATCCCAAAGTCGCCGGTCCTGAGTTTCTAAGTCAATCAGCTTTTTTTCGATATCCTCCCTGGCTGGAAATCTCGCAGCATGGAGAAGAAATAACGAAAACAAGGCCAATGAGTCTGCAGTTTTCAGCTTTTCATTATCTGCCACCAGTTTGATCAGCCTGATGGCTTCATAACACAGCTCTTCTCTCATGATAGAGTCACTATCGGTGGAGGAGTAGCCTTCGTTGAAAAGCAGGTAGATGATTAAATGCACCTCATGCAGATTTTCTTTCACCTTCAAATAGTCAGGATCGGGAAATGATAGGTTCTTTTCACGGATCAGTTGCTTGGAACGTACTATCGACTTGGCAACGGCTTCTTCGGTCATCAACAGGCCACGGGCAATTTGCCTGACGGTTAAGCCGGCCACGTGCCTTAGTACAAAAATGAGCTGATTCTTAACGGAGAATGCCGAGTGGCAGCAAGCCACGATCATCCGCAGCTGACTGTCTTCAATTTCATTGTCGAGAAAAAGCGTCTCAAGTTTGACCTGTTCCCGTGTATTAAGAAAAGATTCCGCTGGCAGCGGCTCGAAACGCTTTTTTCGCAGAGTGTTGATCGCTTTGTTTTTACATACTTTGAAGAGCCAGTTCACTGGCTGATCCGGCATGCCTTTTTGTTCCCAATGCTTGATGGCCGACTCGAAGGCCTCTTGCACTATGTCTTCGGCCAGCTCCAGCTGCTGAAGCCCAAAGTAGCGTGCCAGGGAGGTCACCATCTTACCGTACCACTGACGGTAAAGATGGCTGACCAGCTTTTGTGTTTCAAAATGATAGGGGGGCTGTTCCTGTTGCATCAAAAGTCCATGATGGGCCTTAGCTCCACGAGTCCTTCGTATTTGAAAATAGGGCAAGTTTTGGCAATGCTGATTGCCTCTTCCGTGTCCTTTGCCAGGAACACAAAGAAGCCAGTGATAGCCTCCTTCGATTCAATGAATGGCCCGTCTGTTTCTACTTTATTTTTGTAGATCATCGCACCGGAGCCTTCCAAAGGATCACTCATCACGTGTCGGTTTTCTTTCTGAAGGCCGTCTTTCCACTTAACATATTCGGCAATGTCGGCCTCCATTTGCTCGGGGGTCATTTTGTTAACTGCAGAAAGGTCTTCTCTGATTAGAATCAAAAACTTTTTCATAGGGATAATTTAGAGGTTTTTGATGTGTAGACAAGGTCGCTCTGCTGTTTTGGACAAAACAGAAAGAAAACTTGTTTCAACCAATACGCTAGCTAGCTGACATTATACCTGCAAGTTCTTTCAGGAATTTGGCAGCTACAAATGCAGTCATGTCGTTCCTATCTCTGATAGGATTGTATTCTACAATGTCGGCCGCTACGATATTCAGGTGCTGGTGCCGCTGGATAAAATTGATTACCTGCCGTGTGCTGGCTCCACCTGGCTCGTAATGGGAAATGCCTGGCGCAAAGGCCGGGTCAAGCACGTCGATATCCAGGCTTATGTACACAGGCCCATCAATATCGATGGTCATGTCTTCTGTCCATTTATTCATTGGAATGATGTTGACGTGGAACTTTTCTGCCTGCTCTTTCTGGTGCTTGTTGAGGGTGCGGATGCCAACTTGTGTAAGGCTTTGCGCCAATCCATTCTCCATGATTCTTGCAAATGGACAGGCGTGAGAAAATCGATTGCCATCCAGCTCATCATACAAGTCGGAGTGCGCATCGAGGTGCAGGATAGAAAGCTTGGGGTAATGCGGCGCAACAGCTTGCAGTATGGGGTAGGTCACTGAGTGATCGCCACCCAGGAAAATCCATTTTTCGGAAGGCGTGTAGATTTTGGAGATCTCTTTTTGCAATGCATCATACGGAACCATCGGCGAGATGTCTCCAGCATCGATCAGCAAGTCCTTTACATTTTGACCAGCTTCATTGAAGTAGTTGGTTGAATCCGAATGCAGCGCTTTGCGAATGAGGGGAGGGGCTTGAGCCGGGCCTCGCTTGAAGGATGAGTTGGCGTCGAAGGGGATGCCGAGTAGGTTGATAGGTTTCATTTGTATTATTGCTGATCCGGTGTTATTGCCGCCAATTTGGCATTTTTTACGTTGGAATTAGTTAGTATATTTACAAACTACCAGGAACAAATGATAGCAGTAGCCGAAAAATTCACTTACAGCAAATACCTCAAGTTGGATGATGACAAGCGTTATGAAATCATTGATGGAGAACTTTTTGATATGTCGCCAGCGCCTTCTCTAAAGCATCAGGCCTTTTCAAGGAATTTGCAAAGGCTTATTATGGACTATGTTTATAGTAAGAAACTTGGGCATGTTTTTAACGCCCCATCTGATGTGAGATTTGATGAGTACAACGTGGTACAGCCCGATTTGATCTTTGTCAGCCATGCCAACGAAGGGATTTTGACGGAAAGAAATATCAATGGGTCGCCCGATCTTGTCGTTGAAATTCTATCACCTTCCACCTTTCATCACGACCAGGAAAGAAAAAAAGCACTTTATGAGAAGTTTGGGGTGAAAGAATTTTGGGTAGTTGATCCAGCCAATGAAGTGATTGAGATTTTTGCATTGAATAATGGAAAGTACGAGTTGCTGGCATTTGCTTCGCAAAAAGGAACAGTTGAGTCAAAGGTGCTTAAAGGTTTTTCAGTAGCCATAGAGCAAATCAGAGCGAAAGAATTTGATAAAAAATAGCAGGCCGCAGCGGCTACTGCGGCCTGGTTATTACGCTAATCTTGTAGCTTCATTCCATTCTCACAAAACTCGTACATCGCCTTTTTCATGTATTCAGCCAACCCAACGGCAAACTTTTCATAGTTGACCTTGAATCGCTCGTCCGCCACGTACATGTCGGCCAGGCCTCGGTACTTTTCTTCTGTTACTTCGAAAAACTGACCTACCCGTGCATGATGCTTAGCGATCAGCTGTTGCACCTCCCGATGGGTGACTGGCTGGTTCATTAAGGCTACCATTTGACGGCAAAAGTCGTCCGACTGCTTTATTGTATCAGCCCATTCCTCTTTTGTCTTTTTTCGGATCACATTTTCAGAATGATCCAGGGCCTCCTTACCCCATCTGTCCACTACTTCCTGACGGTAGCTTTTCACCTGCTCTTCGGTGAAGCCCTCGTACATTTCTTTATCTGTTACCATTTTTTTTCTGTTTTTTATTTCATCAATTGTTTTCTCCAAAGTGCCTAACAACACCTTGTTTCTGGCAATCTGTTTGTGAATTTCCGATTTCTGGAACTCCAGTGATTCCAGTAAATTAAAATCCTTTTCGTCGATGATCTTTTTGATTTCCTTCAGAGCAAAGCCCAATTCTCGGTAGAACAGGATCTGCTGCAGGCGTAACATTTCATGCCTTCCATAGTACCTGTACCCTGAATCGAGCCCTCGTTCTTCGGGAGTCAAAAGACCAATCTGGTCGTAGTGGTGAAGTGTGCGCACACTTACTCCAGCTAGTTTTGCCAGCTTTTTTACCGTATAGCCTGCCATACCTTTTCATTAATGATGATGCAAAGAAAGGCTATGACGTTACGTTAGAGTCAAGTGTTTTTCTTATTTTTTTTGATATTAAGAGCGAAGTATTGAAATAAAAAAAGGAAACAGCACCGCCATTTCCTTCAAATTCTTGCATGTTGTCAACCTACGGCTTGTAGTCTTTCAATAGCTTCGCCGTGTTCTCAATCGCCCCAGGTTCCAGTCCGCCATGGCCAGGAATGACCATCTTGGGTTTTGGAAACCGCTTTTTCATTTTTTCGAGACTCACAGGCCAGGCGGTAACGTCTGCATCTCCCAGGTTGCCCAGGGAAGTAGTTGAAGCATCCTTCAAAAAACAGCCGCCATACAGGAGTTTTTCCGAAGGGAAGTAAACGACCACGTTGTCGGGGCTGTGACCCGGTCCGGGATAGAAAACCTCAATTTTGCCTCCTGCCAGAGTGATGGTGGTGTCGTTTTTAAAGAGGACGTCTGGTTTAGCAATGCCATTTTCCACGGCCAGTTTGGCCGTTAGCTCCGAACTCACGGCCGGAATGCCTCTTGCTTTTAGGATATCAATACCACCTATCCGGTCATCGTGGAAGTGCGTAATCACAAAGCTGGCTACTGGTTTTTTGATTTCAGTGTCAATCCAGTCAAGTAGCTGCACGGTTTGGTCATTTCCCCAGGGAGTGTCAATGACCACCACGCTGTCTTTGCCCACAAAGATGACAGCGTTGGCACCCACTTTTCCTCCCTGGTAGGCGCCGTACGACTCGTAAATGTATATAAAGTTGCTGTGCTTTTTAACCTCAATCTGGAACTGTGCATGGGCAGTTCCGATACAAAACAATATTACAATGAAAGGAAGAAGTTTCCTGATCCCGGCAGCCATCCAATCTGTCATCATAAGTCTCAAATTAACAATCCTTTAAAGCCCGTACTTGTCAATCAAATAGGTTAAAGCCGCCATGGTGGCAGCGCCCAACTCCAGCTCTCTCCGACTCACTTTGTCGAACGTGTCAATCGCCGTATGGTGGTAGTCGAAGTAGCGTTGCGGGTCGGGGTAGAAGCCAATCATGGGCACGCCTTGTGTTGCCAGTGGGCTGATGTCGGCTCCACCACCTCCGGTGTCAAACTTGTAAATCTGATAAGGCACGAACAATGGCGCCCAGCCTTTGATGCGCTCTACCTGCTTGTCTTCAGCAGTAAAAGTAAACCCAAGCGGTTTGAAGCCACCACGATCCGATTCCATGGCAGCAATGTGTTTCTCTTTATTTTCGGCAGCCAATTCGGCGTATTTCCGTCCTCCCCTAAGGCCATTTTCTTCGTTCATGAACATAACTGCTCTTAAGGTTCTTTTTGGCTTGTAGCCAATGGCCTTGAGAATCCGAAGGACCTCAATAGACTGCACACAGCCCGTGCCATCGTCATGGGCTCCCTGCGCCAGGTCCCATGAGTCGAGGTGCCCGCCAACAACAATGTATTCGTCGGCTTTGCTGCTTCCTTTTAGTTCGCCCACTACGTTGTGTGATAGCTTGTCCGGTAGCATCTGTGAATGCGTCTCAAAGTAGAACTCAAGCTCAGAGTCGTCCTTCAGCATCCTGCTCAGCTTATCGGCATCGTTGGTGCTGATGGCCACCGCTGGCAGCTTGTAGAGATTGGGCGTGTAGTTGGTGCTGCCAGTGTGCGGGTGGTCGTCCAGTGCATTGGTCAGCGAGCGGACTACAACCCCAATGGCACCATACTTGGCGGCTTCAGATGGCCCGGCACCTCGTTGGTTGCCAGCGCCGCCATAAGCTTCAAAAGTTTCAATCAATGTAGGATCCATCCGGCGGTTGAAAAAGACGATTTTCCCTTTTACGCCGGCTTCGCCAAGAGCGGCCAGCTCTTCAAAGTTTTGCACTTCTACTATTTTTCCGGCCACGCCGTTAGGCCCGGAGCCCACTGAGTTGCCCAGCGCCACAACGTTGACTTCCACCGAACCCATTTTGGAATTAACGATCTTGCCAATTTCCTTTTGGCCACGCACCCAGTGAGGCACCATTACTTCCTGAAGAAATACGTTGTCAAACTCAAAGCCCTCCATAGTTTCTTTGCTCCAGTCCACTGCTGCTGCTGCCCCTGGCGAGCCGGCTAATCGGGCGCCGATTTGCTTTGTAAGAAACTCCAGCATCTGATACGATTCGCCTTTGCCAAGCGCCTCGTCATAGATTTTGCGGATCATTTCAACATCCTGATCGTCAGTTTTTGCTGTTTGTGCAGTTATGTTGTCGATAGTCATGCAGCATAGTAGTACAAGGGCAATGTATTTCAATTTCATTTTTTTTGTTATCAAAGGTTCACGATGAATAAGGCACTGCGGGTGTTCGATGGTTCTTCAATTGCCAGGAACCGGCAAAAGAGATTGCAATATACTGGTGAGCTTGAAAAAAATACAGACCAATACTGTAATTCATTGGCATGAAAGTAAACAAATAGAGTGGTGTTCATCGTTAAGGTTGAAAACGGTAGTGAAACCTTTGGGCAATTAAAAAGTACCCACTAAAGAATTAGTTGTGGATTTTCCAATCGTTCGAGGTATTATTGTATATTAAAATTTTCTAAAACCCCTTTTGTTCATGAGTGCAGTCATTCAAACCAGAGATGTTTCCAAAAAATATGTGATGGGTAGCGAAACTATCCACGCTCTTAAGTCCATCACCATCGACATCAATAGGGGTGAATATGTGGCTTTTATGGGGCCGTCAGGTTCTGGGAAATCTACGTTGATGAACATTGTAGGCTGTCTTGATACGCCTTCCGGAGGTCAATACATCCTCAATAACCATGACGTTAGTGATCTTACTGAAAATGAGCTGGCGGAAATCAGAAACAAGGAGATCGGGTTCGTTTTCCAGACTTTCAACCTGCTGCCAAGGCAGTCGTCTCTTGAGAACGTTGCACTTCCGCTTATTTATGCTGGGATGAACCGGGAAGACAGGGAAGAGCAAGCCATGGCAGCCCTCGCTGGTGTTGGACTTGCTGAAAGGGCTCGTCATAAGCCCAATGAGCTATCTGGTGGACAGCGCCAGAGAGTCGCCATTGCGAGAGCGCTCGTTAACAACCCTTCGATTATCCTGGCGGATGAGCCGACTGGTAACCTCGACACGAAGACCTCTTACAGCATCATGGAGCTTTTTCAGGAGCTGCACGACAAAGGCAATACCATCATTATGGTGACACACGAAGAAGATATTGCAACGTATGCGCACAGGGTCATCAGGCTAAGGGACGGTTTGATTGAATCTGACACTGAAAATAAAAACATCACCCGCCATGTGTCAGAGCCGGTCTGATATTGGATGAAAATTTACACTAAAACAGGCGACAAGGGAACCACCTCTCTTCTTGGTGGCACCAGGGTATCGAAGGCACATCTTCGCATAGAAACCTATGGCACTGTCGACGAACTCAATTCCTATATCGGATTACTGAGGGATCAAGAGGTAAACAAAGCCAGAATACCATTTTTTATAGAAATACAGGAGCAACTTTTTACAATAGGCTCGCACCTGGCCATGGAGCCTGGTAGTACCAAATTCCCTGTTCCGCAGGTTGACGAAACATTGACAAGCAGGCTGGAGGCCGCCATGGATGAAATGGATGCCCTGCTGCCTCCAATGAAAAACTTCATTCTCCCAGGCGGCCATCCTTCGGTTTCGCATGGTCACATCGCTCGCTGTGTTTGCCGCAGGGCTGAACGATTGGTTATTGGATTGCAAGAACAAGAGGCTGTGGAAGAAAGTATTGTCCAGTTTCTTAACCGCCTTTCCGACTATCTTTTTGTGCTGTGCCGCATGATGGCGCAGGAGCTGGGCGTGGAGGAAACCCCGTGGAAGCCCAGAAGTCCAAAATAGGCTTTTTTTGCACTTCTCCCGAAGGAAAAAGTTTGTACCGGGACAAACCTGGTGAAAAATTTAGTATCTTCATCGGTCTCAACCCCGATACTAAATTTTAAATGACGCTAAAGAAGACCCTTCTGTTGCTTACTGCTGTATTTAGCCTTTTTGTATCCACTCAGGCACAGAAAGTAAGCTTAAAAGAGACGACCACAGGTATTGATTTTCTTTTTGGCGGAAAGGAGGTGCTTACCTACCAAACTTCCATGCTCACCGTGCCGGAAGGAGTGAAGAAGGAGTTTCGCAAATCTGGCTTTATCCACCCGCTCAAGTCACCTTCTGGCGAGGTACTTACCCGTATTCAACCACCCGACCATTACCATCACCTTGGCATTTGGGGCCCATGGACGAAGACCAGGGTAGAAGGCAGGGAAGTGGACTTTTGGAATTTGGGAGATGGAAAAGGCAGGGTCGATTTTGACCATATAATCTCACAGACAGCTAAAGGGAATATTGCTGAAGTAGTTGTTCGACAGAACCATACTGACCTGCTGGCACCGAATGGCCCACAGGTGGCTATTGAGGAGGACTTAGGCATCCGGGTGCAAAGCGCAGATAAAGGAAGGTACCTGGTCGACTACACAACGACCATTTCCACACCACTGTCAACGCCTATTATGTTGGAGGCCTACCGCTATGGCGGAGGTATCGGCTATCGTGCCACGGCGGCCTGGAATCAGGGTAACAGTACGATTCTTACGTCAGAAGGGTACGATAGAACCAACGCCGATGGAACTGGAGGGAAGTGGGTAATGGTGCATGGAGTTTCTGGAGCAAAGGAAGGGAAAAGCGGTATACTATTTCTTAGCTACCCTGAAAACAGGGCTCACCCCGAACCAATGCGGGTGTGGCCAGTGGATGCTAACGGAGGAAAAGAAAATGTCTATATAGAATTTTGCCCCATCAGGTATGAGCCCTGGGAAATTGAGCCTGGAAAGAGATACACTTTGAAATATAGAATGGTGGTGTTTGACGGAACGCTTACAGCCGAAGAAGCGGAAGCTTACTGGAAAACATTCACCAAATAATAATTAACTACTTACCCTTAGACTACTTATATACCTATGAAAAGAAGAGAATTTGTCCGAAACACAGCCATTGCTACCAGTGTGCTGGGTTTCCCCACCATAGTGCCCTCTTCCGTTTTTGGAAAAGATGCGCCGAGCAACAAAATCAATATTGGCCAGATTGGGTGTGGTCGAATTGCCCGTGGCCACGACATGCCAGGCACCTGGCAGCACGACGTCGCCCGGTTCGTGGCCGTCTCCGATTTGGACAGCAAGCGGATGAAGGAAGGAAAAGAGCACGTTGAAAAGTACTATACCGAAAAAATGGGTAAGCCCTACGTCGACGTGAAACAGTACGGTGATTACAAGGAAATGCTGTTGAACAAAGACATTGATGCGGTCATCATCAGCACGCCCGACCATTGGCATTCTCAGCCTGCCATGGAGGCTGTGCTGGCCAAAAAGCACGTCTACCTGCAAAAACCTACGTCACTCACCATCAAAGAGGGACGTCAGCTAGCTGACCTTGTGAAGAAGTCTGATGTCACTTTCCAGATGGGCACTCAGCAGCGGTCCATGAAGCAATTCAAAGTGGCTGCGGAGCTTGTTCGCAATGGGAGAATAGGCAAGCTGCACACCGTAAGAATTGGTCTGCCTGGCGACCCCTCAGGTCCCGAAGCTCCTGCTATGCCTGTGCCAAAACAACTTAACTACGACATGTGGCTGGGGTCAACACCCGAGGTGCCTTATACTGAGATCGGCGTTCACCCAGTGGATGGTTATGGTCGACCTGGGTGGTTGCGGTGCGAGCAGTTTGGCGCAGGCATGATCACCGGCTGGGGGCAGCATCACTATGATTCCGCTGCCTGGGGCATGGACACCGAGCTGACCGGGCCTCGCTATATCGAAGCAGTAGCCGAATTCCCAAGATCCGGATTGTGGAACGTGCATGGCGACTTTATGGTGAAGCAGGAGTACGACAATGGCATCAACGTGTATACATCAGGAGGCTATCCAAATGGTGTACGTTATGAGGGAAGCGACGGCTGGATTTGGGTATCCCGTGGTGATTATGTGGCGTCGGCGTCTGATCCGGTGGCTGCTGAAAACAGTGCGAAGGCCCTTGATGCCTCAGATCCGCAGATACTAAAGTCGGAGATTGGAGACGACGAAATCCATTTATACGAAAGCGAAGAGCACCATGGCAACTGGTTGGAGTGCATTCAGTCGGGCAAGCAGCCGATTTCTCCGATCGAAATTGGCCATAGAGCGTGTTCTGTTTGTTTGGTCAGCCACATTGCCATGAAAATACCTGGCAGACTGGAGTGGAGCCCTGAGAAGGAAATGTTTGTGAACAATGATGAAGCCAACAAGCTCCTGAGCAGGCCGCAGAGAGCGCCCTATGGAACCGGTAACGTTAAAATGAAAGGATAAAAATTAAATGAAACTCAACCAACTATTTTCAGGGGCTCTCGCAGCCCTTTTTCTTGCAGGCTGCCAATCAGGAACGATGAAAGAAAGCACGGAAGAATCTACCGACGACGGTAAAATCAGGATCATGACGCTGGAACCGGGGCATTTTCATGCCGGGCTCATCCACAAGTCGATGTATCCGGTGGTAGACTCTACTATTTATGTGTTTGCACCGGACGGCCCGGAGTTGACCGATTACCTTGCCCGCATCAACGGCTACAATACCCGGGCGGAAAACCCTACGGGGTGGCAGTTGGAGGTAACTAAAGGGCCTGATTTTCTTCAGCAAATGATTGGGAAAAAGCCCGGCAACGTGATGGTGGTGGCAGGTAAGAATGACCACAAGGTTGATTATGTGCTGAAAGCCATTGAAAACGACATAAACGTGTATGCCGATAAACCATTGGTGGTGGACAAGGCTGGTTACGGCAAGCTGCTTAAGGCTTTTCAGGTGGCGGAAGAAAAGGACCTGCTGTTGTATGATATCATGACCGAGAGGTTTGAAATCACTACCATTTTGCAACGTCAGCTTTCCATGTTGCCCGAAGTGTTTGGTGAACTGGAAGACGGCACGCCTGAAAATCCGGCGATAACCAAAGAAAGTGTGCATCACTTCTTCAAATATGTGTCCGGCAAGCCTTTGGTGCGACCCGACTGGTTTTTTGATGTGAAAGTAGAGGGAACGGGTATTGTGGACGTAACTACTCACCTGGTAGACCTGGTGCAGTGGGAAACTTTCCCTGAGCAGCTGCTCGACACCACCGATGTGAACATGATGTCGGCGAAGCTTTGGCCTACTGTGTTGACGGTTGACGACTTCAAAGGAGTGACAGGTGCTAGTGAGTTTCCTGCCTTTTTGAATGAATACATCAAAGACGGCAAGCTGGAAGTGCTGAGCAATGGTGAAATGAACTACACGCTGCGTGGCAAACATGCGAAGGTGAGCGTGATCTGGAACTACAAGGCACCAGAAGGCGCAGCGGATACACACTACAGTATGATGCGGGGCACCAAAGCCAACCTGATGATCCGTCAGGGAGCGGAAGAGAACTACAGGGCGACTCTGTATGTGAAACTATTGGACCGTCAGGACGAAGCTTTGGCCAAAGCGATCAACGAAACGCTACAGGCGAAATATCCCGGGATTGGGCTGACGAAGCAGGAGGGAGGCGAGTACATTGTCGACATCCCTGATTCTTACCACAACGGACATGAAGCACACTTTGGTCAGGTAACCGAGAAGTTTTTGGAGTACTACCAGGCCGGATCAATGCCGGAGTGGGAAAAGGCCTTTATGAAGGTGAAGTATTTCACGAATGTTAAGGCATTGGAAATGGCGACGGCTAAGTAATTTTATAGCCTTGTGTAAAAATTAACAGCCCGAATGTGGCGCACACAGCGATAGCTGGTGGCACCACATTCAGATTCCCTGCAAATGTGAGCTAAATCATTTTGTCAATTAACCCTTTTTGGCGGCCAAAGCTACCGAGAAACGTTTAGGCCGTTGCCATTTTTGTTTCAAATCTGCATGAATCTTAAAAATATCTTTCTACACGCTACGATCTTGGTTATTTGTTTCGCTTGTGGAGGGGCAAAAAAATCGGACTGGCAGCAGCAAGCCAACGGCGTTTGGAAATACACCATTGGCGAAAAAAGTAAGATTAACCTCCTGGATGCTGCTGGGGCGGTTCCCAATCTTGCCAGATTGGATGCAGGAGCAGCCACAACGTTCCCGCTTGACAAAGAGCGGATTCACATTACAAAATCAGCTCACAAAATAGTGATCCAGCTCCCGCTCGACGACGCTGAGCAAATTTATGGTCTGGGTCTGCAATTCAAAAGCGTGAATCGTCGGGGCAAAACCTACCACTTAAAGGTTGACCATTACGGCGGTAAAGACAACGGCAGTACCCATGCGCCTGTGCCATTTTACTTATCGAGCAAAGGCTATGGCGTGCTGATCAACTCCGTCAGCTACATGACCGTGTATGTGGGTAGCAACGTGAGGCTTGACAGCAAAAGCAAACCCGCCGTGTACAATCGAAACACTGACAAAAACTGGGAGGCGCAGCCCCAATCAGATGTAGTGGAAATAGTCATTCCCGACGAAAGTGCGGAGGTGATTGTATTCAATGGCGAGACACCTCTTAACGCCGTCAGGAAATATAACCTCTACCAGGGCGGGGGCGTGCTGCCGCCTAAGTGGGGCCTTGGCTTTACCTACCGAAGCCATACGAGGCATACTTCCGACGAGGTGCTGGCCGAAGTGCAGGAGTTCGAAGACAACGAATTTCCCCTTGACTTTATTGGACTGGAGCCCGGGTGGATGAACATGTCGTATCCCAGCTCCTATGAATGGGATGAAGGCAGGTTTCCCGAACCAGGAAAGTTTGTACATACGCTGCTGGAACAGGGAGTGAGAACGAACCTCTGGATGAACCCTTATATTGCTCCAAAAGCGAAGCTGTACGAGCCGATGCTGCCCTATGCAGGTACTCATTTGGTTTGGAATGGCATCGTGCCTGACTATACCATGGACGCTGCCCGAAAAATATTTCTTGATTTTTACACGAAAAACCAACTGGATATCGGTGTTTCCGGCCTTAAAATAGATGAGGTGGACGGCTACGACAACTGGCTCTGGCCCGATGCAGCCACCTTCCCTTCGGGCACCAGCGCCGAACAAATGCGGCAGGTGTATGGGCTGCTGATGCAGAAGATGGCCGCCGACCTCTACCACAAAAGCAACCAAAGAACTTACGGCCTAGTGAGGGCCTCCAATGCCGGAGCCGCCACTCTCCCCTTTGTGCTGTACAACGACTATTACGACCACCGGGATTTCATCACTGCCCTGATCAACTCCGGGTTCTCTGGCGTGCTCTGGACACCAGAAGTAAGACAGTCCAACACGGGTGAAGAATGGCTGCGTCGGATGCAGTCGGTGTGCTTTTCGCCTATGGCGATGGTCAATGCCTGGTCGAGTGGCACCAAGCCCTGGTCCTACCCGGAGGTATATGAAGAGGTGCAGCAAGTGGCCATGCTCAGGATGCAGCTGCTGCCCTACATCTATTCCACCTTTGCCGACTACTATTTTAACGGTACCCCACCGGTGAGGCCCATGCAACTAGTGGAAGGCTTTGGAGCAAACGAGGAGATCAAAGCCGGAAAGCTCGATGACACCGCTAACCCCTACAACTTAGCGATCCGAAAGGACATCAAAGACCAGTTTATGTTTGGCGACAACCTGCTGGTGGCACCGGTGTTTACCGGCGAAACTTCCAGAACTGTCATTCTGCCACAAGGCAAATGGTACGACTTTTACACGGGCGAGTATGCAGGTGAAAATGAGGTGATTGAGATCAGGACAGCGCTGGCCACAATCCCGCTTTTTGTGAAAGATGGCGGCATCATTCCCATGATCGGGCCCAGGCTTCATGCGCCAAAACCTGGCGAGCAACTGGCATTGCAAGTGAGGCACTACGGCAAAGAGGGCGGCAGTTTCCTGCTGTACGACGATGACGGGGAAACCTTTGATTATGAAAAGGGTGACTATTCGTTGACCGAATTAAGTGCTGACCCGCAAGTGGGGTCAAAAGGGAATGAGAAGAGAGTAGAAGGCTCTGTTTTTGGCTACGGCAGTGTTACCTGGAAGTTTATGACTGAGTAATGTTTTCTCAGAGCACCCTTCAAGAGCCTCTGAGGAAAATGGTTTATAGGCAAATGAATCGAGCACCACAGACTAGCGGATGGATTTTAGTTGATGGCCATCCATGTCTTTAAACGCTTTGTTTTCGCCAGCCATCGACCAGATGAATGTATAATTTGAAGTGCCTGCTCCCGCATGAATAGACCACTCGGGAGAGATCACTGCCTGTTTATTGCTCATGGCCAGGTGTCTTGTCTCCTGAGGTTCCCCCATAAAGTGCATCACAATCTGATCTTCGGGCAAATCAAAATAGAAGTATACCTCCATTCTTCGGTTGTGCGTATGCGGAGGAAAGGTATTCCAAATGCTTCCCGGTGCCAAAATGGTGAGCCCCATCACCAGCTGACAGCTCTGTATACCTCCGTCGTGGATGTACTGATAAATCGTGCGTTCATTGCAGTTCTCTTTCGAACCAACATTCACCTCATTGGCATCGGCGAATGTTGCTTTTGTCGTTGGATACTCCCTGTGTGCGGGACATGAGTTCACATAGAGCTCGGCAGGGGTGCTTGGAGAGCCACTGCTAAACACAATTTCTTTTTTCCCTCTCCCCACATAGAGACATTCTTTGTTGTCGAGCTCAAAGCGCTCGCCATCTACCGTAACTGTGCCTTTGGCGCCTACATTGATGATGCCGAGCTCCCGGCGTTCGAGAAAAAAATTGGCCTTCGTCAACTCTTCAAAGGTGGGAAGTGTAATTGCTTTGATTGTTGGAACGACGCCAATCACCATCATGCGATCGTGCATGGAATACGAAGCGGTGACTTGCCCCGGCTTCATCACTTCTGATATCAGAAAGCGTTCTCTAAGCGCTGAGGTAGTCAGCTGTTTAATGTCTTCAGGGTGTGAGGCAAATCGAATGTCGGGCATTTTGTTGGTTGAGTGTAAAAAAATTGTTCTGGTTAACTCTGAAAGTTATAAAATTCAGGTTATCAGGGAAAATATTACTCCTCTGATTCTTTCCGCTCAGAGTCTCTCGCTATGCCGTTAAGTGGTTCGGTGTTCCAATTGTAATTTTACCCCTGACCTTGAAGGGCGAGTGAATTGTCATTGGTAGGCCCCTTTGGGTGTGCCCGGCTTGGGGATTAAGGGTAAAATGCTCTTAACTTAATAGCATTGGATTCTCTCGGAGAGGACTTTGGTGGAATCCGAGTTTTTTTTATACTTACAGTCCCTTATCAGGAGGCCCTGAGGGAACAATTTTCACCATCCTTGTCTACCACGCACCTCAGCTAATGACACTTCTAAGGCTGAAATTAGTTCATCCTTCGTAAAGCCAAAAGTGAAATACTTTTCTATCCACATTCTATTTTTACCAAAGTTACAGTTAAGTATGGTGCATAAAAAAAATTCACCGTTATTATGACTAACGAACTCATTATCTGACGTATAACTATTATCATGATTTACAAAGTCATCACTCGTCTTATTCTGAATGAATCTAGAAACTGCATTATGGATGTCTGATACAATAAAGGGGTTATTTGGGTCTACGAAATAGTTATTGGATTTCACTTCACCATTAGATTTTCGGAAATTAAAAACGGCTAAGTACCAACCATTTTCGTGAGATTCTTGCACTATTCTTTCCCAGATGAACAATGTATCAAGAAGTGACAAGTTCTTGCCAAGTTTAACATCATAAATCTGCTGATTTATTGAACCGCAATGATTACATGCGTACTCGTCCTGCCTTTCTTGTAATAGATATAATACAGCACTATATTCTGTTCCACTTTTTTTCAATCGATCATAATCTTCATCGGAGATAAAATCTAAAGTGTCTGTTGGATCACGATGCATACATTCACTACAAGCGACTCTATACATTATTGGATTCATAATGCTCATTTCTTAAATATCCCGGAAGATAACTGATATACTTTACTATTGATGAGATAAATCGGTGATGATGAACGAGCCATTGTGTTTAGTATATCCTAGGCCAATTGCACCCAGCCCTAAATTTTTTGAAAAAACCAAAGATTCTTCCTGCCCGTTATACTATCGTTTAGAGATTAAATTTCTAATTTTACTTTTTCAATAATAGGTTGAGGTCATGATAGATACCCTTCAATTTCCGATCACGCAGGTGGCGAAGTCCAGAATCAAGGAGCTGGACATGGATAATGTTCAATTTGGTAAGAGCTACTCTGACCACATGTTTATGGCAGATTATGTCGACGGACAGTGGAAGGACCTGAGGATTGTGCCTTATGGTAATCTGTCAATGAGCCCGGCCAACACCACGCTGCACTATGGCCAATCTATTTTTGAGGGTATGAAGGCGTACAAGGCTGAGAACGGCGACGTACTTGTTTTCCGTCCGGAAAAGAACGCTGCCCGTCTTAACAAGAGTGCGGAGAGAATGTGCATCCCCGAAATTCCTGAGGAGATGTTTATGAGTGCGCTTACCGAGCTGTTGAAGCTGGACAGAGACTGGGTGCCTAGCAAGCCGGGTACTTCGCTGTACATCCGTCCTTTTGTTTTCGGCAACGATCCTTTTGTCGGCATCAGGTCATCACTGACATATCAATTCATCATTTTCACCAGCCCGGCAGGGGCTTACTACTCCAGGCCGGTGAAGGTGAAGGTGGAAACAAAATATACCAGAGCTGCTCCCGGAGGCACCGGCAGCGCCAAAACTGCCGGCAATTATGCTGCAGCACTGTATCCAATGGTACAAGGCCAGAAAGCGGGCTACGACCAGTTACTTTGGACCAACGCAGGCTCACACGAATACTTTGAAGAGTCCGGCACGATGAACGTGTTGTTCTTACTCGATGGGGTTTTGTGTACTGCGCCTGCCAGTGAAACCATCCTTGATGGTGTGACCAGAGACAGCGTGCTGACACTCGCCAGAGAATGGGGCTATCCTGTGGAAGAGCGCAAGGTGTCGGTAAAAGAGGTGATAGAGGGAGTCAAGAATGGCAAGTTACAGGAAGCGTTTGGCGTGGGAACAGCTGCAACGATTGCTAAAATCAGCCATATAGGATACGAAGGCGTTGATTACGCCCTTCCGGGGGAAGAGCAAATGGTGCTTTCGCAAAGGCTGCTTAAGTCACTTGACGATATTAAGTACGGCAAAGTAGAAGATACACACGGCTGGATTTACAGAATCTGACCATGGTAACATATGACAAAATCCATCCGCTTTTCGAAGGGGGTGGATTTTTTGTTGGAAGAGAGTTAATGGTTAAAAGTTATTAGTTAATAGGGGGCGCTCACCTCCACCATTGGCTTCCAATTTCTTATCACACGCTGCAACGGTTTCGGCCGGATAGCCATTAACGAACAACCGATTAACCATTAACGAATAACCCATTAGCCACTAACAAATAACATAACACCATGACAATAGAACAGTTGAAAGACGTGAAAGCCAGGGTAGCGGCTTTGAGGGGGTATCTTTGACTACGATAACCGCAAACGTGAAGTAGAAGACAATGAGGCGCTGACAGTGCTGCCGGGGTTTTGGGACAAACCCAGTGAAGCCGAAAAGCTGTTGAAAGAAATAAGGCTGCAGAAGGTGTGGACGAATGCATATGAAGAAGTAAGCACTTCGCTGGAGGATCTTGAAACCATCTACGAATTCTATAATGCCGACGAGGCTGAGATGGAGGACGTTGATGCGGAGTACAAAAAGGTATCTGCGCAGTTGGAAGAGGTGGAGTTGAAGAAAATGCTTAGCGGGGAAGAAGACCAGCTGAGTGCCATGCTGGAAATCAACCCGGGTGCTGGCGGAACAGAAAGTAACGACTGGGCGGAAATCCTCATGCGGATGTACATCATGTGGGGAGAGAAGCATGGTTACAAAGTGCGGCAGGTGGACTACACACCAGGCGATACGGCTGGTCTTAAGTCAGCCACGCTGGAGTTTGAAGGGCAGTTTGCTTATGGCTACCTGAAAGCCGAAACGGGTGTGCACAGGCTGGTGCGTATATCTCCGTTCGATTCAGGAGGAAGGAGACATACCTCTTTTGCCTCAATCTACGTATATCCGGTGGCGGATGACAGCATAGAGATTGAAATCAATCCCGCAGATGTGGAATTGCATACTTCAAGGTCAGGTGGTGCAGGAGGCCAAAACGTAAACAAGGTCGAAACCAAGGTGCAGCTGACCCACAAGCCTACTGGCATTGTGGTGGTGTGTCAGGTGGAGCGGTCGCAGCTGGCCAACCGAGAGCTGGCCATGCAAATGCTGAAGTCGAGGCTGTACCAAATGGAGGTGGAGAAACGCAATGCCGTGCGTGACAAGGTGGAAGCCGGCAAGATGCGGGTCGACTTTGGCTCGCAAATCCGTAATTACGTGCTGCACCCTTACAAGCTGATCAAAGATGCCCGCACCGGCGTGGAGCGTACCGACGTGCAAAACGTGCTGGACGGCGACCTCGACGACTACATTAAGGCGTTTTTGATGGGGCAGGAGGCTTAGTAGTCAGAAGCTTGAAATGTTCCGGCACGTGTCTCCATGGCCGGAACATTGCTTATTCTCATAAACCGATCCATTTTTTGAACAGCCCGCCGACTAGAGTTGAGTTAGTTCTTGAAGTAGCCTGACTTAAATAAGACCTGTTTTCTTTAATAGCTCCAGAATCTCTTTTCTGGCAATCGATTCAAGTTCCCCTTTATCATATATTGACACCAGATAGATGGTCTTCTGAATAACTTTCACGTATGTGATTACTCTTGCTCCACCGGATTTCCCTTTCCCTTTGGCGGTAATGGCCAGGCGTATTCTATAAAGCCCATGGCCCAGATCCGTGCCATAAAAAGGGTTGCCTTTTAATGTAGCGACCAGTGAGGCCAGGTCGGATTTAAGGGAGTTATATTTTTTCGAAAGCTTCTTGGCATGCTTATCGAAATGAGGAATGGTTTCAACACTATAGCTCATTCAGCAAGTCTTCCACAGGCCTGGATTTAAGCTTACCATCCTGAATTTGCTTCAACTCCAAAAGGCCTTTCTCGAGGTCTTCAAGGTTTTTGTTGTTTTCAATTCTAACGTAATCCAGGGTCTTTACAAACTCTACGAAAGTTTTGAATTTACTGTCGTTGATTTTAAGTTTGATCTCTTTCATGGCCGCTAGTTTCCACAAAGTTAGCTATTTTGTACTTTATTTCGCCCATGGGTTACATCTTGATTTGCCGCTAGTCTTGGTGTTGCCGCTTATGGGTTAAGTAAATATCTGTTCTCATCACTTACACACCGGAACAATTCGTCTAAACCCTCCCAATTTTTTGAATAACCTTCCTGAAGGTTCTACCTTTACCCGTCGATTTTTTCTATGACTCAGCAAAAGATATACACATGGCAGTTTATGCTATTGTGTTTCAGTAGCCTCCTTTTCTTCAGCAGCTTCAACATGATCATCCCGGAGCTGCCAGCCTTCCTGACCTCCATTGGCGGTGGCGATTACAAGGGTCTTATCATTTCGGTTTTTACGCTCACAGCCGGCCTCAGCCGTCCATTCAGCGGCAAGCTGGCCGATAAGGTCGGGCGAGTACCCGTGATGGTATTTGGCGCTACGGTCAGCGGATTGGCGGCCCTGGTATATCCCCATGTCACCGTGGTATGGGCGTTCCTATTGCTTCGCTTCTTTCATGGTTTTTCAACAGGTTTTAAACCTACTGGCACGGCAGCCTATGTAGGGGACATTGCGCCGCTGTTGAAAAGGGGAGAAGCCATGGGCATTTTTGGCCTCTTTGGAAGCATGGGGATGGCCATCGGGCCTGCTATAGGCTCCTACATCGCCTCAACTGCTTCGCTGAACACCATGTTCTACACCTCTTCACTGATGGCGCTGTTGTCAGTGGTTATACTGGCTGGCATGAGAGAGACGTTGGTCAATCGAGAGAAATTTCGCCCGGATCACCTGAAAATCAATTGGGCTGACGTATATGAACCAAGGGTGCTATATCCCTCAGTTACCTTGCTGCTCACCATGCTACCTTTCGGGGCTGTGCTTACCCTCGCACCCGACTTTAGCGACTATTTGGGCATGGGAAATAGAGGACTTTACTTCACTACGTTCACCATCGCCTCTTTGGGCATCAGGTTCATTGCCGGCAAGGCGTCGGACAAATATGGAAGGGTAGCTGTGCTGCGTTTCTCCATCTTCTTTCTTGTGGCGGCTATGATCACCACCGGATTTTCCACCAATGTGTGGCAGTTTTTGACGGGTGCTGTGTTGTTTGGCATCGGCACAGGCATGAACTCACCCACCATTTACGCCTGGACCATTGACCTCAGTGATGAACACCACAGGGGGAGGGGCATTGCCACCATGTATATTGCCCTGGAAGTGGGCATAGGTTTGGGGGCACTGCTGGCAGGATGGCTGTACGGCAACCACTTTTCACATATGCCCTTTGTGTTCTCCTTTGTAGGCTTTGTTGCCTTTCTGGGCTGGTTGTTTGTAGAATTCATTGGTAAGAAAAAAGACGTGATTCCTTCGCAACTGCGCCAGTAGATTTATTTACTTTGTTCCAAAAAGCACACTATGAATACCCGAAACCTGATCTCTGTCCTTTTCCTTCTTTCGATAGGTGTGCACCTGTGGGCTGTGGGCGTTGAAAACTCCGACCTGATCCACTGGACCAAGCCCTTGTTGATGCCCTTGTTGGCCGTTTATTTTTGGTTGAGTAGCAAGGCAGTTGATAAGTCGGTGAGGGTAGGCATTCTGGCGGCGCTGGTTTTTAGCTGGCTGGGTGATTCATTGCTTATGTATCAGGCAAAAGCGGAAATGTATTTCCTGCTTGGTCTGGGCGCTTTTCTTGTAGCACAGATCATGTATGGATTCAATTTTGCCCAGCTTATAAATCCTTCAAAGAAAAAGATGGAATGGCGGACAAAATTCAGCGTGGGCCTGCTCGTCATCTTTTACTTTTTTATGCTCTACACCCTCTGGAATTTTCTCGGCAATCTTAAAGTTCCTGTGATCCTCTATGGTGCTTGCCTGGTGGGTATGTTACTGATGGCAGTGATCAGGAAAAACAGAACCAACGAAACGAGCTTTTCATTGCTTTTCTTTGGAGCCATCGCCTTTCTTGTGTCCGATTCTATGCTGGCGGTAAGTAAGTTTGTCGGGCCGTTTCCCATGGCTGGGTTTTGGGTAATGGTTACGTATATTGCGGCACAGGCGCTGATTGCTCAGGGAGTATTAGCACACTATCACGGTGAGCCTAGTCCGGCGAAGAAACCTGCGCCGAAGGGGCGTCGATGAGGTACTCGTGCACGGCGTTCTCCACGGTTTTGAGCTCTTTTACCTTTTTCTTGTAGCCAGGAAGCTCAACATACAACCAATAAGGGCTATCACATATTTCGTTGGTCAGTGTCAGAGCGAGATCATCGTCAGGGCACTTGTTTTGATACGTAATGATTTTGCTGAAGTAGTTCCATTTGATCTGCCGCTGTTTCGACCAGTCCCGGTTCAGGTCTTGCACCCTTTTGGTATCTGTAGTCAGCGAGTCGACCAGGTAGGAAGCCACGTCTTCCGACAGTTTGTACCTGATTTTCACTGCATAGCGGTCGATAAAGTAAGCCGTGATTTCATCTACGTTGGCATGGCCAATTTTGATCCCCGGATTCTTTCTGGTGTAGAAATGCAGCCTGCGAAAATGAAAACTGCCCAGATCTTTGTAGCCCGTAAGATCGATGACATCCCGGTAGGCATTTAGGGCAAGGGCCGTCTTGCGATTGGCGACAGGAAGTGATGAGGCCGCACCATTTACCGATGAAACAGTTTTATCAGTTGGGTCAATGGCAGATCGTTTTTGTCCGCAACCCAGCATAGCAGCTAAAATAAGGAAGGGGAGAAGTGGCTTCATTAGAACTAAGTTAGCTATTTATAGTCTTGGGATGCTCTTTTCTGTCGAAATAGTAGCCGCCAGTTGTAAGATTTATTGAAAATGAAATTGAATTAAGTCATTTTCAAAAGTTATTATTGCAGCCACGTTAATACGCCCCAAGGAATGGATAAAAAACCGGAGATTGCTTATTCGCTAGGACGATTCGAACCCCAGGTATTCGTTAAGGTTTTTAGTCTGTTAATAGTTATTCTGGCAGGATTGTCGCTTCTGGCGAGTTACTTAATGGATCAGTCACTTGAAGGAATCATTGTCGGCCAGGGGCTCTACCGGTTTATTCTTCTTCCCTTTTTTCTTGCCGGTGGGATTGCTTACATCACCAGACATTCAACGCTGAAAGTTACACATGTCACCAAGCGAAAGCTTGGCAAGCTGGTCACTGAAGCGATGCGGAAAGAAGGCTATGAGTTGAGAAAAGACAAAGACCAGGTGATGGTTTTCGATCCTGAGATCAGTGGGATTGTCTCTCTGAATCAATGGATGGAGAATGTTACAGTTACTGTGAAATTCAAAAACCACAACATGACCATTGTGGGCCCCAGAAGAATTATGAGGAATATGCACGACAGGGTGAAATTTGGACTCGATTTCAAGGAAGCCATGCGTCTGCAACCTACTCAATAAAACTTAGCCACTTCCTCCAGCGGCTTTCTTGCCAGCTTAGGCACATACACCTCGTCGGCCGCATAACCCACAGGTAGCAACAGATAGGGCCTTTCGTTGTCGGGCCTCCCGAGTATTTTCGACAAAAAATTCATGGGACTAGGCGTATGAGTCAGCGTTACCAACCCAGCCACGTGCACCGCTGTAATGAACATACCACAGGCGATCCCCACCGATTCATTTACGTAGTAGTTGTTGATCTTTTCGCCTTCTTCATCCTTGTCATACACTTTTTTGAAGACCACAACGATCCAGGGAGCTGTTTCAAGAAAGGGTTTGTCCCAGTTGGTGCCTATAGGTGCGAGGTCTTTCAGCCAGCGTTCGCTCATGCGGCCATGGTAGCTCTCGTATTCTTCCTGTTCGGCTGCTTTTCTTATTTGCTTTTTGATCGCTGGGTTTGAAATGGCACAGAATGTCCAGGGCTGCTTATGTGCTCCGGAAGGTGCGGTTGAGGCGGTTTTTATGATATTTTCGATCACTGCCCGATCAACTGGCTTGTCGGAGAAATCCCTGACGGTTCGCCGCAAGTCCATGTCCTGATAGAAGTGCAGGCTCTTTTCCAAGGTGATTTCCGGGGTAAATGCCCTCGGATGATGGCGCACATGCTCATATCCGTCTATAACTTTTATTGTCTCCTCAGTCATCTTTTTGGCCTTTATAAAAAAATGCAGCCTCTTGTCGGGCTTAATTTTTATACCTTCTCAAATCTATACAACCCATCGTAAACCTCAGAATTGATGTTAAAAAAAATAGCAGCGCCGTCCTTCCTATTGCTTTTCAGCTTCTTAACATCGCATGCTCAACAACTAATAGTTTCCGGGCTGCGGGATAAAGTAGAGGTATACCGTGACCCCTGGGGTATCAACCATATTTATGCTGAGAATGAGCACGACCTCTTTTTTACCCAGGGCTACATGGCTGCCAAAGATCGCCTTTTTCAGTTTGAGATTTGGCGAAGGCAGGCTACAGGCACAGTGGCTGAGCTGCTGGGAGAGCGTGAAATCAAAAGAGACATAGGTACGAGGCTCTTCAAGTTTCGGGGAAACATGAAAGAAGAAATGAACCACTATCATGAAAGAGGGGAGGAAATTATCACCGCTTTTGCAGATGGGGTAAATGCCTATATCGCCGAAGCTAATTCAGCTCCGGAGAAGCTGCCTGTTGAGTTTCACCTATTGAAGACAAAACCGCAGCCGTGGACACCAGAAGTGGTTATTTCCAGGCATCAGGGGTTATTGGGTAATATTGGCAACGAGCTAAAAGCTGCCCGGGCCGTGGCGGCGATTGGAGCCGAAAAGTTTAAGGAAATAGAGTACTATCATCCGTTCGATCCCGATTTGAATATGGATCCGGTCATCGACCAGTCGCTGCTGACCGAAGATATCCTTGAGCTTTACAATGCCTATCGTAAATCTGTCAAATTTCAACCCTCAGATGTGCAAGCCAGCGCCAGGGAAGGCATGGAGAAGTACAGTGAGCTGGCAGCCAAATGGGAAGAGGACTTTACACTTGACAGGCAGGAACTCAGAAACGCCATTGGTAGTAACAATTGGGTGGTAAGTGGCGAGCGTACTCAGAGCGGCTACCCCATGCTGGCCAACGATCCGCACCGTGGACTGGCGGCACCCTCACTCCGCTATTGGTCGCATCTGGTAGCGCCGGGTTGGAATGTGATAGGGGCTGGTGAGCCTGAGATTCCCGGCATTTCCATTGGCCACAATGAGTACGGGGCCTGGGGGCTTACGGTTTTTACCAACGATAGCGAAGATTTGTATGTGTATGAAACAAACCCAGAAAACCCTAACCAGTATAAATACAACGGTGGCTGGGAAGATATGAAAATCATCACCGACACGATCAAAGTGAAAAACCGGCCCGACGTCACCGTTGAATTGAAGTACACCCGCCATGGCCCAGTAGTGTTTGAAAAAGCGGATAAACATGTTGCTTATGCTGTCCGCTGTGGGTGGCAGGAGGTGGGCGGCGCACCCTACCTGGCTAGTTTAAGGATGGATCAGGCCAAAACCTGGGAGCAATTCCGGGAGGCTTGCAACTACAGTCATATTCCTGGAGAAAACATGATCTGGGCCGACCGGAAAGGAAACATTGGCTGGCAGGCTGTGGGCATAGCTCCCATTCGTAAAAATTTCAGCGGCATGGTGCCTGTGCCTGGCGACGGCCGGTACGAGTGGGGAGGCTACTTGCCTATCAAAGCCAAACCTCATAGCTACAACCCGGCGGAAGGCTATGTGATTACCGCCAATGAGAACCTTACCAAAACCGATTACGAGTTTCCTGAGATAATTACTTTTGACTGGGCTGACGGGTACAGGGGCGACAGGCTGAAGGAGATCATAGCTTCGGGTAGGGTGCTAAGCCTGGGCGACATGGCAGCCATGCAAACGGACTATTTGGCGCTTCCGGCAAGGGAAATCGTGCCTATGTTGAAAAATCTGTCTATTGCTGACACAAAAATAAGTGCAGCGAGAGACCAACTGCTGGCCTGGAATTTTGTGCTCGACAAGAATTCCACAACGGCCACCATTTATGCAGCCTGGGAAAAGGAGATCAATGCGAGAATGAAGGATCTGATGATTCCGGCGGAAGCGAGGCCGCACATTTCCGGGCTTTCCATGTTTAAAGTCATCGGCTGGTTACAGGCACCGCCGCCGGTTTTTGGTAGCGATCCAATCAAAGGAAGAGATGATCTGCTGACTTCGTCGCTGTCGGCGGCCATTGCTCAACTTGAGCAAAAACTGGGAAGAGATCAACGCAAGTGGCAATATGGCCAGGAAAAGAACCATCATGTTGTAATTAAACACCCCATGAGTGAAGCAGTGTCGGCTGACATAAGGAAAAAATTGGATGTTGGCCCCGCACCACGGGGCGGCTACCACCTAACGCCCGGTGTGACAGGTTCAGGAGACAATCAAACCCATGGCGCCACCTTTCGGATCATCATGGACACGCAAAGCTGGGATCGCTCGATGGGTATTAACTCCCCCGGGCAGTCGGGTGATCCGGATAGTAAATACTATAAGAACCTCTTCGACCTTTGGGCGAATGACAAATACTTCCCCGTTTACTACTCAAAAGAGATGATTATGAAAGTGGCTGAAGAAAGCTACAAGATGAGCCCCAGGTAAAGCTATCTGCCCAGCTTGTACTCCAGCCCACTTTTTACGGTGGGCCATTCGGTATCAAGGATACTATAAACGGCGGTATCCCTCATGGTGCCATTGGGCATAATATAGTGGTTTCGGAAGATGCCGTCGAGTTGAGCACCAAGCCGCTCGATGGCTGCCCTTGATGCTGTATTCATTCTGTGTGTGCGAAACTCCACCGCAATGCATTTCAGGTTTTCAAAAGCGTGTGTAAGGAGCAAATGCTTGCATTCGGTGTTAATAGCAGTTCGCTGAAAAGACTTTGCATACCAGGTGGAACCTATTTCCAAGCGATGTACGGCTTTCTCGATCCTCAGGAAACGGGTAGCTCCAACTATCCTTTGATGCACCTTGCTATAAATCACAAAAGGCAGGCAGGTCTGGCTGGCCTGCTCCTTAAAAGCTTTTTGCATCCAGGCTTCCATTGTTTCTGGTGAGGGTACCAGCGTGTACCAAAGCTTCCACAGTTCACCGTCTTTGGTAACTTCACAGAGGCTTGCGAGGTGCTCAGGAAGCATGGGCTGAACGATTACATGCTCACCCTCTAACGTTACCGGGAGCGGCGGGTATTCATAAGGGACTGAGTTCATCAATTCGTTAGACTATATTAAAAAATGAAACGAGCCAAATGTAAGCCTTTTGCCAATTTTCATAAAAGCTATTCATGCGAAAGTTTGCTATGATATTTTTCCAACCAACCGTTTCCGGGTTACTTGAAAGCGTTTGTGGTCGTAAGCAGTGACCGAAAAATGTCGAAAAGCTATAAAATATTACAGCAGTATCGGTGCCCCACTATAAATACATAAATTGCAGCGTATTTTCGAGCGATGCGGAGCCTGGTTATATTCTTTTGTTTGGTTGTTGTACTTTCTTTTGGGGCACAGGCCCGGGAAGCGGAGAGGGGTATTATTGACCTTAGGGAATTCGATTTTTCCCATGGGAAAGCACAACTTGAGGGCGAGTGGGAGTTTTATTGGGAAAGATTGATAACGCCAGAGCAGTTCAAATACGCTGCTCCAGCACCTGATTACTTCATGTTCCCCAAGCTCTGGAACGATTCAAAAACTGCTGGTGGTGTAGAACTGTCAAGTCAGGGCTTTGCCACCTACAGGGTCAAGTTGCTCTTACCCAAGCAAACTCCCCCTTTGTCTATTGCCATCAGTCATTTCTACAGTGACTACGATCTGTATGTCGACGGCCAACTGCTGGGGGAAAATGGTGTGGTTGGTGATACGAAAGAAACGTCCGAGCCTCATTGGATTCCCAGAACGCTCAGAGTCCTACCCAGCTCTGATACCCTGGAGTTGGTGCTCCATATCTCCAACTTTCATCACTCGAAAGGAGGAGCGAGGGAGTGTATTGTTTTGGGTGCTCGGGATAGAATTATGCACGACAGCCTGTTCAATATCAGCTACGACCTGTTGCTGTCGGGCTGCCTGATCATGGCTGGTCTTTTCTTCCTGGGACTTTATTTATTTGGGCAAAAGGAAAACTACATCATTGCTTTTGGCCTTTTTTGTCTGGTATTCAGCTACAGGTTTTTCGGTGCCGATAACTATGCGCTGCACATTCTGTATCCTGACATTCCCTGGACGGTAACCTTGCATTTTGAATACCTGGCCCTGTTTTTAGCGCCCTCGCTTTTTGCTATCTACTCTTACACTCTTTTTCCAAAAGACGGCAGCCTTATTATTTTGGGTGGATTTGCAGGTCTCTCTGGCTTGCTGAGCCTGCTCACCCTTGTTTTGCCCAGCACCATTTTCACACTTTTTGTTGAGCCCTATCTATTCGTGATGGTGGCTGTCATTGCCTATGTTTCCTATGTGTATGCTGCGGCCGCCAGGTTCAAAAGAGATGGAGCCAATTATGCATTGGCAAGTACCATGGTGGTGCTGTTGGTGTTTATCTACAAAATATATGTTTACCTGGCACTGGAGCCAGAAAACAGACTTCTGACGTTCATTGGGTTTATTTCATTCTTTTTCTTCCAGTCGTTGAACATGTTCTTCAGAGTAACCAGGTCTTTGCGGGTGGCCAAGGAAGAGGCGGAGGAGGCATCGAGAACCAAGTCTGATTTCCTCTCGATGATGTCGCATGAAATCAGAACGCCAATGAACGCAGTAATAGGCCTGACCAATTATATGATTGGCGACAAGCCAAAAAAAGAACACAAAGAGGCACTCAACACACTGAAATTTTCTGCTGAGAACCTGCTTGTGATCCTCAATGATATCCTCGATCTCAATAAAATTGAAGCCAACAGGATTGAGTTCGAGAAGATGCCTGTTAATATCAGGCAGCTGACATCCCGCTTGAAACAGGTTTTTGAAAGAATTGCCGATGAGCGGGGTCTTTATATCAGGGTATTGGTCGATGAAACGATAACTCAGTCTATCGTCTGTGATTCGACACGAACAAGTCAGGTGTTAAGCAATTTGATCAGTAACGCCCTGAAATTCACCAAAGAAGGTGGTATTGAATTGATAGTGAATGAATTGGACAGAGATGAAGGTCATATAACGTTGCGGTTTGCAATAAAGGATACGGGCATAGGCATTTCTATGGCCGACCAGCAGAAAATATTTGACAGCTTCACTCAGGCGAGCACCTCAGTGACCAGAGAATATGGGGGCACCGGGCTCGGGCTAACAATTACCCGAAGGTTGCTTAACCTTCAGGGCGTACAACTCGGCCTCAACAGCGAGAAAGGCAAGGGCTCAGAGTTTTATTTTATTCAGAGGTTCGAAACTGTGGATCATGCTGTAGAAGAAGATGAAGCGGTGGCGGATGCAGGTGAATCAGGGAATAAAGGAGCGAATATTCTTCTTGTTGAGGACAACAAAGTCAATGTGCTGGTAGCACAGAAGTTTTTGAAAAAATGGGAATTTGGCATCGAGATAGCAGCCAATGGGGCTGAGGCTGTTGACAAAGTCAAGAATAAAAAGTACGATCTGATTTTGATGGACTTGCAAATGCCTGTCATGGATGGCTATGAAGCCTCCAGGCAAATAAGGGCGCTAGGGATTAATACGCCCATTATTGCCCTCACGGCCTCTACCATGATGGAAGACCGGGACAAGGTAAAGCGGTTCGGTATGAACGACCATATCATAAAACCGTTTGATCCCGAGGATTTGAAAAAGAAGGTGAACAAATACATCACGAACAGCGTCATAGACCAATAATTTTTTTTCACTCCATAGCTAACCATTTAGGTGAAAAACTGGTTATGATGCTATGGAAAAAGAAGCTAAGGCTCCCAAAGCAAAAGCTGGGGCCAAAAAACCTCAAAGCGCCGACATCAGGGCCAAATACAAAGAGTACGTATTGGAAAATGGCGCAGCACCATCTTCCTTTTTTTTGTTTGCCAAGTCGCTTAAACTGAAAGAAGAAGATCTGTACGAGTTCTACAATTCATTTGAGTCTATTGAAAAAGGTATATGGTATGACTTTGTCAGCGCTACTATCCAGGCTATTGAATCAGAAAAGGTATACGACGAGTATTCTGTCAGGGAGAAGCTTTTGGCATTTTACTACACCCTGATTGAGGAACTGAAGCGAAACAGGAGCTATATCCTGTGGCAGATGCAAGCTGTGAGGCACCCCACCACGACGCCTTATTTCCTTAAGGCATTTAAATCTGAATTTCTTTCCTGGGCTAATAATCTTGTGATTGAAGGAAAGGACACTGACGAAATTGCGAACCGTCCTTTTATCAGCGACAGATATGGTGAGGCCATGTGGGTACAGACCTTGTTTATTCTCAATTTTTGGCACAAAGACGAGAGCAAAGGCTTTGAAAAAACGGATGCTGCGATCGAAAAGGCAGTTAACCTGGCTTTTGACCTCATGGGGCGGGGGGCTGTGGATTCATTGCTTGACCTGGCCAAGTTTATCTATCGATCGAAGAAGGAAGCCTGATACATGAAAGAGCAATCCAGTATTCCCACTTCGAAAGTGGCGAGGGCCTCCAAGTTTGTAAGTACGGGCGCTAAGGTAGGGGGCAACTATGTAAAGCATTATGCCAAGCGCTTCATTACGGGTGATACTTCCCGTGAGAACCTTGATCAGGCAAACGCCGAAGATATTTACGGTTCGCTGAGCGAACTCAAAGGGAGTGCCCTGAAAGTGGCTCAGATGCTGGCCATGGATAAAAACATTCTCCCGACGGCTTACCAAAATCAGTTCTCCATGGCGCAGTATAGCGCTCCTCCGCTGTCTTATCCGCTGGTGGTGAAGACCTTCAAAGAGCAGCTTGGGAAGTCGCCTACAGAGGCTTTTGAGTCGTTTACCAAAAGTGCGGTGAATGCAGCCTCTATTGGGCAGGTGCACAAAGGAACCATCGGCGACAGGGAATATGCTGTAAAGGTGCAGTACCCGGGAGTGGCCGGCAGTGTGAGATCGGACTTGAAGCTGGTCAAGCCGTTTGCTCTCAGGCTCGTGAAGCTCAACGAGCAAGAACTGGATCACTACATGGAAGAAGTAGAGGAGCGACTGCTGGAGGAAACCGACTACAAGTTGGAGCTGCTTCGCTCACAACAAATTTCTGACGCTTGCGCCCATATTCCGAATCTGACCTTTCCTAAATACTATGCTGAATTGTCTTCAGAGAGGATTTTGACTATGGATTGGCTACAAGGTCTGCACTTAAAAGAATTTTTAAAAACCAACCCTTCACAGGAGCTGCGAAACCAGATAGGTCAGGCGATGTGGGATTTCTACAACCATCAGGTGCATAACCTCCTGCAGGTGCATGCAGATCCTCATCCGGGTAATTTCCTTATGATGGAGAATGGTATGCTGGGGGTAATTGACTTTGGCTGTGTAAAAGTGATTCCCGAAGATTTTTACAGAACCTATTTTCAACTGATGAGGGAAGACTTGCTCTGGAAAGAAGAGGAGCTGGTGGCGGCATTTCATGACCTGTGCTTTCTATATGAAGACGACCCGGCCGACTATAAAGTTCTTTACATCGACGTGTTCAAGCAAATGATGCAGCTACTGGGCGCTCCTTTTCATAAAGAGTCATTTGACTTTGCCAACGAGGAGTACTTCAAAAAGATCTTTGACCTGGGGGAAAGTATCTCGAAGCGCAAAGAGTTCAAGAACTCTAAGCATCCGAGAGGTTCGAGGCACGGGTTGTACATCAACAGGACGTATTTTGGGCTCTATAACTTGTTGCACGACCTTGGAGCGGAGGTGACTACTACCAAGCCAGAGTGGCTGATGACTTCTTTGGTAAAGTGAAGCACTCCGCTTTGTCACATTGAATTGATGGGGAAGTCAGCCTCATACAGTATTTTTCAATTGTATGTGGTTATATAAGTTAACTGGTTCAAATTTAGTACTCACCTATTTTTATTGAAATAATTATAGATTTACTACAAAGTGACCTTTTCCGGAAAATTTTTCTCTGGATTTGATTAGGCTCATTTATTTGGTGAGTGCCCCTAATATTTCGGCATGTGATAGGTGTTTTTATGTGATTCAAAATAATATATTGGCA
The DNA here is from genome assembly GCF_963974565.1 of uncultured Imperialibacter sp. NCBI lineage: Bacteria > Pseudomonadati > Bacteroidota > Cytophagia > Cytophagales > Flammeovirgaceae > Imperialibacter > uncultured Imperialibacter sp. Next base: position 42,776 of record NZ_CAXBCJ010000010.1, on the reverse strand, counting down.
TATATTATTTTCTGAAGAGCTAATCGGTTAAAGTGCATTTTAAGGCTCAAGAATAATTTTTTTCTTAACCTAGAAATACTCCAAATTGAGTATTGACTATCCCGGTGACCTTCAACTACTTTTATAAGGTGTTTTATTTGCAACCAACAGATCACTTTATGAAAGCCCTTGTAACAACATTAGTAATCACCCTAATCTCATTTGCGGCCTTCTCGCAGAAGCTTCCCTTTCAGGGACAGCTGATTGAAAACGGGACACCTGTGACAGGTACCAGAGATTTTGTTTTCAATATACCAGACGGAGTTGGCGGATCTTTGTGGACAGAAACTCACATTGGTGTGCAGGTTCAGGATGGACTTTATTCACTTGTGTTAGGCGACGTTGCGACGCTGCCTGATCAGTTGTTTTCGGATGTGAGTGAAAGAACCCTGGAAATTACCGTAGGGGCGACAAGTTTATCTCCTATTACTCTCTATGCAGGTATTAAGGAGTGGAAGTTCACGAAGGAAATGGACGGAAGTACTGATCGACCTGCGATTTTGGGTGAAATATCGGGCCCAGCGAGTAATTGGGCAGCCATAGAGGGATATGCCAGCACCGATGGAGACAATTACGGTGTATACGGCCAGGGAGAGGGAACTGGAAAAGTAAACGCTGGCCTTTATGGTTATGGTCTTGGTGCGGGTGACGGGTCAGTTACCGACTTTCAAGGCACATTTGGCTCTTACAATTACGGAGCGATAGGAATAGCAAAAGACAACCTTAATGGAAATATTGGTGTTTGGGGAAGGGCTACCGGAAATGCAGGGGCGGCGGACAACATAGGCGTACTTGGCTGGAGTGAAATTTCAGGTGGGGTAGAGAATAGAGGAGTGCTCGGTTGGGCCAAGGGTACAGGAGTCAACAAAGGACTAGTAGGCATGGCAACTGGTGGTTCAGAAAATTGGGCAGGTTGGTTTGATGGCGATGTGAAGATTTCTGGTACTCTTCATGGACAAAATTTAGGGTCTATCAATCCCAATGGTGCTGGTCCGGGACAACCGGATTGGAGGGTTTTTGTTGCCCCCAACTATTACGACGGCAACTTCGACAATGGACTGGTAGCCATCTATGGTCCTCGTGATGATGGCGAAGGAAGAAGGGCCTCATTGGGTTCTTATGGGGCTAACTCTGCCAGCTCTTATGGCCAACTGGAACTCCACGGATACAACGGACAACCAAAAGCCATCCTTTCTGGAAGCAACCAGGCCGGCAATTTGAAAATGAAGGATGACGACGGAACAGAAACGGTTGTTTTGGACGCCGGAAATGGAAGCTTAACGCTTAGAAATGCCGATGGCAGTCAGTCGTACATGATCGATTACAATGGCGTGGCGGGAAATGGCCACTATTCAGTCGATCAGAACAGTTCGACAAGCGAAGAGATTACTGCCCTGAAGGCAGAAGTATCAGGAACGGGAGTTTGGGATGGGCAGGGTGCCGGAATTACAGAATACAGCGGAATATTAGGTATTGGTAGTGCTGCTGAAGGTGGAAATGCTGGTGTGAGAGGTATTGCCAATGTTTCAGCCAATTCCACTAGCTTCCATTATGGCGTTTATGGTATTTCCAGGTCTAATGAGGCGAATAGCACTGCTGTAATCTATGGGTTAAGAGGTGAGGCACTTGGTCAGTCGAGCTTTAGTGTTGGTGTTAGGGGGATTTCTAACAATTCAGCTGCTGGAGGAGCAAACTTGGGGGGTGATTTTTCAGCAAATGATAATCCCGGGCAAAATGTCGGCTTACGAGGAAGAGCCCAGGGTGACGGTGCTCAAACAAGCGAAAATATAGGCGTCTCAGGTGTTTCTACGTCCAGCAACTCAGCTGCAAATATTGGTGTGTATGGCACTGCTTCCAATGCCGTAGGGCAAAACTGGGCCGGTAAGTTTGACGGCCCGGTGCAGATTAATGCCGACGCTATGTCGCTTGGTAAAAAAGATTGGGAGGCCAACCCAGAGCTCCCTTTTTTAGCATTAAGAGGCACTATTGAAGTCGCCGGCGACCCAGATCCTTACCGCCCCGACTTGATTTGGATGTCGGTAGATGATGACGGCGAAGGAAACGAAATAGGAGGTATTAATTTAAGAAGCTCTGATGGGAAGGACTTTAGAATTGATGCGAATGGATTGAATGCTTCTTCCATTGCCAGTGAAGCGGTCAATGTGGGGGAGAAGGATTGGGAGCCCGGCGTGCAGGGCATCGTTCATTTGTATGGCGATACGCCGGTAGATACTGATAACGCCAGGGTTAGAATGGAAGTAAACAGCAATGGAAATGCAGAAACTTGGGGTTCACTTTCACTAAACGGGCCCGTATTTAACGACCCCAATTGCACAAACTGTGCAAGAAGTTTTGTGTCGCTTAATGTAGACAATGACCCTGGCGGAAATGCTCCCACAGAATGGTCAGGTAGTCTTCAGCTAAGCGGGCAAGAGTCTCCTAATATTATTATTGGTGGCTCGAACTATCAGGACAGTGATTTGGGGCAAATATCACTTTTTGGAAATAAACCTGACGGAAACAGCTGGTTTTATAGCCACGCAGGCTTGCAGGTAAACCAGGATGGAAGCCAGCAGTGGGGCTCTTTGCGGCTAGACGCTAACGATGGAGTGAGCAACGTGGAAATAGGGGCGAAATCCTGGGAGGATCCCACGAATGGAGCGGGCAGACCTTACTTGCGCATGCGGGGTAATACGCCGGATCAGGACTTAGTTTGGATGGAAGTAGCCGACGACGGATTAGGCAATGAATTGGGTGCTGTCAACTTCCGAAGCACTGATGGAAAGGATGTGAGAATTGACGCCAACGGCATCAGCGGTAACATGAAAGACTTGCAGCTAGAAAGAGCTACCCTGCAAAGTCAGTGGGGAAATGATGGGCAGGGAGCACTCGAGTTGAGAGATGCCAATAATAATACTCAGATTCAGGCTTCAGTTGATGATGATGGATCTTCGAATTATTCAGGGACTATCAATTTGACAAATAGCGCTGATGGCAACTTCACTACACTTAGTGGACAATGGGGCATTCGTTCCTCATCAATGATTGCTGTGGCGCAAGGCAGCAATCAGGGAAATAACTCCATTGAAATGGGGGACAACGGAAATGCTGGATTTATGAATGTAAATGATGCCAACAATGCCAATATCATCACCCTGAACGGAGGCGACGGTAGTATTAACGTAAAAAATGGTCTGGTAAACATCAGAACTGATGAAAATAATGCCAATACTAGCGGCGATATAAATCTTACGGCGACTTCTGCTGGTCATGGCATTAGAATGTATGGTGGTTATGACTTTGATTCAGATGGCAATGTAAAAAGTCATATTGCTCTAGATGGTCCCGGGGGCGCATATGTCTATCTGTGGGGAGATGGAAATATTGGGGTGAAAAATACTGTAAGTGCTGAAGGTGAAATGTTTGCAACGGCCTTCAATCTGACATCTGATGGTAGACTAAAAACAGACATAAAACCTCTCGAAAACTCTCTCTCGAAAACCCTTCAACTTCGTGGCGTATCCTACAACTGGATTGACAAGGCCAAGTCGCAAAGCACTCAAATTGGTGTCATTGCTCAAGAGGTAGAAGAAGTGTACCCTGAATTTGTCCATACGAATGAAGAGGGCATGAAGTCTGTGAATTACTCTCAGATGGTAGCCGTGCTTATCGAAGCCATCAAAGAGCTGAATACTCAGATCGAAACACTGAAGACCGAGAATGCATCGCTAAAAACGGAGCTGGCGACAGCAAAGAATAACGAAAAACGAATAACCGAGCTGGAAGCCAGCGTCAAATCGCTAGTGAACCTGCTGCAGGCACCTTCCAAACAGTCGGATGAAAACAGCATATCACTAGGGAAACAAGAGTAGTCATTCAACTACCTAATCCACTCAATCAAGTTGGACTTAAAAACTGAATGACTATGAAACGAAACTTAAGATATTATTTACTGCTGGCGTGCACTGTTCTCCTTTACGAGGGAGCACAGGCCCAGCTGGTGCAGACGAGCCAAACAACGTCGATTGGCGGTGGCAGTTCAACTGGCACCAATATCCAGCATTTTGGGGTAGCAGGCCAGTCTGTAGCGGGTGGTGCTTCAGGTGGCAACTATCAAATGAATATTGGCTTTATTCATACCATTACCAATGACGCTTTTCCCCAGGCACCATCCGACTTTCTGGTATTGCCTTTGAGTGAGACGTCACTTTACATTAGCTGGATTGACAACGCAAGCAATGAAACTCACTATGCGCTGGAAAGATCAACTTCGGATGATTTCACGACTGATTTAGTTGGCATTCCTGTCGGTGCCAATGGCACTGAATACACTAATACTGGCCTCACTCCAGACACCTACTACTTTTACAGGCTGAAAGCTGTGGGAGCCAGTGAAGAGTCGGATTATGTGTATGATGGTGCTGCCACATTCTCCGGCACGCTTGACAACCGGTGGGCCTGGGCAAGCAGCCTTTATTCACCCTCTTATGGCCGCACCGTTGCCAACGACAACAATGGCAATACCTATGTTGGGGGGCGTGTTGAGGCCGACTTGTATGTAGGTGTAGAAAGCTGGGTAGTGGCAGGAGGCAGCGATGGCTTTGTCATCAAATATGATGCGGACGGAAATATCGTGTGGGGCCGACAACTATTGTCCACTGGTAATGCATCGGTGGAGGAGGTAAAGGTTGATGCTAATGGCGTGTTGTACGTCAGTGGTTATTTTAGCGGAGCGCTTACCATTCCCAACGGTCCAACCTTCAACGCTCTGGGTAGCAATGACGGATTCTTGCTGAAAATGGATGCCGATGGGCAGTTGATCTGGGCGAAAGCTTTGGGAGGCTCGCTCGACGACCTCATCACCTCACATGCTTTTGATGGTAGCGGAAATATCCACCTGCTATACAGTTCAGCTAGCACAAACGGTACTTTTGGAGGTAGCGCTCTCAATGCTGGCCTTCATCTGGTGACAATATCACCCAATGGAAATTTTGTGCGTACCAAACCCGTGTCAGCAGATGCTGGCGTTACGGGCAACGACCTCGCCGTAGACACGCAGGGGAATGTGTACGTGGTCGGTAGCTTCTCAGCATCGCCCACAATTGGTGGCACATCATTGTCATCGACCGGACTAAGCGACATCTTCTATTCAAAATTCAATAATTCCGGGGATCCACTATGGGTCAAACACGCATCGACAGATCAGGCTGATCAGGCATACGCCGTAGCCACGAGCGGCAGCATTGTATATGTCGGTGGCTTCTTCGATGGTGCAAGTTTATCTGTGCCTTCCGGGGCGGCTTCCAGCTCAGGAGGCCGGGAAGGGTTCCTTCTGGCGGTAGCATCGGTTGATGGTGCCACTCAGTGGGTGCGTTCAATGGGCGGTGCAGGAAGCGATGGCGTTTTGGCCATGGCGACAGGCAGCTCCGGGCAGATCGTCGTCAGTGGTTTTATGGGGATTGATCAAATGTTATTCCCACCGTCGGCTGAGACTTTGAGTAACGGTTTTGGATTCTTTGCTCACTACGATGCCTCTGGAGCAGTCCTTCGGGTAGACAAGGTGGAAGGTAAGTCTAATTATCTGGTGTCGAATCGTGCTGTTTCAGTTTTTGAGAACAACCTCTACGCCACCGGCCGCTTTTTGGGAGCTGCTGAGTTTGGCCAGCTTAGCACGTTGCAGGCTGGCACGGGAACATCGATGTTTGTTGGCAAATACAAGTATCAGGAAATATGTGATACGCCCGTATCGTTCACTGTTTCGAATGTTACTTCCACCACAGCTGACTTAAGCTGGAATATAGCTCAGTACCCTGCCGGAGATGCGCTCACTTATAAAATCCGTTACAAACCACTGGGTACGCTCACATGGGAAGAGGTAATTCAAGGGGGAACCTCCCTTCAACTTACTGCTCTTGAGCCTGGTGTGCAGTACCTTGTTCAAGTGAACATGACATGTACTGGGTCTGAGGTGCTGACGTCGGCTTATACGGATGTGGAATCGTTCACCACATTGGGTACACCTGCTTGTGAAGTGCCTGTGATAGCGAGCGATGTGAGCATCAGTGATACTGAGCAGGACATTACATGGAATAATACGGGGGCTGTGACCTACGATGTTCGTTACAGGCTAAAAGGAACTACTATCTGGACCACCACTACAGGGCTTGTTTCTGCGAGTGCGAGTCTCACAGGCCTGCAGGCTGGTATGGCGTATCAGATACAGGTAAGAGGAGTTTGTGCGGCTGTTCAGACCCTGTATTCATCCGTATATGAGTTTACTACTTCGGGAGCTGTAAGTTGCCCGGTGCCAGCGGGCATGTCGGTTTCGGGCATAACTGCTTCGTCTGCTACAGTTTCCTGGACAGACCAATCGGCTGAGTCATACGAAATCAGGTACAAGCCCAATGGTACAGCTATTTGGACGACCGTCGGCACAGCTACAGCCAGCATTGATCTGACTGACCTGGAGCCAGGTACTGACTATGTGTACATGCTTAAGGCTGTCTGTAATTCGAGTGTAGGGCTGAGTTCAGTCTACACAACTGTCAATCAGTTTACTACCACCGGTACACCAAGTTGTGTGACTCCGATTGGGTTGAGTGCTACAGTGACTACCAATACCGCAGATTTAAGCTGGACCGCCAGCACGGGAGCCGTCGCCTACGACATTCGTTACCGTGTACAGGGCACTACTGTTTGGAATTATGTACAGAGCCCAGCAAACAGCAAGCAATTGACAGGGCTTAGCGGGGGTACTTCCTACCAGGTCCAGGCCAGATCGGTTTGTACCCTTGATGGTACGTTTGTGTCTGTTTATTCAACCACCTACATCTTCACCACCCAGGGTGCGGCTGCATGTACCTCTCCTGCAGGTTTGGCAGCTACTCCAGGCACAACCGATGCGAGTTTGACGTGGGCGGCTCAGGGCGGCGCTTTCAGCTATCAGGTACGCTACAGGTTGGAGGGAACTACCACATGGAACTATCAAACCACCGCAACTAATTCCTTGAACATCAGTTCACTTGTAAGTGGAATGCCCTATATGTGGACCGTAAGAACCATTTGCAATGCGGAGGGTACCCTTGCTTCGCCTTTTGCTTCCACAGCGTTTTTTGAAACGACAGGAGTTGTTTCATGTGAAGTGCCGACCAGCCTCTCAGTATCAGCTATAACCGATCAGTCGGCCAGCCTGATCTGGAGCGATGTCGGTGCGACATCCTACCAAATTCGCTACCGAATCGCTGGGACACCCATATGGACGATGGTTCCGATCGTCAGTCCTTCCTACGTCCTCACCGGCCTTGAGTCAGGCATGCCTTATCAGGTGCAGGTCAAGGCAATTTGTGCCGTAGATGGAAGTGTTCAGAGCCTGTTTAGCTCATTGGTTTCATTCGAAACCTCTGGGTCCGTCAGCTGTGAGATTCCTGTTAACCTTGCTGCTTCCAATATTACGTCCAGCTCGGCCACGGTTTCATGGACCACTGTGGCAGAAGCGGCCAGTGGTTATGGGTTGAGGTATCGGGTGAAGGGAACCAGTTTGTGGACGCTCGTTACAACCGGAACAAATAGTTACAATCTTACAGGGCTCGAGCCAGGCATGCCTTATCAGTTCTCTGTGAAATCAAACTGTAGCACCAACCCTGTGCTGTCGTCGGTATACTCTGTGCCGGCAGAGTTCACCACCGATGGCTTACCAAGTTGCGATGTACCGTCCGGTTTTAACGTTAGTGCTGCTGATACAGATGCAGAGATAACCTGGGCTAACCTTGGCTCCTTGAGTTATGACGTCCGGTTCAGGGTGAGTGGCTCCACCATCTGGACAAACTTGAATGTTGGCACGAATGCCATCAGCCTCGGCTCGCTCCAAACCGGCACCAATTATCAATTCCAGGTGCGTTCTGTTTGTGCGGCCAATGGCTCGCTAAAATCGTTGTACTCCGGTGTGGAATTTTTCACTACCACCGGCACAGTGTCATGTGAATCGCCAACCGGCCTCGCAGCGTCGGCCATCACCGACACGGGCGCTCAGGTTACCTGGACTGTTGCTGCGGGCGTAGATCAATATGACGTCCGTTATCGAGTAAAAGGTACTACCATTTGGACGCAGGTGCTTGCAGGTACCGCTTCGGTAAGCCTGTCTGGCTTGTCGTCGGGTATGCCATACCAGGTAAGGGTGAGAACACTTTGTGCTCCGGACAACAGTCTGGTGTCCCCGTATTCTTCCATAATGGAGTTTAGCACTACTGGTGCCACGGCATGTGCGGTTCCAACCGGTTTAACGGTCGGCGCCACCGAGCAGACCACCGCCGATTTATCGTGGGGTGCTGCCAGCGGTGCCCTGAGCTATGAAGTTTTGTACCGCAAGCAGGGCGACATTATCTGGACGGCGGCAACTTCAGCCACTGCATCGATAAGCCTGTCAGGACTGACTTCGCTGACCACCTACCAGTGGAAAGTGCGCACAATTTGCTCAGGTGATAATTCGTTGCGCAGCCAGTTCTCGTCAGTGTCTACTTTCCAAACCATTGCCGAACCAGGTGCCAGGGTAGCTGAAGAAGATGATACTGAGATAGCCATGGGACTTGAAGAAGTTCTGGCAGCCTTTGAATTGGTGATTTATCCAAATCCATCACCTGATCAGGTGTTTTTCCGGCTTATACCACCGCAAAGTGACTACTTCTCTTTGTCGGTGTTTAACCTTGCCGGGCAGGAGGTACAACACCTGTTTGAAGGGTGGCTCGAAGGAGAAGAGCAGGCTGAGTTTGTCTGGCAGGGGAGGGATCGACCTTCTGGCATCTATGTCTTTAAGCTTTCGAATGGAAAAGGACTGGAAATTAGCAGGAGAATCATTCTGACCCACTAATCTAACCCAAACTACTACTACGATGAGTTCGATATACAAACCAAAGATATGGAGTACTCTTGCCTTTTTGCTGCTGCTGATTCCCTTTTTGGCCACATCCGCAGGCAATGAGATTACCCTGGAAAGTTATGTAACCACCGACACTGATGGGGATGGGCTGACGGATGATGATGAGATCAATGTATACAACACTGATCCTAACCTTGCCGACACCGATGACGATGGGTTGAATGACGGAGATGAGGTAAATCTTTACGGCTCTGACCCAACTTTGAAGGACACAGATGATGATGGGTTGGAAGATGGCGAGGAAATAAATACTTACGGTTCTGATCCTACTCTATCAGATTCCGACGGCGATGGCCTGAATGATTTTGAGGAGGTGAACACCTACGGTACCGACCCGACACTTTCAGATTCTGACGATGACGGCCTCAGTGATTATGACGAAATCAATTCCTATGGCAGTGACCCTACCCTCAAAGACTCCGATGATGACGGCCTTGAAGATGGCGATGAAGTGAACGTGTATGGTTCCGACCCGACGCTGAAGGATTCTGACGATGACGGTCTGGAGGATGGCGATGAAGTAAATACATATGGCAGTGACCCGACGCTTACCGATTCAGATGGAGACGAAATTAGTGACTATGACGAAGTCATTACATACGGTACTGATCCCACGCTTTCGGATAGCGATAATGATGGGTTAAATGATTATGAGGAACTAATCACTTATAGCACCGACCCTTTGCTATCCGATACCGATGGTGATGGCCTCAGCGACGGTGATGAAGTGAATGTTTATGGTACTGACCCACTGGTAAAGGACACTGATGAGGACAGCCTCGAAGATGGAGAAGAAGTGAACGATTATGAGTCCGATCCGAACCTGGCCGACACCGACGACGATGGCTGCGACGACGGACAGGAAGTGGCGCAGAACAGCAATATTCTGGTTGCTGACTCAGATGCGGATGGTGATGGCTACAAGAAGTGCGACGGAGATTGTGACGACAGCGACGGCACTATCAATCCAGCTACAGTTTGGTATGCCGATACCGATGGTGACGGCTATGGCACAGATACAGACACAAAAACGCAGTGTACGCAGCCCACCGGTTATGTGCGGGTAAGTGGCGACTGTAACGATACTGATGCTAACATCAAACCAACCACCGTTTGGTACCAGGACAGCGATGGCGATGGCTACGGCAATTCAGCCGTTAGCCTTACACAATGTGCTGCCCCTGCTGGGTATGTGGCGAATGCTGACGACTGTGACGATACCAAAGAAACTATCAAACCAACAACTGTTTGGTATGCCGACGCCGACGGGGATGGTTATGGAGACGAAGGTGTGACGAAGACCCAATGTGCTCAGCCAGCAGGATACATCCTAACAGCAGGTGACTGCGACGACAGTCAGGAAGCTATTAACCCGACAACTGTTTGGTACGCTGATGCCGATGGTGATGGGTTCGGATTGGAAACCGATAAAAAGACACAGTGCACAAAACCTGAGGGATATGTGCTCGTGACAGGCGATTGCGACGACACCAGGGCGGATGTTAATCCCAATACAGTGTGGTACAAAGATGCCGATGGAGATGGATTTGGTGATGCAGCTACCACGTCAAAATCATGTAGTAAGCCGGAAGGATTTGTTGCTGACGCCACAGACTGCAACGACACTGACAAGGACGTTTATCCAAGCGCTCCTGCTTTGCCTGATGGCAAGGACAACAACTGCGACGGATCAATTGATAAGTTATCCCAAACGGTTACAATTGCTGCGATAGATAATAAGACATTTGGCGATGCTGCTTTCGAAGTAACCGCCACGTCCAGCGCCGGACTGGCCGTAGCGCTTTCGGTCACCGGCCCCGCTACTATTTCGGAAAATGTGGTGACCATAACCGGGGCTGGCGAAATTATTATAGATGCAGTGCAGGCAGGAAATGATGGCTACACTGCAGCCGATGCGTCGGCCACGGTACAAGTAGCCAAGGCGAGTCAAACGATTAGCTTTACAGCGCTGCAAGATGTGAACCTGGAGGGGGGCACCCTTACCCTTGAGGCTTCGTCGTCCAGTGGGTTGCCAATCACTTTTTCTGTCGAAGGTGACGCAAGCCTTGAAGGTAATACCGTAACCCTGCTGGGTGCCGGTCCACTAACAATTTCGGCCAGCCAGCCTGGCAATGGCAATTACAACGCCGCCACCGCTGCTACCCAGTCGATTTGTGTTAACCCTGCCTTGCCAGTGATTACTGTCGCTTCTAAAGGAAAAAGCTTATCAACCGCTTTGGTAACCGGCGCTACTTACACCTGGTTCAGAGATGGACAGGAATTGCCTACCGAAGGAAATACCCTTCCCAATCAGGAGAGTGGCGTATTTAAAGTGATGGTGGATGTGGGTGGATGTACCAGTACCTCGGCGGAAGTGAATGTGACGATAACGGGTATTAACCAGGCTTATCTCAGCAATATCATCGTTTATCCTAACCCTGCGACAGAACGGATTTCGCTGAAGTCACTGGACGAAGTATTCAGTTCGGTAAAAACGGTGCAAATATCGAATGTTTCCGGAAGCATGGTAAAGGAACTACAGCTGAAGGCTAATGAGAATACAATTGAATTGGCCGAATTACCTGCTGGCATTTATTATTTGCGGGTATTCGACAGCAAAGTTCGAAAAGACTTTAGGTTCATTAAACAATAGATTTCTGCAACAACGCAAAGGCCCGGGTTCGGGCCTTTTTTTTGTTTCACAAGCAAAATGTTCTTTGTCAAACCAGCATCCCAAACAGCTCGGGCTTGTTGTTGAGCAGTTGGTAGTTGATGTTATAGGCCTTCATTCTATCGAGCAGGCTTTGGAAGTCGTTCCGATCTTTTAGCTCTATTCCGATCATGGCCGGGCCGTTTTCACGGGCTGTCTTTTTGGTGTACTCGAAAAGTATGATGTCATCATTCGGCCCCAACACATTGACAAGGAATTCTTTAAGGGCACCGGCCCGCTGTGGAAATTTCACGATAAAATAGTGCCTCAACCCTTCGTACAGCATTGACCGTTCTTTGATCTCTGCCATCCGGATGATATCGTTATTGCCACCACTGACTATGGCAACGACGGTTTTTCCTTTGATTTGACCAGCTACTAAGTCGAGTGCTGCCGTGGTTAATGCACCTGCTGGTTCCACAATGATGCCTTCGTTGTTGTAAAGCTCCAGCAGGGCGGTACACACCTTACCTTCGGGCACCAGCACCACATCGCTGAGCACTTCTTTGCAGATTTCCAGGTTAAGCTTACCCACGCTTTGCACAGCGGCGCCATCCACAAACTTGTCTATACTTTCCAGTGTCACTACTTGTCCTGCTTCCAGCGACTTTTTCATGGCCGGGGCACCCAGGGGCTCCACGCCAATGATTTTTGTCTTGGGGCTCAATGCTTTGAAATAGCTTCCCACACCGGCGGAAAGTCCGCCGCCGCCAATGGGAACGAGCAGGTAGTCGATGGGTTCGGAAATTTCGTCCAGTATTTCCACCGCCACTGTGCCCTGGCCTTCTATTACTTTTTCGTCATCAAAGGGAGGAACAAAGGTGCCGCCAGCGGCTTCACAGTCTTTAACGGCCCGGGAATTGGCGTCGTCAAACGTGTCGCCGATCAAAATTACTTCAACGAACTCTTTTCCGAACATCCGAACCCTGTCGATCTTCTGACTGGTCGTGGGAGTGGGCATGTAAATCTTGCCATGGATCTTCTGATGGAAGCACGCATAAGCAACGCCTTGTGCATGATTGCCAGCGCTGGCACAGAAGATACCGTTGGCTCTTTGCTGATCCGACAGCGAAGCAATTTTGTTGAAGGCCCCTCTTATCTTATAAGAACGAACGATGTTAAGGTCTTCCCGCTTCAGGTAAATCCTGGCACCACATTTTTCAGAAAGCTGCTGATTGAATTGCAGCGGGGTGGGAGGGACAACGTCTTTGAGCGTGATTTTGGCCTGCAGGATTTTGTCTGCGGCAACGAGGGGAGATTGTGTGGAGGACATTGGGGGAGGTAAATGCATCAAGTAATCGGTAATCAGTAATCGGTGTCACCTGATTACTGATTACCATTTACTATTTACTGTTTAGGGCGGAGCTTGCGCACCTGAGCGCCTGCCTGCCACATTTCTGAATTGTGGAGTTCAGCTAGCTCTACTTCCAGCTTCGCACGGTAGTCTGGCTGACGATTGGCCTCAATAGTAATGCGGGCTTCGTTGCCTGTTGCTACGCTTTCATACAAATCGTCGAACACAGGAGCTACGGCGTCACGGAACCTGTTTTTCCAGTCAAGTGCACCACGTTGAGCAGTCGTAGAGCAGTTGGCGTACATCCAGTCCATACCGTTTTCGGCTACCAGCTTGATAAGAGACTCAGTCAGTTCTTCCACTGTCTCATTGAAAGATTCTGATGGTGAGTGTCCTTTTTTGCGAAGCAGCGTATACTGTGCCTCCAAAATGCCAGCCAAAGCGCCCATAAGCGTGCCTCTTTCACCGGTAAGGTCGGAGAATACTTCTTTTCTGAAATCAGTTTCGAACAGGTAGCCTGATCCTACGCCAATACCAAGGGCAATAGCGTTTTCTCTTGCTTTGCCAGATGCGTTCTGATGAACAGCAAAGCTGGAGTTCAAGCCTTTTCCTTCAAGGAACAGACGGCGAAGGCTGGTGCCCGATCCTTTAGGTGCTACAAGGATCACATCAATGTCGGCGTCTGGAACAATGCCAGTCTGCTCCTTGTAAGTGATGCCGAAGCCATGAGAAAAATATAAAGTCTTGCCTTTTTTCAGATGCTTTTTCACTGTTGGCCAAAGCGCAATTTGTCCGGCATCAGAAAGTAAGAACTGAAGGATGGTGCCTTTTTCGCAGGCCTCTTCCAATTCAAATAGTGTCTTGCCAGGTACCCAGCCGTCTTTCACCGCTTTGTCCCATGTTTTCGAATCTTTACGCTGGCCAACGATAACGTTGAAACCATTGTCTCTCAGGTTGAGTGCCTGTCCAGGACCTTGTACTCCATATCCCAGTACGGCTATGGTTTCGTTTTTAAGGACTTCTCTGGCTTTTTCTAAAGGAAATTCTTCTCTGGTTACTACTTCCTCTTCTACGCCTCCAAAGTTGATCTTTGCCATTTTCTTGTGTTTTCTTATTAAAATTAGGATTTACATTATGACCGCTATTGTAACAATAGGTTGGTTTTTATTTCTTCCAATTCCTTGATAAAGGTTTCGGTTTTTCTTTTGCTCATCGAGATAGCCACACGGCCCGACCTCACAAACTCCAGAACACCATAGGGTTCCAGCTTCTTGAACAGGTCAGACGTTTCGTCTTTGTGGCCTGTTTTTTCGAGCACAATATAGTCTTCTTCTATGACAAGTATTCGTGCTCCGTTGTCTCTGACCAGTTTTTCAATTTTGTTACCTCCCATGAAAATCTTGGTGGGTACTTTGTACAGGGCAATTTCCTGATAATGCACCTGATCTTCTTCGTACAGGAATGCGCCAAGCACGTCGACCAGCTTTCTGATCTGTTTTACTACTTTCTCTGCCTGCTCCCTGGTGCTATGCACCACTATGGTGAAGCGGCTCACACCAGCTACCTCTGTCGTTGAGACGTTCAGGCTGCTGATATTGATCTTCCGGCGGGAAAATATGATGGTAATATGGTTGAGGAGTCCCGATTTGTCTTCTGTCAGGACTGACATGGTGAAGAGTCTTTCAGGATCCTGCCCGTTTTGTTCGTTATATAATGACTGTGACATAATACTGCTCTTTTACTCTAAACGAATGTTTGAAACTGAATCACCAGAAGGAACCATAGGGAACACGTTTTCTTCCTGCTCCACTACTACCTCCAGAAAGTACGGGCCATCGGTGCTCAGCATTTTGTCGATAGCAGCTGAAAGGTCGCCTCTGTCTACTACTTTTTGACATGGAATGCCATAGCCTTCAGCAATCAGCTGAAAATTAGGGTTCACCATTTCAGTAGATGAGTACCGCTTGCCATGGAACAACTGCTGCCACTGGCGCACCATGCCAAGGAAGTTGTTGTTGAGTACCACGATTTTCACGCCAATATTGTACTGGAAGATGGTGCCCAGTTCCTGGATGGTCATCTGGAAGCCCCCGTCACCAATCACGGCAATCACCGGCCTGTCTGGTTTGCCAAGCTTGGCGCCGATAGCGGCCGGAAGACAAAATCCCATGGTGCCCAATCCGCCCGATGTTACGTTGCTGTCGGTTTCGTTGAAGCCATAGTACCTGGTGGCGACCATCTGGTGCTGCCCAACGTCAGTAACCAAAATCGCCTTTCCCTTTGTTTTTTCGTTGAAAAGCCTGATTACTTCACCCATTTTCACTTCGCCGCTTGTTGGGTAAAGATCCTTTTGGATGACTTTTTCATGCTCCAATTTGTCGCATTCTTTGAATTCCGCAATCCAGCTTTTGTGCTCTGCCTTTTTGATCTTCGGAATCAATGATTTGATGGCCGCTTTTGCATCAGCATTGATGGCCACGGTGGTCTTCACATTTTTATCAATCTCTGAAGGGTCGATTTCAATATGAATCACTTTGGCTTGCCGTGCATATTTTTTCAAGTCGCCTGTTACCCGGTCGTCGAACCGCATACCGATCGCAATCAGCACATCACACTCATTGGTTTTGATGTTGGGGCCATAATTGCCATGCATGCCCAGGTATCCAACGTACTGCGGATGATCCGTAGAAAGTGCCGAAAGTCCCAGAAGAGTTGATGCAGCCGGGATATCACCTTTGATCAGGAATTCGCTAAGCGCTTCCTGTGCGTGTGAAATCAAAACACCATGGCCAACAAGGCAGAATGGCTTCTTCGCATTGTTGATGATTTCAGCGGCTTCTTCCACCTTGCTTTCATCCAATACAGGATAGGGATGATAGCTGCGGATTTTGGTGCACTTTTCGTAAGAGAAGTCCACCATCGCAAACTGTGCATCTTTGGTAATATCGATCAACACAGGGCCGGGCCTGCCAGTGTTGGCAATATAAAATGCCCGGGCAATAGCCCCCGGTATTTCCTCGGCTTTGGTTACCTGATAATTCCATTTTGTTACAGGCATAGAAATGCCAATCACATCGGTTTCCTGAAAAGCATCAGTTCCCAGCAAATGGGAAGGAACCTGACCGGTGATACAGACCATAGGGGTTGAGTCAATCTGAGCATCGGCAATGCCGGTAATCAGATTGGTAGCTCCGGGCCCGGAAGTAGCGAAACAGACACCCGTTCTGCCAGTGACCCTGGCATAACCCTGGGCGGCATGGGCAGCTCCCTGCTCATGGCGGGTCAGGTAATGGGTGAGCTTGTCTTGGTAGCCATACAAAGCATCGTAGATCGGCATAATGGCTCCTCCGGGATATCCGAAAATGGAGTCAACGCCCTCTTCGAGCAGGCACATAAGCAATGCTTCTGAACCTGATACTCTGATGGTCTTTTTGGGTTGCTTTTTTTCAACCGCTAATGTCGAGGTGTTCATACTACGTTCATTAAAGGTCTGTAACACAGCCTTGTGAGGCTGAGCTTACTGAGTTAATATATTTCTTCAATATTCCTTTCGTGGCTTTGTAAGCAGGTTTTACCCATGACTTTCTTCTCGCTGCCAACTCTTCGTCCGAAAGTTTCACTTCCAGCAGATTATTCGTTGCGTCAATGCGGATAATGTCTCCGTTTTTGATCAGTGCCAAAGGCCCGCCTTCCTGCGATTCAGGAGTGATGTGTCCCACCACAAAGCCATGAGAGCCACCTGAGAACCTACCATCGGTGATCAGCGCCACGTCTTTTCCGAGCCCGGCACCCATTACGGCACCCGTAGGTTTGAGCATCTCGGGCATGCCGGGTGCTCCTTTTGGTCCCGACTGACGAATAACGATTACCTCACCTTTTTTTACTTCTTTACCAATACCGTCGATGGCAGCAAACTCGTCTTCATAGATTCTTGCAGGTCCTTCGAAAACTTCACCTTCTTTACCGGTAATTTTTGCCACAGCGCCTTCGGGTGCCAGGTTGCCATACAAAATCTGCAGGTGCCCGGTCTTTTTAATGGGCTTATCAAAAGAATAGATAAGATCCTGTCCCGATTGAAGATCTGCTATTTCTTCCAGGTTCTCGGCAAGTGTCTTTCCTGTTACGGTCATACAGTCGCCATGGAGGTAACCTTCTCTCAAAAGTATTTTCAACACACCTGGCACGCCGCCTATCTTGTGGAGGTCTTCCATCAGGTATTTCCCACTCGGTTTCAGGTCGGCGAGGAATGGTGTCTTGTCACTGATCCTTTGGAAGTCGTCAAGTGAGAGCTCCACGTCTGCTGCTTTGGCCATGGCCAGCAGGTGAAGCACTGCATTCGTAGACCCGCCCAACACCATAACGGTGGTGATAGCATTTTCGAATGCCTTCTTTGTCATGATATCTGACGGAAGAATATTCTTTTCCATCAGGTTACGAATAGCCGCACCCACTTTTTGAATCTCGTTTACCTTTGGGTTGCCTTCGGCAGGGTTGGATGAACTATAAGGTAGGCTCATACCCATTGCCTCGATAGCCGATGCCATGGTGTTGGCTGTGTACATACCGCCACAGGCACCAGGGCCGGGAATAGAGTTTTGAATAATGCCTTTGTAGTCCTCGTCTGACATATTGCCGCCGAGACGCTGACCATAAGCCTCAAATGCTGAGACGATGTTTAAGTCTTCGCCCTTCCATTTCCCGGGGCGAACCGAGCCTCCGTAAACCATGATGCTTGGTCTGTTCAGTCGGGACATGCCCATAATGGCACCCGGCATATTTTTGTCGCAGCCTACCACCGCCACCAGAGCGTCGTAAAACTGAGCCTGGCTAACTACCTCTATCGAATCTGCTATAACATCCCGGGAGATCAGCGAGTACTTCATGCCAGTTGTTCCATTGGACATGCCGTCACTCACACCTATTGTATTGAAGATGAGCCCTACAAGGTCGGCTTCTTTTACGCTTTTCTTTACCTGGTGGGCCAGAATATTGAGGTGCATGTTGCAGGGGTTGCCCTCAAAGCCAGTGCTCACGATACCCACCTGCGCTTTTTTCAGGTCTTCCTCCGTAAGTCCAAGGGCGTAAAGCTGCGCCTGAGAGCCCGGCTGACTCGGATCCTGGGTGATTGTCTTGCTGTGTTTGTTTAATTCTTTTGACATGAGCTGAAACAATTAAAAAAGGGCCATTCTCTGTAATGAGAATGGCCCTTTTTGTGCTTAGTTTTAACGCTCCATTCTCACGACCGACATCCAACGATGACGACAATGACACGGACGTTAATGATAAGCGAGGATAACATAAATCTTTTCTTTCTGTTACTTGTGCCACAAACCTATGGCAGAAAATTTTATCTGGCAACAAAAAAGAAGAATTTTGTTTTTCGGCAGCGGGCTTAGCCCATTGTTAGTTTGGTTTTTTTCACAATATATTTCAAAATAGGAGGTGCTTAAAAGAATGAACATTATAAAATTTACATTTTCAGGAAGTTTTTTTGATAAATTATTAAAATTTGGCATTCTCATTGCCTTGATCGCTTTTATCACGTCGTGTGGTGCGGAAAGGAAGAAAAACGACAGAGACAGGTTCTTTCTGTTGGGCAATGAGGCACTGAAGGGGAACGACAATAAGGAGGCCATCCGGCTTTACACTGAAGCGCTGGCACTGGACAACGACTATGCCGATGCGTTCAATAACAGAGGCATTGCGCACATGAAAAGGGGAGACGCCGCTTCTGCCTTGCTCGATTTCAATCAGGCTATTCTCATTGATGCTGAAAACCTCTCCTATGTATGGAACAGGGCTGAGGCCTATGCCGGTGCCAACCGGTACGACAAGGCCATCAACGACATCACTGTAGTAAGAAAGGCCTTCCCTGATTCGGCCAGGGTTTATTTCTCGGAAGGAGTCATTCATTTTCAGTTCAAAGAGTACCAGCAGGCAGAAGCCGCCTTCACGGAGTCGTTGATGAGGGACAACAGCAATGGTGAGGCCTATATCAACCGGGGCACCGTCAGGTATTATTTAAACAAGCTCGATTCGGCGCAATCGGATTTGGAACAAGGGCTCCTGTCTCACTCTGAGGAGGGCAATGCGTGGAACACCCTGGCGATGGTAGCGTCAGCGAAGGGCAACAATGCCAAGGGTCTTGACCTGATTAATAAAGCTATTGACATTTCACCCAACGAGGCCTACTTTCTGAACAACCGGGGATATGTTTACTTACAGCTCGATAGTTTGGAAAAGGCGGTGGAGGATATTGACGCCAGCTTGCTGCGGGATCCGCAGAATGCGTGGGCCTATAGAAACAAGGGGATTTACCACTATAAAGTTGGTAACTATGAGGAGGCACTGAGGTTGTTGATTCGAGCTGAGTCGATAGATGGTAAAATGACTGAGTTACACTTGTGGTTGGGAAAAGCTTATTTGGCGATGGGAGAAAAAGAAAAGGCCTGTGAGGCGCTAAGCGCAGCCGGGCCAGCGCCCGAAGCCTTGAAACTGATAACTGACAACTGCTAACCAATAACTACTTCTTCAACTTCCTCACCAGCTTGTTCATGGCAATCAGGTGGCTGAACAAGACGGCAGGCACAATGAAAACAGGCAGCCAGATAAAAGGAAACTGAAGCAATCCAATATTGGGCTGGTCAAAAGAGAAAACCTGTGTTATGTAGGGAGCCGACAGCACACCTCTGATCACCACATTAAACAAAAGTCCTAAGGCCGCCAGGTTCCAGATAAAGATCACGAACCGGTGCCTGCCGACGGCTGGGTTCAGGAAGTGAGCTACGAAGGGAGCGGTGATGCCGGATAAAATATCCCAGTTACCACCCTCAAAGGTCACCATTTCAGGCACCAGCCCCTGCTTGTACAGCCACCAAAGCACAATCTCAACCGGGATCCGGATGATGTGGAGGTAGGTGAGTGTGAACAGCGGAATTCGGAAAAGAAAACGCCTGGAAGCCCCAAAAGCTATCAGCCCGATGACGGTGATCAAAGGAGGGAGAACGCCAAAAATCATTCTGGGAGGCACTTCCTCGTAAGCCTGGAAAAAACCGGAGTAGGCCAGATAGCCGGTAATCGCCAACCAAATAGCTATTGTAAAACCGGTCAACCACTGGAGCCGAATTCTTTTGGAGTGGCGGCTAAACCCAATAGCAAAAAGGAGGAACAGAAAAAGGGAAAAAGTAGTTAAAAAAAATACGATATAAATCCTTAGCGGGAGGTCGGGGTCCATTTTATCGTTTGACGTTGACAAACGAATTTAGCAAATTCCTTGTAAAGCAAAATTCTATGATAGATTATCTTTGGGTATGTGGGAATTGAATGAAGAGTTTCAGGCAAGGTTGTCGGACAGGCTGAAGGCACCTTTGCCGGGTGTCGACGCACAAATTCGGATGTCGCCCACGCCTATTAACCAGGAGAGGTTTGCCTTCAAAGAAAGACCCGATGCGAAGGCTGGAGCAGTGCTGATCCTGTTTCATCCGGGAACGGGAGGTATTCACTTTCCGCTGATTCAGCGGCCGGAATACCCCGGTGCGCATAGTGGTCAGGTGAGCTTTCCCGGCGGAAAATATGAGAAGAGCGACAGAGACCTGCTGCATACCGCACTGAGAGAAGCTGAAGAAGAAGTGGGAGCCAACCCCAGTGAAATTACGGTACTCGGCACCATGTCCGAACTTTATATCCCCGCCAGCAACTTCAAGGTGCTGCCGGTCATCGGCATCAGCTTTTCAACGCCGCAGTTTGTACCAGAGGAAAAAGAAGTAGCTCAAATATTATCAGCCGACGTAGGGAACTTGATGAAACAGGAAATTGCGGTGAAGGACATGATCGTTGGCCCCAACATAAAAATCAGGTCGCCGTTCTTTACCGTTGAAGACAGGGTAGTATGGGGAGCTACCGCCATGATGCTGGGTGAGTTGCTTCAAATTTTGGAGGATATAAGGTAGCAGAATAGTTACCTGATCAACTGGGTGATTCGGTCTGCCACCACTCTGTACTTTTCGGGATTAAGACTGGAAAGAACGTCGCTGATCATTTCTGACTCAACGACAAAAATTTTGTGTATCCTGATGTAGCTCTTCAAAGGCAAGGCTTTCGTCAGGTCAGCGTCATTGATGGGTAAGCTTAATGAATCGCTTTTTTCTTTACTGCTGATTTGCACAACCGAGACATCCCCCGTTTTATGAATTGCCTCATTTGAAATGACTAGTGCCGGGCGGGGTTTAGTTCCAATTCCGTCAGAGAATGGAAAGTCAATTCTTACAATGTCTCCTTTTCTTACGGAGATCATTTTTTCAGTAATTCATCCCACCTGTTGTCTTCTTCACTAAGCCAATCCTTGGCTAAAGATGCCTCGGAAACGGAGAGCATCCCTTTTGATGTGGGCTTTGTTTCTTTTTGTTTCACCTCTATTGAGCCCACATTTTTTAAGCTTCTAAGAAGTTTGACCAAAAACGTAGTGTCCTTGTCGGTTTTTGGAGTAATGACAATTTCGTTCATGACCTGTTCTTTTTTGTAAATAAACGAAAAAATCCAGGTAGTTGGCGCAGAACGGGAATTGGCAATGGCTTCTTTTCTGAGTTGTGTCATTGTGTGTATTTCAACATATTGCCGTCCAAAGAATTAAAAATGGAAGAAACCACCGCACCTCTTATCACCAACGACGCAGTCGTATTCGGTATACTCATTGTGATACTGGCAGCCGTATTTGGTACGGCGTCCAGCAAGCGCACTGGCTGGCAGAAGTTCTACTCCATTGTGCCTACCGTTCTCCTTTGTTATTTCATTCCATCCATACTCAATTCCATGGGCATCATATCGGGCGCTCACAGCAAGCTGTACTTTGTGGCTTCCCGTTACCTGCTTCCCGCTAGTTTAGTATTGCTCACCGTGTCGGTAGACCTCAAAGAGATCATGAAGCTGGGGCCAAAGGCGTTGATCATGTTCTTTGCAGGCACGGTTGGTATTATGCTTGGCGGGCCGCTGGCGATACTGCTATTTTCAGTTGTTGCACCTGATGTGGTGACTGGCACTCCTGGCCAGGAAGTGTGGAGAGGCATGACGGCCATAGCAGGCAGCTGGATTGGCGGTGGAGCGAACCAAACGGCCATGAGAGAAGTGTTTGGCGTGGGAGGAGAGATGTTTTCCACCATGGTGACTGTCGATATATTGATTGGCAACCTGTGGCTGGCTTTTCTGCTGTATGGAACAGGAAGAGCTGAAAAGATCGACAAGTTTCTTAAATCAGACACCTCAGCCATTGAAGAGGTAAAAAAGAAAATAGAGACTTACCGCCTCAGTATCATGCGGGTGCCCAACATGTCGGACACACTGATGATATTGGCCGTAGGTTTTGGGGTGACAGGCCTGTCTCACTTCGGTGCCGACATCATTGCGCCGTGGATAGGGGAGAACTTTCCTGGGCTGGAGGAGTACAGCCTTACTTCCGGCTTCTTCTGGATAGTGGTGATTGCCACTACACTGGGTTTGTTGCTGTCCTTCACCAAGGCACGAAATCTTGAAGGAGCCGGAGCCTCAAGGCTTGGCAGCGTCTTTCTTTACATTCTTGTAGCCACTATTGGCATGGAAATGAACCTGCTGGCCATTTTCGAAAACCCGGGACTATTTCTTGTAGGCTTTGTCTGGATATTGTTCCACATCACCATCATGCTGGTGGTCGCCAAACTGATCAAAGCGCCATTCTTCTTTGTGGCGGTGGGCAGCCAGGCCAATGTGGGTGGAGCCGCCTCAGCGCCCATTGTGGCCTCAGCGTTTAATCCCTCGCTGGCTCCGGTGGGCGTGCTGCTGGCTGTGCTGGGCTATGCGGCAGGCACTTACGGAGCGTACTTGTGTGGGCTGATGATGCAGGCGGTGGCACCCTAGGTTCTTGCCCAGTTTTATTGGCACGCAAAGGCGCTAAGTCGCAAAGGGAAGAGAAGGCTGGACGCACGGCGAAGCAGCCAACCAACTATGTGTGGGTGTTACGGCCTCGCAGCTATTTTGAGGTACATTTCTGAGCCCAGTAGACGGAGCGCTCTTCAGTAATATTAAAATAAAGGTCGTATTTTTGAATAAAAAGACCCCGGCCATGAAAAATGTAACGATACCTGTAGAAATTCCTTCTGACATTATGTTGGCGTTGAACGAATCAGAAGAGGAGTTGAAAGATCACTTTCAGGTGGCCGTGGCGATGATGCTTTTTCATGAAGGAAAGTTGACCATCGGAAAAGCTATTCAATTGTCGGGCTTAACTCGTTACGAGTTTGAAAAATCTCTCGCTAAAAGCAATTTGCCTGTCTCGAATCCAAGTATTGAGCAAGTGATGGTAGATCTTGAGACGATCAAAAAGCTGTAGCCAGTGAAAGTAGTTGTGGCAGATACCGGGGCCATCATTTCTCTTGTGCATGTTGGGCAGCTTGGTTTAATTGAAAGCATTTTTGGTGATTATTTCATTGCGGAAGCCGTGTGGCAGCAATTACAGGTCTACGACAATCCAGGCTTTGATCGCAGCGTTTTAAAGGACATTGAAAAGAGGGTTATAAAAATAAAGTCAACGAATCACCTGTCAATGGTGATGGATTTTGGAGAATCGGAGTCTGTCATTTTATACGATGAACTAAAAGCAGATTTTTTGCTCATCGGCGATAATAAGGCAAGGGCTATCGCTGAGTCGCTGAATGTAAAGTGCATTGGATCCATTGGGCTACTGATGCAGGCCAAGCTAAATGGAAGCATTGTTGAACTGCGACCAATTTTTCAAAAATGGATTTCTTCAGGGAGGTTTTTCTCAAAGAGGCTTCTGAATACGGTGCTGACTGAAATTGGAGAAAATACCCTTAGCGACGGGTGACAGCAGCAAGCTATTGTCGATGAGGAGTTGCAACGGCTAGCTCGCCAAACATATTAAAACAAATCGTGGCTATCTTGCTCTGCTCATTCCAGCCTCCCAGCCTTCTTTTGCAGCTTGTTTGGTGGCTTCCCAGTCGTATATGGATTCTATCATTAACATAGTAAGCAAGCCAACGATGAAAAACTTAATATCTCTTTTGGTGATTTTCATGGGAACAATTGGGAAAAGTGAAAACTACTTCAGTGATTGTGTTGGCACCTCTGGTTGCCCCAAAAGACCCCTTTTGAAGTTGTCCCATTGGTTGCTGCTGCTATTCAGTAGATTGAACAGCAAGATAAAAAGAGCGATTTTCAGGACTCGGTGCTTCTTCTGCATGATTGATTCTTATTGAATGTAGCCGAATATACTTCCAAAAAGTGTTGAATTCAACGCTAAAATACATTTTTTCTTACCAGACTGGAGACCGTTTCCCATTGAGGCTTCAATGGATTGCTGCGCAGGCTTCAGCGAACAACGATATTGCCTTCCACTGCGGTTCGCCGAAGCTTTCAGCGAAATAGAGAAGTCCATGAGTAAACTTGTAAGGAGAGACACCTGTTTTTTTTGCTATCTCTTTTGATGCTAGCTTCTTTTTAGTCTTTATCATCTAAAATATAAGGTGTATATAAAGAGTAGGTTGGGTATATCCGGCTATATTGTAGGCATAAACCAGGATGTTGGGTTTATATAATTGTTGTGAGGCATGAAGGAACAAACAACCGTCTTACTTTTAATTTTCTTCTCAAGCATATCTGTGTTGGGTCAGAGTACTGTCGACGGCCTGATTGGAATCTATGAATCCAAGCCAAAGGGTTTCGAGTCTTATTCTATTATGAAGCTTGATGAGCAAAATCGGTTCACCTATCACTACGGTGTTGGAGGGTGCCGAGGTGAAGTAACAGGTAACTGGCGTATTGTAGATCAAAAACTCCAATTCGAGAATGACGAACAATTTCTCAAGGACTCAATTATTGTTTATCCCGACTTGAGCTTGTCAACTTGGACGGTGAAGAGAATTGGAATCCAGCCAAATGGCGGAGTAGATTCAGGCTGTCTAGTCGAAGATAGATTGCATATAAAGACGACCGTAATCCCGGCTCATGACTATACGGTTTCTATAATCCAACTCCTCTCAAATCCGGAAAAGTACCATAATAGAAGAGTTCAAGTAGTTGGCTATCTGAATCTTGAATTTGAAGGAAGCGCAATTTATCTCCATAAAGAAGATTTCAAACGAAGCATCCTGGAGAATTCGTTTTGGGTATCCTTCTCTGACATCATTTCAGTGGATGAACTGAAAAAAATGAACAATGGATACGTACTTATTGCTGGAACATTCGATATGGAAAGCTACGGGCACATGGGAGCTTTTGGCGGTGAAATAAAGGACATCGACAGAATTTTTAAATGGGGCAAATAAAGCCTCACAACACAAACCTATCATGCATGGGGGGCTCGGTGGTAAGGCAACGGCAGTTCGCTTGGATTGTCCGCCACATATTTTAATTTTATCATCGGCGTGGCTAAGTGCAGGTGGGCAGCGAAGTGCATAAAACAACCCCACGCACGATAGCTAGGCGTTAGAGTGAATGCTGGACGGAAATAACTGGACGCATCTTGACGGACATCGGACATTTCTGCAACTGGATAATGAATCTGTTTGGACTGGATTAACTACATAATTGATAACCCCCTAGAATCAGCTGTCGGTTTGACGGTAGTTGTCTTGATGTTCTATAATCTTAGAGTCATCGGAGCCGCAACAAGATGGCTGTTTTTGTCCAGACATTCGACATTTAACCAACTGCTGCACGACAACCGACTATCCTACCTGAACTACCAAATTGGTGCGCTTGTGATTGCTTTGGTGGTTATTCTGTTCAAAAACGTGGTCGAACCGTGGTGGATGGGAGCACTCTAACACAGCGGTAAAATGAATGTGGGCTTCACAGGTTGGCAAAGGTCAGTTGGCTTGGAATGTCCGCCACAAATTATAATTTTATCATCGGCGTGGCTAAGATGTAGTGGAAGCGGAGCTGCATAAAACTCCCACACTCATTTTACCGAGGCGTTATGTGGCATTGCTAGCCGTACCTTGAGATCAGTCTTAACGATATTAATCCTGGTTGCTTTTTTCATTGAAGCCCCTGCTCAAAAATTCGAGCTAGACACCAGCTACCTTCCAGTTCAAAAGTTTCAACACAAGCTTTTCGACCGTGACATCACGGACTCCCTAGATATCTACTTCAAGACCTTATATCTGAAAGCGTTTGATGAGCCTCCACTATTTTGCTGCGGAACAGACAGCACCATTCGGATACTTACCATCCCTTCCTTCAGTCCGCCGACGTTAGCGAAAATTCAGAGACAAAATTCTGAATTTGTCGTGGTAGCCAAGATTGGAAACAAGGTCGGACTGGATAACTCGTACTATGATCCAAGTAAACTCCGAAAGAGAGAACTGGCACAGTTTAATGATTTAATGGACAGGTTTAACTCTGGTGATTTTACCATGACTTCTTCGGATTCAGCTGTTTATCATAAGGCATTAGTTATAGAGGATGAGCCTTTTGATTACTCAGTCATAAAGAAAGTAATATCGGTTACTGACTGGAGGTCAATGTTTGAACTTGTAGATAAAGCCTTTTACGAGAGACCAACCAATAGAGATCAGAATACAATTGTTGAGGATGGATATGGTCGCATGACAGAAGTCTGGACAAGCTTTGGTTACCATGTGCTATCGAGATCATCTGCAACTCCAGAGGAATCGGCAGTGCTCGAATTGATCCATCGAATCGAAAAGCAGATTGAATAAAGCCACATAACACAAAGACATCATGGGGCTTCACCTGTAAGGAAATGGCGGTTGGTATTGCAGTCCCCGCCACAAAGTATAATTTTATCATCGGCGTGGCTAAGTACGGACGGCAGCGGTAACTCTGGATCAAGCGGAAAATCTGGGGGGATTGCCCTTTAAACCCAATATCCCAAGTGGTCATAAAAAAGCAAAAGGTTCAAGCCTGTCCGACTGGAGAAGCCCGGCCGGGCGAGACGCATTGAACCAGTTTTGCTTTTTTATTTAGCCACAAACGAAACATTCGATCCCCCAGAAATACATATTGATCCGTAACTCTTACCAATCCCCACGCTGCATTTGCGTTGAACTCCGTTACGGGTGTGCACTCACCCACTCCTCACCCCCCTCAAAAATCTCCTTTTTCCAGATGGGTACGGTTTGTTTCAGGGTGTCGATAATGAATTCGCAGGCTTCGAAGGACGCCTTGCGGTGAGGGGTGGAAACGGCAATCACTACGGCTGCCTCGCCAATCTCCAAATGCCCTTTGCGATGCACCACCACCGCTTTGATCACGGGCCATTTGGCTTTGGCCTGGTCCACAATCTTCTGGATTTCTTTTTCAGCCATGGGGTCGTAGGCTTCGAAGTCGAGGGACAGCACCTGCTTTTCCTGGGTTTTGTTGCGCACCGTGCCAATGAATACGTTCACCGCACCGGCGCCTTCTGCCTGGGCTGCCTCAATGGCTTCGTGGATGTCGATGGGTTGGTCTGTAAGTTTGATCATAGTTGAGGAAGTTGGGAGACGGAAGACGGAAGACGGAAGACCGAAGACCGAAGACCGGAGACAGGAGACCGGAGGTGGAAGTAGCCAGCAATTTCAAAATCTTCAAATCCGCCATTCTTAAATCTTTAAATCAACAAATTCTCCAAATCATCAGTTGCTCATCCTCCGCTTACCGGTGGCACGAGCACTATCGTATCAGCCGGGCTGAGTACTTCTTCCTTTTCTGCATACTCTTCATTCAGCGCTACCGCCAGCGACGTCAGCTTTTGAAACGCCGGGTACTCTTTGTTCAGTAGGGCCAGCAAATCAGCTACCGTTGCTCCATCGTTCATGCTCAGCATGGTCTTCCTGTCGCCAAGTATATCCTTCGCTATGCCAAATGCCTGAATCGTTAACTCCATACGGTAAAGTAAATCAATTTGCCACCTCTTCTCAACACAACAACCAATTATGGGGAATAATCCCCTCTTTCCACCAAACAATTTCTAAATCAGCTTAAACTTTACCAACTTGAATTCGTGTTGTAACACTAACTATGCAGGGAAAACAGTTTTTTGATAATCACGGAAGGCCCATAGAGTATGTGCGGCTGGCTGTTACCGACAGGTGCAACCTGCGCTGCTTTTACTGTATGCCGGAAGAAGGCATCAGGTACCTGCCCAAAAAGGAGCTGCTCACCTACGAAGAAATGCTGCGCCTTGTAGGGATTATGGCCGGTTTTGGGGTGAAAAAGGTGAGGCTTACCGGTGGAGAACCTTTTGTGCGAAAAGACTTGATGTACTTTATCAAAAAGCTCAATGAAATCCCGGGCATCGAAGGCATTCATATCACTACAAACGGCGTTCTGACACTGCCTCACATAGAAGAGTTCAAGGCGGCGGGTATCAAATCGGTTAATTTGAGCATGGATACGCTGGATCGTGAGCGCTTTCACTCTATTACCCGCCGGGACGAGCTGCCAGCAGTGATGGAGACTTTTCATGCGCTGCTCGACCAGGGAATTGAAACCAAGATCAATGCCGTGGTGATGGACGGACAGAACACGGACGATATTGTGCCGCTGGCCATGCTGGCAAAAGCCCACAAAGTGGACGTGAGATTCATAGAAGAAATGCCTTTCAACGGCGAGGGCTCGCATTACCCTGTGCTGGTGTGGACGCATGCGAAGATTCACCAGGAGCTGGTCAGGGCATTCCCATCGCTCAGTCGAAGAGTAGACGAAGCCGCCTCAACGTCAGCAACGTATGGCATAGATGGGTTCAAAGGCTCTGTAGGGATCATTGCAGCTTTTACGAGGAGCTTTTGCGGCACCTGCAACCGAATCAGGATGACCGCTCAGGGCACGCTGAAAACCTGCCTGTACGATGACGGTGTGCTTGATTTGAGAGCTTTGCTAAGAAATGGCGCCAATGACGCAGAAATTAGCGCCGCTTTGCTGAAGGCATTTGGGCAAAGAGCAAAAGACGGGTTTGAAGCGGAGGCAAGAAGAGCAAAAGGACATGCCGTGTCGGAAAGCATGTCAACCATAGGTGGTTAAGCCGCCATTTTTGGTGTTATTGCCTGCTAGTACCCGGGGAAGTTTTGGAAAGCTAGTTGGAAGTAAAGGTTGGTTGTAGATTTTTTCAGGAAGAATTGAGTTGGGTGATGGTAAATAGAGATATAGCTACAAGAATACATATTACTATTTTTTTGATGCTGCTGTGCTGCTCAATGATGGCGCAGTCGATAAAAGTGGCAGTGGCCTCCAATCTTTTGCTACCAATGCAGGCCATTGAAAAGAAATTTGAGAGCAAGTACCCCTACGAAGTGGAACTCATTCCAGGAGCTTCCGGCACTCTCACCTCGCAGATCATCAACGGCGCTCCATATGAGATTTTCGTTTCCGCCGACGATAAATACATTGATGAGGTAATTGACAAAGACAAGGCGCATGGTGGGCCACAAATTATTTGCTTTGGGACTGTGTATCTGTGGGTGAAAAGCGGCATTGCCGGAGACGATCCGGCGGCTATTCTCAAACAGGAGAAGGTGAAATCCATCGGTCTGGCACACCCTGACCTGGCGCCATACGGCAAGCTGTCCAGAGATTGGCTGGAAGTGAAGCAGCTGGGGGTGTTAGTGCACGACAAGATCGTGTATGGCACCAGTATCGGTCAGGTCAACCAGTACATTGCGGCCGGTTCTGTCGATGCGGCTTTTACGTCTAACTCTCTTAAGTTCAGTCAGAAGAAAGGCGAGGGCAAGTTTATTAAAATTGAGGAGATTTGGATGGATCCCATACCACAAACGATGCTTATTTTAAAGACTGACGGCCCCGGGCTTTTCGTTGCTACGCTTTTCAAGGATTTTCTTCTGGGCAAAGAGTCCCGCCGGATATTTCAAGATTTTGGTTACGAACTCCCTGTGGCAGAGTAACCATGGAGCAGTTCATGGCCCCCTTGTGGTTGAGCCTGAAATTGGCCGTGTTTACGACGCTAATTCTTGCGTTGGTCGGGGTCGTTTCCGGCTACGTGCTCCACATGTTTTCTTTCAGGGGAAAAAGCCTCATCAGGGCCATTATCGCCCTCCCTTTGGTGTTGCCCCCAACAGTTCTCGGCTACTACCTGCTGGTGGCCATGCAGCCCGATAGCTTTGCTGGCGGCGTATTTGAAAAGCTCTTTGGTGTTCGGATGGTATTTTCTTTCTACGGCATTTTGCTTGGCAGCATTGTTTTTAGCCTTCCGTTCATGGTAAGTCCCATTTTATCGGGGTTAGACGCACTGCCAAAATCGTTAAGGGAGGCGTCGTTTACCCTCGGAAAAACAAGGCTTCAGACCTTTTTTAAGGTGCTTGTTCCCAATATCAAATCGTCGTTGTTCGCAGCGTTCATCATGACCTTTGCCCATACTATTGGCGAATTTGGTGTGGTGCTGATGATTGGCGGCAACATACCCGGCCAAACGAGGGTGGCATCGATTGCTATCTTTCACGAAATGGAGGCCATGAACTACGATGTCGCCAACCAGTACGCCCTGGTGCTGCTGGTTTTTTCACTTGTCATCATTTTCCTTGTTCAGTGGCTTCAAAAGCGGATAGCACTATGGTAGAAGCAGCTTATTCACTGGATTGTACAAGGAAGTACGCAGACAGGGGCCGATCCTTTTCGCTGGAAGCGGAGCTGACACTCAGCAAGGGTTCTTTCACGGCACTGATGGGCCCGAGTGGTGCTGGCAAAACCACCCTGCTGCGGCTGCTGGCCGGTTTAGAAAGACCCGATAGTGGAGTCATAAAAGAGTCTGCATCAGTCTGGTCATCACCTTCATCTTTTGTTGCTCCTCATCTCAGGCATATAGGCTACGTATTTCAGGACTATGCGCTATTCCCTCACCTGAATGTGAAAGCGAACATCCAATACGGATTCAGGGAAGAAGTGGACAATACCTGGTTGGAGCAACTGCTCACAGTGTTCAAAATACAAGACCTGGTCAACGACCGGCCCGCCTCACTCTCTGGTGGGCAACAACAGCGGGTGGCTTTGGCGAGGGCTTTGGCGGCAAAGCCAGCACTGCTGCTGCTCGATGAACCCATGGCGGCGCTCGACTTCAGCCTTCGGAACGAGATAAGGGGTGAGCTCAAGCAAATGCTTGGCCTGCTCAACACCACAGCAGTGATGGCCACGCACGACCTGCTGGAGGCGACCATTTTGGCCGATCATGTGGTATGGTTGGAAGATGGGAAAGTGGTGAGAGAAGGAGCGCCCAGAGAGGTGCTGAAAGCTGAACTGCTCAGGTTAAAAGAACAAACCAGGGATATCTGATACTTTATCCGCCAATCGACACCGGTTTCGTTTTATTTCTGATTTCGTAAGGTTAACTTTCTGGTGTCATCTTACAAAAATCCGATCATGAACACCCGCCGCAGTTTCCTCAAAAAATCATTTCTAGGCAGTCAGGCACTGGTTTGGGGCGTGCCGGTTGTCTACGGCAGCGTGGTGCCGGAAAAGTACCCGTTTGTCGGCAAATGGCTGGCTGATCCGGAGATGCTTCCGGGTAAAAACGCTGGTTTGAAGGTGCTTGGCGAAAGACCCTGGAATATTGAAACGCCGCCACACCTGCTCGACGACAAGGTGACACCTGCCGATAAAATGTTTGTGCGTAACAATGGCCTGATGCCTGAGGCTATCGACGTGGCGAACTGGTCGCTAACGATCAACGGAGAGTCAGCCAAAACGACGAAATCCTATTCTATCGCTGAGCTTAAAAGCAAATTTAAAACTTACACCTACCAGCTTACTATTGAGTGCGGCGGTAATGGCAGGGCGGAGTTCAACCCACCGGCCAAAGGCAATCAGTGGGAAGTTGGTGCGGTTTCGTGCGCCAAATGGACAGGCGTGAGGCTGAAAGACATTTTGATGGATGTGGGCATAAAAGATGATGCAGTGTATATCGGCTACTACGGCAAGGATGTGCACCTGAGCAACGACCCTGAAAAAGTAGTGATATCGAGAGGAGTGCCCATTAGCAAAGCGCTCGAAGACGAAACCCTGGTGGCCTGGGCAATGAATGGCGAGGATATTCCCTTGGCCAACGGACATCCTTTAAGACTTGTGGTGGGAGGATGGCCAGGCTCTACTTCCGGAAAATGGCTGAGTACTATTTCCGTGAGAAACGTGGTGCATGATGGCGAGAAGATGGGCGGTGACAGCTATCGTGTTCCCTGCGAAGCCGTAGCACCCGGCGAGGTGGTGCCCGATGAAAACATGTGCATCATAGAAGGCATGCCTGTGAAGTCGATCATTACCTACCCGAAAACAGGGGCCATGATCAAAGCGGGTCAAACGCTTCCTGTCCGTGGGCATGCCTGGGTGGGGGATAAGAGTGTGAAAGAGGTGCACGTGTCGTCCGATTTTGGTGCCACCTGGCAGGCTGCCAGTCTGGAGCGACCTGCCAACCGACAGGCCTGGCAGCATTTTAGCGCTGAATTAAAGCTGCCTGCCACGGGCTACTACGAAATATGGGCCAAGGCAACAGATAGCGACGGAAAGAGCCAGCCCATGGTGGTGCCCGGATGGAACCCCAAAGGCTATCTGAATAATGCGTGCCATAGAATAGCCGTGAAAGTAAGATGATGGAGAAGAAAAACGATTTACTGGAGGTGCTGCAAAAAGCCACAGGTGCCTTAATAGGGATTTTAAGCCTGGCCTTAATTCTTTCTCTGGGGGCTTCTTACCTGTTCTTTTTCTACAAGCCATCGCCGAAGCCGGTACTTGCTCAGCAGGAAACAGCAACGCCTGTAGCTAAAGTTGAGGCCGTTGCTCCAAAGGCCGAAAACGGCACTATAGATGAAGAAACAGGCTTTATCATCGATGCTGGGTGGGAGCTGGCCAAAACCAACTGCACCAACTGCCACGCAGCCACCCTTGTGACGCAAAACAGGGCCACAAGAGAGGGATGGGAAGGTATGATACGCTGGATGCAGCGGACACAGAAGCTGTGGGACCTGGGCGAGAACGAAGCGGCCATTCTTGACTACCTGGCTAAAAACTATGCGCCTGAGAACAAAGGCAGACGACCCAACCTGACAGACGTGGAATGGTATGAGCTGGAAGGGACTAAATAGCAGACTACAAAAGTTTCGGAGCGGACGTTGCTATGCGACGTCAGAGGTTGTCGGAATGTCCACATACCCTTCTTCCGGCCGCTAAACTTTTGTAGTCTGGTCTATCAACTATGCATTGAGTGTGTGCTCAACCGAAATGGCCGCAGTCAATGACTTGGAGATGGGGCAGTTTTTTTCCGCATCTTTCACGCACTCCGCAAATTTTGAGTCGCTTATTCCTTTCACCTTTGCTTTGAGCGTCAGATGGGATTTGGTGATAGCTCCATCTTCAAGCGTAACCTTGCAGGTAACATCAAGGGTGTCGGGCACAAAACCTGCCTCAGTCAAACTAAAGCTCAGTTTCATAGCGAAGCAACCCGAATGAGCGGCAGCTATCAGCTCTTCCGGATTGGTGCCAACTCCCTCTTCAAACCTCGACGAAAAGGAGTACTGAGTTTTATTAAGTACCGTACTTTGTGTGGTCAGGTGTCCTTTGCCTTCTTTTCCACTTCCTTGCCAAACGGCTGTTGCTGATCTTTTCATATGAATGGGATTTTTTGATTGAACAATGATATTTGTGAGCTAAATCGATGATGAAATGCTCGCATCCAAGTTAGTATTTATTAACTTGACTAGTAACTAAGCCTCGTATTAAGTTAATGAGAAAGCATTTTTTATCGTCAGCGAGTATGCTGCTTATTTTCTGGATGCTCTTTGCTGCGTGTACCAAAGAGCAGGAAACGATTTATAGCGTTCCCGACGAGTTGCAGTCTTTTGTTGACACGCTTGTGTCGAAAGCCGCCCAGCGTGGTGTTAGGCTTGACCTGTCAAACAACCTGATCATTGAATACGGCCTGAACACTGAGGGCATTTTGTGCGGCTCCTGTGTATTCGTTGGCAAACAGCTGAAAATTGAGATCAATCAGCAAAACAAATGCTGGAGCGATAAGATTACACAGGAAGCCTTGATGTTGCATATGCTGGGCCACTGCGCTTTGCGAAGAATTGATCACGATGATGCCCTGCTACCCAATGGAGATGCAAAAAGTCTAATGAATGGTGAATTCATTGACCAATACGCTTGTATTTTCGACCTCAGCGGCGAAAACAATTGCAACAATCTGTACAAGAGAGACTACTATTTGGATGAGCTATTTGACCCGGATACACCAGCGCCGGATTGGGGGAAATAGGGAAAATGAAACGCACAGAGCACTAAGCCGCCGCTATTTGCTCGTCACCAGTTATTCGAACTGATAAACCCGCACATAGTCAATTTCCATCGTCGATGGGAAAATGTTGTCATCCACTCCTTGCAATCCTCCCCAGTTGCCACCAACGGCGATGTTCAACAAAAAGAAGAACGGCTTGTCAAATGGCCAGTTATCCTGCGTGGGCACGGTGGGTTTGTTGAATGTCAGTTTTACGTTGTCGATATCGTCCAGATAGAATTTGACATACTGCTCCGTCCAAAGAATACCATAGTTGTGGAACTCTTCTTCTATGGTTTCGAGCTTCATGGGTCCGGTGGTGATTTGGGTTCCCTGCACGTGGTTGTTGGCTTTGCTATGAATGGAGAAATGTACCTCGTTGGGTGCATAGCTCACATATTCCATGATGTCGATTTCGCCGCAGTCGGGCCAGCCAACCTGACTGATATTGTCGCCCAGCATCCAGATCGCAGGCCAAGCGCCCTTGCCTTTCCATTCGGGTATTTTGGCCCTCACCTCCATGCGTCCGTAGGTGAACGTCTCCTTACTCAGCATGCGTGACGATGTATAGTCGCCCACTTTCTGACCGGGTCCTGTCTTTTTGGTGGTAATCTTCAGCAACCCGTCTGAGACAGTAGAGTTTGGGCCGTTGGTATAGTTTTGCCATTCATTGTTGCCCCAGCCATTGGCCCCGGTTTCGAACTTCCATTTCTCCGTGTCCACCGCTTCCCCGTCAAATTCGTCAGACCAGGCCAGGGTGGCTTCGTCCCAGTCGACTTCCGCTACCGGTTCGCCGGGCTCAGGCACCTCTGGTTTTTGCTGTTCATCTTTGCTTTGTTCCTTGCAGGACAGCAGTAGGAAGAGCGCAAAAAATATGGATAGAGATATCTTCATGGCTTTGTATGGTTAGCTGGAAAGAATGGCTTTGGCCTGATATAAAATTAGGCAACTTTGCGGTAAAACTGACGTCAAATACAGCCTTTGTAAAATACTGTGGCCGGTTGCACCTCCAGCTTGTAGGTTTTTTCGTCCACCGACACATCGGGTGCAAACAATTTCTTTGCTTCCTCGAGGCTTTTGGCCTTGAACAAAATGATGCTTTTGTCGGCGATCTTTATACCGGCCGTAATCACTCCTGATTGTTTCAACCGGAACAGGAAAGCAGAATGATCCATAAAGTAGGGCTGCTCCGCCGGAGTTTTGCCAGCCTCCCATTTTTCACCGTTGGAATAAACAGCCGCAAATTCCAAAAGTGGCTCCGGGTCTGAGCTGTTTTGTGCTAACAGACTTTGCGACAGCGCCAGGAATAGCATGGCAACGAGGAAGCTTGATGTTTTTGTCATAAATAGGGTTTTACAAACGGCGTTTTTTTTTGACTACTTCTTAATGGTTCATTTTTTCAAATGTAGGAAATTTACGTCTTGATTAATGCGTTGTTATTCACGTAAAGCTGCCCAAGTATAATTTGCCCGGTACTTTTACAGCACGCACTTTCACTTTACCTTCACGTTTCAAAAAAAAATCAGGTTTTGCAGCGACACGTCTCCTTTTCTTTTTCAGCTCCTTATTACACACTCAACAATGTAACGCCTGCCACCAAATACATATGGGTGGTGTGTCATGGTTATGCGCAACTGGCAGAGTTTTTTGTTCAAAAGTTCGATTTTTTGGATCCGAGCAAGCATTTTGTCATTGCGCCGCAAGGGCTTAGTCGCTTGTATCTCGATCAGACCTATGGAAGGGTGGGGGCAAGCTGGATGACAAAAGAGGACAGGGAAACTGAGCTGGCCAATCAAAGGGCCTACTTCGATGCGGTTTTTGATCCTATTTTTGAAGACATCGACTTTGACCACTACAAGCTGATTTTGTTTGGCTTTTCGCAAGGCGTATCAGCCGTGGCGAGGTTAGCTGCACACAAGAAGTGGCCCTTTCACAAAATGGTGCTGTGGGCAGGTGGGTTCCCAAAAGAACTGACGCCGGGAGATTTCGAATTTGCGTCGCCAAAAGCAGAGGTGATTGGCTGCATTGGCAGGCAAGATATTTATTATAGCGAGCAGCTGCTGGCTCAGGAAAAGGTAAGACTCAGAGAGCTGTTTGGCAAGAACACCAGAAGCCTGGTGTTTGAGGGGAAACATGAAGTGAACAGAGAGGAACTGATGCGACTGGCATCGAAATTTTAAAGGGAGGATGCCGACGGCGTCCTCCCTCAAAATATTTACTTAAAAGCAAATCGCAGGGAAAGAGCGAATTCATCTCCCCAAAATCCGCTGTAGCCGATAAGATTAAAACCTGGTTTCCAGTCCAAACTCAGGTTAACTGGTGAGCCCGGTATGGTATATTCCATGCCGAGTATGAGGTCTACGCCAATCACGCTGTGGTTGTCCCTGTCATCGAACCAGGGATTCTTATTGCCATCCCAAAAGCCGATGTGTCCACCTGCGCCATAGTACCAACGAAGACCCGGCTCATCAAAAGCAATGTCGTGTACTTCGTATAAACCTGTGATGTTTACACCACCCCAGCGGGATGAAACGAGGCCTTCCAGGGCACCTTTTTGACTAAGAAAATGCTTGACTGTAAGACCGGCTGATAAACCAGCCCTGAGTCCCACGGCTGTTTTATAATCTGTGTTCTGTGCGTTGGCTGCCGAAGCAATAATTAAACTGGTTGTTACTAATAAAAACAGTTTTTTCATAAAATGACTTGTTGTTTTAGTTTGTTGTAACGTTAAAATATTCAATAAGTTATTCGATTAATCATATTTTATGCACCCATTTAGCTTTTGATGCTTCATTTGCCCCAAATGTCAGAGAAGCATCAATCTGGGTGCAAAAATGAAAACAGTTGCGCACAAAATCACTATTGTGTTGATATTATCTTCGCAGCCTGCGAACGGTGCTACATGCAGAAGTTAGGTTCCGGTAAAAGTGTTGCTAGCCAGCGAGAATTGGCTCTGTTGCATCAGGCTGTCAATGGCATCGGAAGCCTCTTGCGAGACTTCTTCCTGAACGAAATGTCCGGCGTCAAAAGTTCGGACAGTAGCCTGTGGTAGTGCCTCCTTCCATTTATCCAGAAATGTTGGTTTTATAAATTGATCTTTTGTGCCCCAAAGGATCAAAGCGGGTTTACGCTGCCATTTATGTAGTTGTTTAAACTGCTCTTCGTACCAATCGGAAGACCCAAGAAGGGATTGTGCCAGCCGTAAAAGCCCCCACCGGGACGCCTTGTTGGGAAACGGTCTGGTATAGTGAAGGTGTATGGCATTTGTTAGTTTCGATTTGTCGTGGAAAGCTTTTTTCATCAGAATGGATGGGGAAAAATTGGTGTGCAGATAAATGAACCTACCCAGCCTGCTGTTTACCACCTTGTCAATCTTTTGCACATCGGGGTTATCGCTGGTTTTCCAGAGCCAGGTGTTTATTATCACCAGGTTCCTCACCTTTTCTGGATGCGAGAGGGCGAATGAAAGGCCTATCGGCCCGCCGAAGTCATGCACGACAAGGGTGATATTGGTGAGGCCGAGCTTTTCTACAAACAGGGCGAGGTTGGCTGAGTGGGCTTGAGGAGTGCCGTCAAAATCTTCTGGCTTATCTGACAGCCCGAAACCAATATGATCGATGGCAATGCATCGGTACTTTGTGCGCAGTGTTTTTATTTGGTCTCTATAAAGGAATGACCATGCCGGCGTGCCGTGCACAAACAAAAGTACGTCGCCCTGACCTTCATCTACGTAGTGCATTCTGCCAGAGGGAAGGTCGATGTAATGGTGCGAAAAGGGGTA
This sequence comes from uncultured Imperialibacter sp., assembly GCF_963974565.1. Taxonomy (NCBI): domain Bacteria; kingdom Pseudomonadati; phylum Bacteroidota; class Cytophagia; order Cytophagales; family Flammeovirgaceae; genus Imperialibacter; species uncultured Imperialibacter sp. The sequence continues at coordinate 4,758 of NZ_CAXBCJ010000010.1, read as the reverse complement.
GAGGCTTTCGTCAAGCCAAAGAGGAGTTTGCTGCTTCATTGCTGTTTTATTTTTTAGCAAAGGAATCGAGCGGCAAAGGAATGACTCTTGGTATATACCAAGATTTCAGATTTTCACCCGTGCCAGCAGCTTACTGAAGTTGGTGGCATTAATGCCGAGGTAAGAGGCCAGGTCTTTGTGGGGGATGAGGTTGAGTAATTTTGGACTTCGTTTGACGAAAGCTGTAAACCTTTCTTCAATATCAAAGGCCAGCAGCTCATGATGGCGCTGGATCAGCCCTGCCAGCACAACTTCCGTTGCTTTTTGCATCATCCGTTCCAAATGGCGGTCTTCGCTTAGTAACGACTGGAGCTGATCGTAGGAAAGCCGGAGCAGTTTGCTGGGCGTGATGGTGTCCAGAAAATATTTTGAGGGAGTTTGTGTAAGAAACGACTCAGGGATACCCGAAAAAGAGGGGGCATAAGTGAATGCAATGACGTGTTCATTTCCATCCTTGATATAGTAAGATTTCTGGATGCCCTCCTGAACAAAATAGAGGTACTTCTCAACATGCCCTTCCCAGGTTATTACCTCCTTTCTTTTGAACTCCACCGGTTTCAGACAATCCTCCAGCTTTTGCATGCTCGATGCCGGCAGGTCATAGATGGATTTGAGGAATTTCTGCACCTCACTCATATTCAAAGCAAATTAGTCTTAAGAAAGAGGCTTTATGTCCTAACTTCGTTTTCGAAAAAGGATGACAGGTGTAAAAAGTTTGAGTAAATGAAGATAACCGTAATCAGAGGCCTTTACAAATCGCTTCAGTTATTTGTTTTAACCGGGGCAATCAGCTGGTTAGCGGGTAGTGAGTTGCTGGCACAAGGCATTTCTTTCTCCTACCTGGTGCCAAAAAACGGCTATGTGTCGGCTCCGGTCAGCCCGTTTTCCGTCAGAGGGCTGGGCTATTATTTTGGGCCTGTGGGAATTGAGACAGGCGGCTCCATTTATTCTATGTCAGGGCTTGCGATGGATAAACTACCCTTTGAGGCAGACAAGCCGCTGACAGGCCCGCACTTTTCTATGCTGGTGCCTGTGGAGCTGGCTTTCAAGATAGATACCAAAATTGTGACCTGGCGGATCAGGGGAGGAGCTGCTGGCATCTGGCACATCAACCCAAGGCTGAAAGAAGGCAACTTCGACAGGGCACTGAGAGATTATGAAGGCTGGGACGTTGCCAATACTGATGCTACAATTAAAACTAAAATTGGCCTGGGCTGGATAGCCGGCACCTCTTTTGAATGGCACATAGCCAAAGAATTTTCGGTGTCAACCGAGGTCAGCTATTTGTCCGTTGCGTCAGCTGCCACCCTCAACGGCGACTATATTGGCGGCGTGCAGGGGGGCAGCCTGGAAACCAAAGCCATCAATTTTCCTGATGCCAGGGTGAACCTTGAAGGCTTCGAGATTTCCCTGGGGGTTACTCTGAGAAGGTAGCTCAAGTCGGCTACCTATTTCCCTCTTGCCTAAAAAGAACCTTCCAGTCAAACTTCCATGCTTTTTCCTGCTCATTTGTCTAATATTGTTGACGAAGGAGTACGATATACGATGAAGCGAATAAAATGGGTGATTGGGGCTGGTGCCATCATTTCTGTGGCCTGCCTGCTTGACGGATGTGTTGGAAATATTGATAAACCTGCGGCTACTTTCAAAACTTACTGCGGTGGCTGCCACAACCTGCCGGACCCGGCACAACTAACCAAAGGTGTGTGGGAAAGGCTTGTACTTCCTGAGATGGGCGCAAGGTTGGGTGTAAAGATAGAGGGATATGACCCTTACCGAAGGGTGGACATGAACGAGAAAATGCTTTTGCAGTCCAACAATGTCTACCCTGAAAAACCGATGATTTCTGACAGCGACTGGGAGGCCGTAACGAAATACATTTTGGAAAACGCCCCAGATTCTATGCCTGCCGATCTCGCCAGGGTTGAGAGAAGTAGCGTGCTGACCCAGTTTTCTCCCACTTTTATCAAGACTGAGGACTTCAAGGGGTCTTTGGTAACGCATTTCAGACACTTTGACGACGAAAAGGGAGTGTATGGCGCCAATGCCAACGGGCAAATATGGAAGTGGGCGCCCGGCGACTCCGCACGGATCGAAGAGACATTCAAAACCTCTGTCGTTTCGTTTAACAGAAGCATGGGACGGGAGTTCGTTGTTGAAATGGGACAGATGCACCCAACGGAGCAGTCGTTGGGAACGTTGTGGGAGGTAACGCCGGATCAGCCCCAAAGAAAGGTAGCTGAGTTTTTGCAACGGCCGGTGTTTAGCCTGGTCGAGGATTTTGATGGTGATGGCACCGACGAGATACTTGTCTGTGAGTTTGGCAACCTGATTGGCCAGCTGACTTTGATTTCCGACATAGACGGCCGGAGGGAAAAAACACAGCTGTTGCCCTACGCCGGTTGCATCAAGGTAGAGGTGCACGACATGGACAACGATGGACTGAAGGATCTTGTGGTGCTTGTTTCGCAGGGCAACGAAGGCGCCTATATTTTGTATCAGGGCAAAGGACTGACTTTCGCTGCAAGGCAGATTCTACGCCTCAATCCGCTTTACGGCTCCAGCGACCTTGAGCTTTTTGACTACGATGGCGATGGCGACATGGACATCGCCGTGGCGCATGGCGACAACGCCGACTACTCGCCCATTTTGAAGCCTTACCATGGCATGAGGCTCTTCCTCAATGATGGTAAGAATAATTTCGAAGAGGCGTTCTTCTTCCCGGCTTACGGCGCCACTCAGGTGGAAGCCGTCGACTTTGATCAGGATGGTGACGTGGACTTTGCCATTTCCTGCTTCTTTCCCGATTTCGACAACAACCCCAAAGAATCATTTATCTACCTTGAGAACACTTCTTCGGCCGACTTCAGCTTCCAACCACATACCCTGGCGAATGCCGACGACGGACGATGGATCGTGATGGAGTCCGGTGATATTGACCTCGATGGTGACACGGATCTTATTTTAGGCTCATTTACTTACTCCCCGGCGTTTACACCTAAGTCATTTATCGATAAGTGGAATGCGTCAACAACTGATGTGCTCTATCTTGAGAATAAATTAAAGTAAGCATACTGGCATTGAGGAATTCTTAACGGGCGAAGAATAATTTGTGCATTTTTTAGCATATTGATCAGGCTAACCAACACCTGAACAATTGAAAATAAGTGGTAAGAGAATCGGCCTTATTGTAGGTCTGCTCATTTTCTCTGCGTTGATCTTTTTACCAACGCCGGAGGGCCTTTCTCACCAGGCCATGAGAGCAGCGGCAGTAGCGCTGCTCATGACGTCACTCTGGGTTTCTGAAGCCATACCCATTGCAGCCACGGCGCTGCTCCCATTAGCCTTGTTTCCACTTCTGGGCATTCTCGATGCTGAAACTACGGCCGCCAACTACGGCCACAACTATGTGCTGATGCTGCTGGCTGGCTTCATTATTTCCAAGGCCATTGAGGTTCATCATTTGCACCGACGCATTGCACTTTCCATTATGAACCTCATAGGTAGTAGCCGCCGGATGCTGCTGCTTAGCTTTATGGTGGCTTCGGCCCTCCTGTCGATGTGGATTGCGAACGTAGCAGTAGCGCTGCTCATGCTGCCTATTGCAATGGCTATTATCAGCAGGGAAAATGAAGCCTCGGGGCACAACAAAGACTTCGGAATTGCCCTGATGCTGGCCATCGCCTACGCCTGTAGTATTGGAGGAACAGGCACCCTCATTGGCACCCCGCCCAACATGGTCTTTGCGGGCATGGTTCAAAAGCTTTACCCGGATGCTCCTGAGATTCCATTCTTCCAATGGATGCTGCTGGGGGTGCCGCTCATTGTCATCTTCCTTCCGCTGATTTGGTTCTACCTCGTCAGGTATTTTAAGATCGAAGGGAAGTTTGAAGGGGGTAAGGAGATTGTGGAAAAAGAGCTCAAAGGACTCGGCACGATGAAACCGGCTGAGAAAATGGTGCTTGGGATATTCATCTTTACAGCACTTGCATGGGTTTTTCGCAGAGACATTGTGGTTGATGACTTTGTGCTCCCAGGGTGGGCCAGCTTGCTTGGCGTGTCCGATTGGGTGCATGATTCTACCGTGGCGGTTTTTTCTTGCCTGCTCCTGTTCTTTTTGCCCGACAAAAGCGAGTCCGGCAAGAGAATGATCACCTGGAAGCAAGCCGAGGCCATTCCCTGGGGCACGGTGATGATAGTTGGCGGAGGCTATGCCATCGCTGAGAGCTTCGGAACCACTGGCCTGGCGGCGTGGCTGGGCACAGAGCTTCAGTTTATAGCCAACTGGTCGCCGCTACTGGTGCTACTGAGTGTGATCACGCTGATGACTTTTCTGACGGAGATCAACTCCAATACAGCTACGGCCAATATCTTCCTGCCAGTGCTGGCTACCATGGCTGTGAGCAGCGGCACACATCCTTACATGCTGATGATACCAGCCACCATTGCCTGTTCATTTGCCTTTATGCTGCCGTCGGGTACGGGCACCAACACGGTCATTTTTGGCAGTGAGCTGGTGACCATTCCGCAAATGGCCCGGGCGGGGTTCTGGCTGAACCTGATCAGCATTCTGTTGTTGACGATTGTTCTTTACCTCGTGGCTGTGCCGGTGTTTGATATGGGGGGAGCAGTGCCGGCTTGGGCGAAGTGAGGTGGCGTGTGAAGACACAAGGCCACAACGACATTGAGTCATGAAGACAGAAAACCACACACGATTTG
>NZ_CAXBCJ010000009.1:0-278372 GCF_963974565.1 uncultured Imperialibacter sp. | reverse complement strand
GTTTCGTGTCTTCACAAACCATCGCAAAAGCGGTTTGTGGGAACGCTAAGTCTGAAGGCAGTGATTTTTGGTAGATAAAGATCCACGAGCGAAGAAGTGGCTTGTGAGGACACAAGGCCACAACGACATTGAGTCATGAAGACAGAAAACCACACACGATTTGTAGCTTTTGTTATGGTTTCGTGTCTTCACAAACCATCGCAAAAGCGGTTTGTGGGAACGCTAAGTCTGACGGCAGTGATTTTTGGTAGATAAAGATCCACGAGCGAAGAAGTGGCTTGTGAAGACACAAGGCCACAACGACAGGTGGGTGAAGTGAGGTGGCTTGTGGAGACCCAAGGCCACAACCAATGTCACGAGTGAAGAAGTGGCTTGTGAGGACACAAGGCCACGACAACAACAACAACAACAACAACAACAAGCGAAGCAATGCCTGGTTGGGCGAAATAAAGTGGTTTTTGAGAATACTATCCCTTCTTTCTAGATAGCAGGCTTACCCCAAACAACACAATGGCCGTGCCGACCCATTGCCAGAGGCCGATGACTTCGTGGAGGAAAATCATGGACAGGATAATGGTGGAGATGGGGCCGATGTTTCCGGTAATGGCTACCTCCGAAGAGCCTATGCGCTTGATGGCCTCCGATATCAGGAAGGATGGAATCACCGTTGAGATGAGGGCAATCATCAATGCCAGGGTATAGATTTGCCAGGGGAAGTCAAGCAAGGCCAATTGCCCATTGGCGATGAGGTTGTGGAAGATGACAGCGATGCAAGCCACTATCATTGACAATGAGGTGAAGCGAACCGTACCAAACTTCGGGATCAACCTTCCGCTGCCAATCAGGTAAATGGCATAGGTAAGCGCACTCACAAAAATGAGACTGCCTCCAATCAGCGTTTCATGTACCCCACCTATTTTGATTTTGTCGAAAAAGGCAAGGAGCATGCCGGAGTAGGTAATGCCAATGGCCAGCACTTCCCACTTCGTTACTTTCTTTTTGGTGAAAATGGCAGACAATATCACCACCAGCGTTGGATAAATGAACAGGATAAGCCGCTCCATGCTGGCACTCACATATTCCAGTCCCCAAAAGTCGAAATAGCTGGCGATGTAGTAACCCATGATGCCATACAGGACAATGCGCCATATGTCCTTGCGGGTAATGACCATCGGTTCTTTCTTTCTATTGGTCCACCACAAAATGCCTGCGTAGAAAGGCAGGGCCATGAGCATTCGCAGTGACATAAGGTCGATGGATGAAATATCGAACTGATAGGCCAGCTTAATGAACACAGCTTTGGCACTGAACATAGTGGAACCGAGAGCAGCTAGGCCCAGCGCTGCCCATTTTTCTTTTCCCGTTAAAGTAATGGCTTGCATAGAGCGACGAAGGTAGATGAAAAGTGGTTCTCAATAGCCTTTTTTGGCAACGGATGTTCATTTAATGAGAAATATCTGTCCTGGCGCAGGTAATCAAATTTATCTGTTCTAAAGCAGATAAAGTGTATTATCTGTCTATAAGCAGATAATAACTAATCATTGGAAGCGGAACTAGAATAACACCTCAACAGCTACTTTTGAGCAATCAGGTAGCTCATTCTGTTGTGGACACCCTCGCTTATCACATTCAATCCGCTTTTCTCGATCATTGCGCTGACCATGTCGGAGGTTAGGCGGAGCTTGGTGTACGAACTCACCTGCTGCTGCCAAATATCGCCTTGTTTTTCGTGTAGCAGATCTGTCACTCGCACCGTGCTGTCAAAGTACTCCAGCAGGCACGTGTGTATTCTGTTACTATCACTTTTAACAGGGATGAACCGCTGCGTGTCTTCTAGCGCCTGGTTATAGTCACGAAAGGAATAGATAAGCTTTCCTTCTCTGGTAAGCAGGTTTGATAATGTGAGCGTGAGGGCTTCGAGCTGTTCGAAGCTTTCCAAATGGCTGATGGTGTCGCCCATACAAACGACAAGCTCTGGTTTGAGGGATCCGTGCCAGTATGTGTCAGTTATATCGGCTTCGATAGTCGAAATGTCCAGGTGGCCTTTGCGCTCCTCAAGCTCTTTGAGGAGCACAGCGCTGAAGTCGATAGCAGTGACACTAAATCCCAGTCTCGCCAGCGGTATTGCCTGAAGCCCGTGGCCGGCACCAAGGTCAATGGCCAGACCGAACGACTCAGGAATGATGCCGTTTTTCTCAAAGAATGTTTGCTGCTCTGCCGCCTTCTGCTCGAAGTCGCCAACCATCCAGCTGTAAAAATGTGACAGGTGTTGGTCGTAGTGATTTTTCGTGTTCACAAGCAAGCAACACGTAGAAACCCGAGAGAATGTTCCGGCTTTTATTTCTTTGCAACGAAATTATAATTACCACTTCCCACCTCAAAAACAGCGTAGCCTTCTTCCATGCCTTTAAAATTGACGCTGGCAGAATTTTCGGTTTTTTCACCGCCTTCGGTCACTGCCTCTTTTTCACTCGCAGGAATATAGACGGTTGCAGTGCTTCCTACAGGAACGGTAACGTCCATTTGAAAGTCATTTGGTTGGTTTTTCCAGGTAATTCCGGCTTGCCCATATATGGTTTTGTTGGAATAAGTGACAAAGTCAAGCTCATCAACAGGCTGTGGTCTGAAGATGATGTGCTTATAGCCAGGGTTGGCAATATCGGTTTGCATACCCGCCAGGTTCTTGTAAAGCCATACAAGGCCACCGCCAAACATCGGGTGGTTGAATGAACCATCTTCGCTCCAGTGCTCCCGGGTAGTGGTAGAGCCCAGCTCCAGCCAATGCCCAAAGCTGGGTTCGTCAGTTTTGTTCAATGCCTCATAGGCCAGGTCATTGAGCCCATTGCTGGCTAGCACCTCAAAGAAGAATCTTGTGCCGAAAATGCCTGTGTCGAGATGTCCGTTATCCGCTTTTATGTCTGCTATCAGCGCAACTTTCACCTGCTCGAATTGCCCGGGTGGCACGCCCATTCTCAGCGCCAGGATATTGCCGCCACCCTTGCCATAGCTTCCGGTTTCAGAGTCATAGAATTTTTTCATAAAAGCGTGACGGGTCGTTTCCGCCAATGATTCATAGGCTTCGGCTTCTCCCTTTTTACCCAATATCCGGGCGGTTTTCGACGCAATTTCAACACAGTGCCAGAAGTAGAAAGTGTGTACCATGTCATCAGGTATTAACTCACCCGGCGATACCCATTCGCCCAGGTTGAACCACTTGAGGATTTCGCCAGAGCCATTTCTCCGTTGGGAGAACATGATGCCGTCCTCATCTACCCACGTTTGCATGTAGCGGATATAGCCTTGCATACCATCATAATTGTCTTCCAGCATATCCAGCGCTCCATATTGCGTGTAAAACTCCCATGGCATGATGCAGATAGCTGCCCCCCAGGCCACACCACCGCCGCAACCTGGCTGCCAGGGAGCACCGTTGGGTACGTAGCCCGTTTCTACGTTTTGAGCTTCATACATGTCTTGTATCCACTTGTAGTAGAAGTTCTTTGTGTCGAAGTTGTGCATGACCATGGAGCAGGCTACCTGGCCATCGCCGGTGTATCCAGAACGCTCCCGGTGCGGGCAGTCGCTGGCAATGCCGCCGTGCATATTGTCAGTTTGACTGCGACGCCAGATCTTGTTGATGTCATTGAATAGCTGATTGGAGGTTTCAAAAACCGCTGATTCTTCCACGTAGGTATTGACTGCTTCCGCTGTGAGATGTTCTTTTTTTAACTCTCCCGGCCAGTTTTTTATTTCGATGCCGCTAAACACAAACCAGTTGAACCTGGGTGCATAGGAGGTGGGGCCTTTTCCGTTAAAAATGTAGGTATTGTCGCCAGAGTAGAGGTTGCCATTGAATGAGATGTCGATCTGATGGCCTTCCGGCCCTTCTACATTATTGAATCGCACCCAGCCTGATATTTCGACCCCAAAGTCGACTTTGTAGTTGCCGTTGTCCAGCTTCTCTATGGAAACGGGCTCCAATCGTTCGGTAACTTTATCAGGGTAAGCAGTGTGTGCCACCAGCTCACCCTCAGGAGCTTTTCTCTTTGCCACAGGCTCCCAGGAAGACTGGTCAAAGTCGGCAGTACTCCAGCCTGGTTGTTCTTTCCTGGCATCATATACTTCTCCGTAATACACCATATCCATGAGAATAGGGCTTTGTGAGGCTTTCCAGCTCTCATCACTAACGATCACATCCTCTGTTCCGTCTTTGTAGGTAATATGTACCTGCCCCAGGAAACGGGGCGAGCCGTAGCCCTCCGCCCAGAACTTAGCAGGGTTGTAAAAGCCGTTGCCCAATATGCTGCCGATAGCATTTTTGCCCTGCTTTAAGTGCTCTTTGACATCATAGGCCAGATACATCACTTTGTACCGTCTAAAATCGTCCTGCACGTTGATATAAGAAGTATTCAGTCCGGGGCGCTTGCCGTAGTTGGTCTGGTTAGGCACCAGCACATCGTCGCCTACTTTTTTACCATTGGCATAGAATTCAAAGTAACCCAGGCCAGTCACATAGGCCACGGCCTTGTCAATCTCTTTTGTGATTTCAAACTCTTTGCGAAGCATGGGGGCAGGGCCAGCAAATTCCTTTGGTCTTCCATCAGGTCCTCCGCCAGGTTTTGGCAGCGCCTCTTCGCCCTGCCAGGGTGCGCCAATCCATTGCGCTTTCCAGTCGGATACCTCCAGCAAACCCATTCTCCATTTACCTGGCTCGCTCCAGTCCGAAGGGTTGCCGTTTTTGTCCCATACCCGCACCTGCCACCAGCATTCGGTCCTGCTGGTGAGTGTCTTGCCCTGGTATTCGACCCGATCCGATTGCTCAGAATCAACTTTCTTGCTGTCCCAAAGGTCTGGCTTTTCAAGGCCTTCCTGGCTGCTTGCCACCCGTACTTGCCATGCGGTTTGCCTTTGCCCTCTTTCGTTGCCGATGGAAGTGTTGATCCAGGCTAGCCGGGGGTGGGCCACGTCAACTACTGAGGGGTTTTCGAGGTACTCGCAGGTGAGGTCGACTGGAGATATTTTACCAGGTTCGTTGCCATTCGTAGTGCAGCTCGCCAGAATAGCCAGCGAAAGTAGGAGTAGTAGTCTCATAGGTATCGGTTAAGCATTGATGCCAAGGTAAATATGTGAATAGGCAAAGTCATTTCCATACTGTGGTGTCCTGTTAGTCGATCGTTTTGCTTCCCCACCAGTCGGCATTGGGCGACCAGCCGGGAGTAAGCATGTCTTTTCTCTGCTGCTCCAGCCTTGGCCAGAGATTGTTTACAATGTCTTCGTGTCGCTGTAACGCCTTAACAGGGTCGTATTCCGGGTCGGGCACTGGAATTTTAGCATTGACTTCTTTCAACCAACCCAGCAACTGTTTACTAAGTTTTTCTTTTGTCTCAATTTCCTGTGAAGCCACGTTGTTTCTTTCAGCCTCATCATTTTTCAGGTTGTAGAGCTCCTCTCTGCCATCCTCCCAGTAGTGAATGAGCTTCCAATTGCCCAGCCGGATTACAGAAGACGGTTCGCCGCCCTGGTTGCCGTAGTGTGGGTAGTGCCAGTACAGCGGCCGCTCAGCAATTGATTTTCCTTCCAGCAGTGGCACAAGGCTCACGCCGTCGATATGCTCGCTGGGTTTCAGTGGTATTTTGGCCAGCTCCAGCAGGGTAGGGTAGAAGTCGGTATTGATAACAGGTACATTGCTTTTGGCTCCGTTGCTGTTCAGCCAGGGCACTTTGATGAAAAAGGGTTCTCTCGTTCCGCCTTCCCATTGGTAGCCTTTGCCACCCCGCAGCGGAAGATTGGAAGTTGAGAAATTGTCGCCGGAGGAAACACCGCCGTTGTCGGAGGTGAACACTATGATCGTATTTTCGTCCAGGCCAAGTGTTTTGAGTTTGTCGAGCACAATACCGACGGCCTCATCCATGGTTTCGACGAGTCCGGCGTACACCGGATTGTCCTGCGTTACCCGAATAGGAAGCACGCTTTCCATTTCGAAGCCATTTTCGGCAAGCCCCATTTGTTCCGCTTTGGTGCGGTATTTTGTCCACTTTTCTTCGTTCGTTTGAATGGGGCCATGCACGGCATAAAATGACAGAAAGGCAAAGAAGGTGGAGTCTTTGTGGCTTTCAATGAAACTGGCTGTTTCCTGTGCCATTCGGATGGACAGGTTCTCGCCTTTAGGGCCATCCGAAATCTTCGGGTTTTCGTATGGCGAGAAGTAGCCACCCATCGGGCTTCCTTTGTCCCAACCCGCCACATTGATATCGAAGCCATGGTTTTCGGGATACGATCCCCTGTCGCCCAGGTGCCATTTGCCTGCAAAGAAGGTTTTGTACCCGTTTTCTTTCAGAGTTTCCGGCAACGTTACGTATTCATGAGGGAGGTAGTGTGTGTAGTCGGCAGGCAGTAGTTTGTCGAACCTGTTCAGTGACCTCCAGTCTTCGCCATATTTGGCTCCAATCCAGTCGGTGATGCCATGGCGTGCTGTAAACCGACCCGAAATGATGCTGGCTCTTGACGGACTACACACCCGGCTGGCTGCGTATCCCTGAGTAAACATCATGCCCCCGGCTGCTATCTTGTCGATATTGGGCGTTTCGTAGAAGTTGCTTCCTGTGGCGCTGAGGTCTTTGTGGCCGAGGTCGTCTACCAGAATAAATAGGATATTGGGTTTCCTTGCAGCTTTTTGCTCGCAGCCAATACACAGGATACAAAGCAAAAAGAAGGCGGTCAAATATTGGCTCATCTTATTTTGATATGGGATTGCCCTGCTCGTCAAAATTCTTCTTTAGATGTGCTTCAACAACAGGAATGGTAGCGAGCAGAAGGACTACTAACACGCCACTTGACCAGCCAACGTAGGCCTCGAAAGCCATGTCTGTGGTGTAGAAAATGCCTTGAGCCAGGCAGGTTGCAAAGCCGACTCCCACCATGAGGTTGGCGCTTAGCTTGTTAGCTGCGTGCCAAGCGACGTCTGATTTCATCGACCGTGTGGTGCGGTAGCCGTACAGGTAATTGATGCTCTTAGGAGGGAATGCTTTGAAAAGGAAAGCGATAACAAGAAAGAAGGGTCCAAGAATAAAATGCATCCAAAACAGATTCTCCATAGGTAGTGTTTTGCTAGTCAGTTTACAAAATTCCCTATAGACAAACCAACATTTCCGAAGGTTTAGAAGTAGGTTGGCCGCTGAATTTTATCAGCGATCATTTCCATGTGATAGAGGTCGAAACCTTTAGCCCAAAAATCTTTTTCCACCCGATGAACATTGAAGCCAAACTTGGCATAGAACTGATAGGACTGTTGTGACGTCCACACTTCCAGTCGTTTTACATGTTTTTTGCTTCTGATTTCGTCGAGTGAATGGTTGATCAGTTTGCGACCCCAGCCTTTACCTTGTACTTCGGGGCGGAAAAAATCCCAGGAAAGTCGGCCCACACCAGGCAACGGATAATGATGGCCGCCGGCGCCAATTATTTCTCCTTTGACTTCAATTACGTAATAACTCTCACCGTGCTCTTTCAGGTAGTCAGTTAAATCAGCTTCTTCTTCACTGGCAAAAAACTGAGGTACATTCAGCCTGAACACTTCCATTACTTTGGCGTAGTCGTCGGGTAAGTAGTTTCTTATCATCTAAAAAAAGTCTGCTGTTTATGTTTAAACAATCGACTCCCATTGTCCCATTAATATACTGTAATATGGGAAATAAAAAACATCATTGTATGTGTTTTCTTGACACACAACGGCTTTGCCTAAATCAGCTTGTTTCCTCTGAGGAAGTCCATAGCAGCCTTCATGTCATTGAAGAGTTTGTCGGCATGTTGCAGCCGGGGGTGTTCCCGCACGTCGTGTTGCACGGCAAAGCAGGTGAGGCCGGCGTTTTTGGCTGACAGCGTACCGTTTGGCGTGTCTTCAAACACGAGGTAGTCTGCCTTGGGAAAACCGAGGAAGTCGACACACTTCTGGTAGCTTTCCGGATGGGGCTTGCTGACTTTTACGTCGTCTCTGGTTACGGTGATTTTGAAATACTTCGCCAAATCCATTCGCTCCATCAGCAGGTCGACGTCGGGCCGGGGGCTGCCTGTGGCGAGGGCCATTGGGTAGCCTTTGTCGAAAAAGAAGTCCAGTGTTTCTCTGGCATGAGGCATCATTTTGAAGGTGCCGGTTTTCATCCGCTCCAGAGCCAGGTTTTCTCTCTTCTCCAGTAACGCCTGCTGGGATATAGATAAATTGTGTTTTTCGACCAGCATTTGTGCATTGACGGGAGTGGGTACGCCGGCAAATACGTCGAGGTATTCTTCATAGCTGACGATGATATTGTACTCAGAAAGAATTTCATTCCAGATATGGAAGTGAAAGGTTTCGGTGTCGAGAAGTGTGCCGTCGAAATCGAAAATAATGGCTTTGTATGTGGGCATTAAAGTTTTGTTGGTTGAATAGTGGCAAGGTAAAAAGAAATGTCAGTCTGAGCTTGTCGAAGGCGGGTAATTGCAAAAATGCTTCGACAAGCTGTCTTCGGCAAGCTCAGACTGACAATTGTACTTAAGTTATTTAATCCTTAAAAGGCGAGAAGTTGATAGCTCCGGCCTTTTCTTTGTAGGCTTTCCATTCGGTGTTAAAGAAAGCATCAACGTTGGCTACACCCTCATCCGTTGCCTTTTCTGCATGGGCAATTGCCCATTCCTGATTGGTGTTGAGACTGTTGTAGGGATTGCCCACCTGGTACATGGCCATGAACAGACGACTGGAAGCTACAGTGGGGTCATCGTAAATACCCTGCACATCCTCTTTCGACTTCAGCCGCTCTTTTAGTTCAGTGATCTTCTTCTCCAGTTCGGCTCCTTGTTTCTTGAGTGCTTCCTTGCCTTCGATGGGGCTGTCTTCCATCGCAGCATTCACTTTGGCGATGGTGGCTTTGGCATCGTTGAGTTTATCCACCGCAGCTGTTGCCTTTTCCATGATGGCATTGACACGATCAAAGCGCTGGCTCATTTGTGCCGCAGCCGACTGGTTGAATGTAAACCGTGGGTCGGCTTTTACCTCAACTTTCGTTGTAGCTTCTTTACCTGCATAAGTATACTTTACTGTGTAGGTGCCCGGCAATACGCTAAAGCCACTTGGCTCGGCGGCGCCTGCTTTAGGCTTGGCACTCTCAGGGCTGCGAACGCCTTTTTTATCAAGACCCCAAATGATACGCTGCAGACCGGGCTTTTCCACCACCTGAAACAGGTTGCGGATGACGGTGCCGCTGGCGTCTGATATTTGCAGTCTCGCAGTGTCCGACTTGATGGTGGTGTCTTGCTTCGAGGTCGCTTTTACAGAGTAGGAGAGCAGCGCTCCGGGTTCCCTGTCGTCACCTCTGAAAATAGCATCGCCGTGGAAACGGGTGCCTGCCGCTTCTTTGTAGGCAAAAAGGTAGGCGTCAGGCGCAGGGTAAGCATAGAGCGGCTGCGCAATCACCTGAGCGCCCTTGCTGGCCATTTCTCTCAATGGTCTGATATCATCCATCACCCAAAGTGCCCGCCCGAAAGTACCAATTACAAGGTCATGCTCCCTCGGGTGAATCTTCAGGTCGTAAGTAGATACGGTTGGGTAATCATTGGTCCATTTTGTCCAGGTTTGTCCTGCATCAATGGAAACATAGAGCCCGAATTCTGTTCCGGTAAACATGAGTTTTGGTTCAATAGGATCCTGCACCATGGATAGCACATAGCCGTATACCTTTTGCTCGCTGACCAGATTGACCCATGTTTTACCGAAGTCTTTGGTTTGGTAGAGCATCGGTGCCCAGTTGCCCCGGCGGTAGTCGTTCACCACCACAAAGGCCTCCCCTGCATTGTAGGTGGAAGCGTTGATTTGCGGTATCCAGGCACCTTTTGGCAAGCCCTTGATGTTGGCTGAGAGATTTGTCCATGTTTTGCCGCCATCTCTGGTTAGCTGTACATTGCCGTCGTCGGTGCCAGCCCAGATGATGTTTTTGTCCAGCGGACTTGGAGCAATGGCGAGAATGGTGCAGTGATTTTCGGCACCAGTAGCATCAAAAGTTAGTCCGCCAGTTTCCAGCTTGGTCTTTTCTGGGTCGTTCGTGGTGAGGTCGCCGGAGATCAGGCTCCAGTTTTGTCCCCGGTCGGAGCTTTTGTGAATGAACTGGCTGCCGTAGTAAATGGTATTGGGATCAAATGGATCCTGAGCGATGCCAGCATTCCAGTTGAAGCGAAGAAACACGTTGTCGGGGTGATTAGGTTTGATGAACTGGCTGAAGCCGGTTTCAAAATCGAGGTATGAAAGGAAACCGCCCTGCGACATGCCGTAGCCATAGCGCAAGTCGCCGGGAACAGGCACCACATCAAAGCCATCACCGAAAGCAATCTCGTCCCAGTAGCCATTGCGGATGCCGCCGTTGTGCAGCGACTGGCTCGGGCCTCTCCAGCTACCGTTGTCCTGCATGCCACCCATCACGTTGTAGGGCGTAGCCATGTCCACATTCACGTGGTAGAACTGCCCAACTGGCAGGTTTTCTACAAAGCGCCAGGTTTTGCCTCTGTCACGGGAGATATAGGCGCCGCCGTCGTTGCCATCAAGCATCAGAGAGGCGTCGGTAGGCAGCACATAGAACATGTGGTGATCCACATGCACCTTGTCACCGCCTGCCAGTGTTTCGAAGGTCTTACCACCGTCGATGCTGACTTTTACGATGCCATAAACATTGTAAAGTGTGTTCTCATTCTTCGGATCAACACGAAGGTCCCAGTAGTAAAACGGCCTGTCACCCACATCCTGATCCTGTACTTTGGCCCATTTTTTTCCACCATCTATAGACTTATAGAGCGCATTTTTCTTGGTTTCAACAAGTGCGTAAACAACCTCAGGGTTGGATGGGGCAATAGCGATAGCGGTTTTTCCTATCTCACCTTCCGGCAAACCGTCGTCGGAGGTTCTCTTAGTCCAGTTTTCACCGCCATCGACCGACACGTAGATGCCTGATCCTTCGCCGCCCGACTTGAAGAACCAGGGCCAGCGGCGGTATTCCCACATGCCAGCGATCAGCTTGTTGGGGTTGGTTGGATCAATTGTCAGATCGGCGATGCCTGTGCGGTTATTGACAAACAAAACTTTTTTCCATGTTTTGCCGCCGTCGGTGGTTTTGAACACACCTCTGTCGGGGCTATCGGCCCAGGCGTTGCCCTGTGCACCTACCCACACTGTGTTGGGGTCGTCGGGGTGTACAAAAATGCGGTGGATGGTGCGGGTGTTTTCCAGCCCCATATGCTGCCAGGTTTGGCCGGCGTCGAGACTGCGGTACACGCCATTGCCCATGCTTTGGCTGTTGCGGGGGTTGCCCTCGCCGGTTCCCACCCAAATGATATCGGGCGATTTCTGATAGATGGCAATGGAGCCAATGGACGCTGCCTTTTCTTTTTCGAAGATGGGTTTCCAGCTGGTGCCGCCGCCAGTCGACTTCCAAAGGCCGCCCGATGCCGTGCCCAGGTAGATGATGTCGGGGTTGCTTTGCACCACGTCGGCGGCTGTAACCCGGCCGCTCATGCCTGCCGGGCCAATATTACGTGGTTTGATGCCTTTGAGTAGCTCCATGTCGAGCACCTGGCCCATAGAAAGGAAGCTCGTGAAAAGGAGCAAGAATGCCATGCTCCACAGTCTGTTGGGTAAATGTTGCATTGTTCAGATTAGTTTTTTTGGGAAGCTACACAGCCGGTTAATTATATCAAACACATATGTAACCAGTGAAATGAATTATCCTGCAAACAGGGGGATAGAGATGACATATGCTTTTTTGAAATTGAAGTTGGACGTTTTGAGGTATGCTACTACACCATTGAAGATAGCCCTGACTGTGGTATGATCCTGCATTGAGACCGTGTGTCTCGCCGCTTTGTGCGTTGCCGGGATTCGCCATCAGGCTTAACTATTTCTACTATTAAACTAAAGACACTGTGGAAGCCACTCCAAGACCTGCCTGTCGTGCGTTTTTTGCCGCACTTTTTTTGACCGTGCATGCCTGTACTCCAGAATTGGAAGCCGATCAGCCACCGATGCCGGATGACTATAAGGATGTTTCTCTGCGATCAGAAGCTTATATGACAGCCATGCCAGAGCTTGTTGGCCAGGTAGTTGATGCTGCGGTGAAGTGGGCCGTTGACGGGCCGAAACAGGAGGAGCCGTGGCTACAGGGCGCTATGGTAGCCCACGACAAAAAACACCAAATTATCAGTGTTGATTTTGGAAATGGAGGTGCCTGGGCGGGGGATGTGTGGCGGAGTGGGTTACTGCTGATCACCTACACAGACCTGCGACTGGTTGATGAAGCGACGTACCGTATTTCTTTTGTTAATTTCAAAATAGATCATGTATTAGTAGAAGGCGATTTCTCATTCACCTATAGATCAAAGGGAGCGCTAACGGAAAGAAAATATGAAGTGAGGTGGGGGCAGGGAAGGTGTACCTGGCCTGATGGCACCTACGCCACCCGTCAATTGAACCAAATAAGAACCATTCGCCTTGCACACCTCCCAATGCACAACGAATACAGCTGGGAAGGCGTAGCCTCCGGCGTCAACCGACATGGTTATGAATATTCCAGTATAGTAACCGAGAAGTTGAGCTTCAGGCGAACCTGCCTGGTGGTAGGCAAAGTTTTTCCTTCGTACGGAAAGGTCGAGAGTACCATGAAAGGAGTCAGCTTTATTGTTGACTACGGTGAAGGAGAATGTGATAACGATGTGAGATCCACGATAAATGGAGAGATTTCGACAATGCGGGTCAGTAGTAATTTTTAATCTATTTCAATATTTTTTAGAATTTTTTCAATCCCACATTAAACCTTTTCCACCCGACCTCATCAAAGCAGCAAACAAACTTCTATTAGATATGAATTTGCTAAAGAGATTAATGATGATGACAATGGTGGGAGGAACCATGGTGTGGTTGGCTTCCTGCAACAACGAAGAGGATGGTTTGAATGATGATGCTATTGCGTCGGCTTTCGAAGATGTCGCAGTAGACACTGAAGCATCGATGGACGTGGCTTTTGAGGATGTAGACAATGTGGTGGAAGCAGGTATTAGCTATGACGAGGCATCCGGAGGAAAAATTATGCGTGATGCTTTGATCGAATGTGCCGTGGTAACCCACGATCATGAGAATAACACCGTGACGATTGACTACGGAGATGGATGTGAGGGTGATGGCCGAACCAGGCGAGGAAAAATTATTGTCACCTACAGTGACGAAAGATGGTTTAAACCAGGTGCTTCACGCAGTGTGACATTCGAAGATTTTTATATCGACAGTGTAAAAGTGGAAGGAGTTCGTACCATTACGAATATCACAGCAGATGAGTCAAGCGCTCCTCAATTCAGAACTGAGGTGGTAGGTGGAAAGCTTACATGGAACGACGGCACCTTTGCAACTCGTGATTCTGAGCACACCCGCACCTGGTCGAGGGCAGAGAACCCTGCTCAGGACGAATCGTTTGTGGAGGGATCCGCTGAAGGAGTCAACAGAGACGGTGAGAATTATAGCAGCACCATCACCGAGCGCCTTGTCTTCAAAAGACGCTGTGGAGCCCAGGGCTATTTCTTCCCAGTGTCGGGTGTGATTGAAACCGTTGCGCCCAGTGCAACTATTGTCATCGACTATGGCGATGGCGAGTGCGATAACCTGGCAGAGGTAACTATCAACGGTGAAACTCAGATAATAGAGTTGGATGTAAAGGCGAGAAAACATGTTGTAAGAAGAAGGTTGAGGGGATAAGTTTGAGGCTGCGAATACAAAAAGGGGCTTGCTTTTGATAGCGGCCCCATTATTTTTTTAATAAAAAAAGTAAATCCAATCGAATAGCGGCGGCCTTGGGTTAACTAGCCAATCGTTTACCTATTGATCTGTCATTTGAATAAAATCGTTGTAATTCGTGATGAGCTCATTTAGCGGTTGTGGATGCTGCTTTTTCAAAAGCGATGCGGGTTTGATAGGCGCCACAGCGAGGAAGTTCCAAACCTTTTTCATTTCAAGCTCGGTGTTTTCGGTAAGATCCTCATAGAATATAGTCACGTATCTTTTTCCGGTGAGGTGATCCTGAATTTGGGAATCTGTTTCCCCCATCTTTGCTACGTATTCAGCAAATTCAGATGGGGAGAGCTTCAATGGGCTGCCGTTTAAACTGGTTCTCACTGCCGACCACTCTCCCGTGTTTTCGGCAATTTTCAGCGAAACCCATTGCCTCAATTTATTCCTTCGTCTCAACCATATAATCTTCACGCTTTCATTTTTACTGTGTTGACTCAACATTTCTTTTACTGGCAGCCTACTACTTGAGTCATAAAAAGCTTTGAATCCAACTGCTTTAATCAATTTTGGGTAAGCTTTCCAGCGTTTTGCCGGCAAATCTCCATTCTGTGGTTCGCCGAGCGAAAGGACATTGAGGTGATAGTTTAAAAAAGTATGAAGAAGTGTCGAGCCGGTTCTGGGGGTAGTAAGTATGATGAATTTGGTGTATGTAAGATGCTTGCTTGCCAGGGGAATGTGAATGGCGAGTCGCTTAACGTTTATTTTGAAAAGCGTTTTCAAATACAGGGGGAAGTCTGATGCCGGAATCAAAAATATTACTCGTTTAATTTAAAGCATTCTTTTCTTCAAAAAAGTCAGAACCGTGTAGTTAGATACATTTTGTTTCAGCACTTTCCAAACTTGTGGAGCCGCTTTCATCCGAAGTAAACAATACGTTCTCAGAAAGGTCAATTTGCATGTTCGACTTGGTTCGTCCGTTTATGCAAATTTCCCGGGCGTGATTCTGAATGCCAGGTTGTGACTCAGACTACTTGAGTAAGGAGGTCAAACTAACCTTGTAGGTGTGCATTGGTTTCATTTGGATAAGTTTTCGATATATAAACTACAATCAAGGTAAAAATAATTTGACGCTTGTTTGAAGTATAAATTATAATAACTACGTTTAAGGTAAATATTAGAAACTATGGGAAAATATCAACTGGGCGAGTTTGAAGAAGTAGTCCTTTTGACGGTTGCTGTGCTGTACGGAGAAGCTTACGGGATAGCCATCATAGAAGAGATGGAAAAAAGGCTCAACAGGAAGGTAAGCATCGGTTCATTGCAAACCGTGCTTAGACGGTTGGAGAAGAAAGGTTTTCTGTCTTCAGAGTTTGGAGAGGCCACACAGGTAAGAGGGGGGAAGCGCAAAAGGTATTTTACTGTAACGCAATATGGACAAAAGGCGATGGAAGAGTTGAAAGAACAACGACTGGGGCTGTGGAATGCGATACCTGAGGTGGCGTTTAAATGATGCATAATCGGGATTTAAAAGAACGCATTTTTACCTCAGCCCTAGAGGGGGAATGCGTTCTTTTAAATCCAAAATCATCTATGAATTTTCAACCTCCGCTCCCTTTGGGCAGGGGTTAACGGAGTTTGAAACTTTGAAGCAAGTCTGGTTCATGAAAGAATTATCGCTGAAAATATTGTCTTCTGTAAAAAGTACCATTTTCCCCAACCCTGAAGGGAGCTGGCCCTTTTCCAGAAATGACGATTGTTTAAAAGAGAACGCAAATGAGTGATAGCGGAAATATGTTTTACAATGCTTCTTCGACGATTTTTAAAAATGCAAAGAAGCTTCGTGCTAATCAGACTTTAGCGGAAAAGTTGCTATGGGAAGAGCTTCGTGCCAACAAGCTGTTGGGACTTCGATTTAAAAGGCAGCATCCTATCGGCACTTTCGTTGCCGACTTTTATTCCCACCCTGTGAGGCTAGTAATTGAAATTGGCGGAGGGTATCATGACTTGGCTGAACAGATGGAATACGACGCTGGACGGACAGAAGAAATTGAGCAATTTGAAGTCAATGTTATTCGATTTACTAATGCAGAAGTTGAAGGTAATATTAAGTCAGTGATCGAACAGATAAAGACTATTTGCATTGAAAGACAAGTAAGATGAGTAACCACCATCCACCCAAACTCCCTCTCCGTTTTTTCCGCTGGTTCTGCCATCCGGATTACCGGGAGGATATTGAAGGTGATTTGGTGGAGCGGTTTAAAGGTAAAGCGAAAGAAAGAGGAGCAAAAAGAGCCAGTTGGTTTTTTGCCGTTGAGGTGCTGAAGCTTTTCAGGCCTTCGCTCATGAAGAATTTTATAGGTCAAACTCAATTAAACAATTACGGTATGTTCAGGAATTATTTCAAAATCGCCTGGCGGAATATGATCAGGCAAAAAATGTATTCTGCTATCAAAGTGGGTGGGCTGTCCATTGGTATTGCAGCCTGTTTGGTTATAGCTGTTTTTATCCAATACGAACTCAGCTACGACCAGCAGTACCCAGACAAAGACAGAATTTACAGGGTAATCGCCGAGTACAATGTAAGCTTTGGTTCCGGGCATTTTTTTAGCTCTTATTTTCAGCATCCATTTGCCAGAACGATCCAGGAAGAATTCCCTGAAATTGAAAAAGCTGGAAGGGTGAATCAATCATCTCTTTTTGGTGCAGGAGGTAATCAAATCAGACCTGCTGGCGCTGAGCAAAGCACTTACGAAGAGCACGTTGCTTACTTCGATCAGGAGTTATTGCAGATCCTCCAACCTGAAATGGTAGAGGGTTCGCTGAAGTCGGCACTTGCTGAACCTAATTCCATCGTGTTGTCGAGAACCAAGGCAAAGCAGTTTTTCCCTGGAGGCAGTGCGGTAGGTCAGACACTGATATTCAATGAGCAAACGGATAATCCTTATATCGTGGGCGGAGTGATGGAAGACTTTCCGGAGAACAACTCCATGGAGTTTGATATTCTGATCTCGTTGACTGACAAAGAGTTTTGGAAGGGAGAAAGAACCAGCTGGCTCAACACCAATTACCCTACCTATATCAAGGTAAAACCGGGTGCTGACATTAAGGCACTGGAATCCAAACTAAGTCTGATCACAGAAAAGTTTCATGCACAGGCCCTTGCCGATGGTGGGTATGCCACTAAGGAAGAAATCATCAACGGTCTCACTTACCACCTGCAACCCATCACGGATATTCACCTCAACAAAGGGCAGCTTGGCGAGGACGGATTCTTTGAAAGTGGCATTGGACAGGTAAGGCTGTTTGGCCTTATTGCCATTTTTATTCTATTGCTGGCATGTGTTAATTTTGTCAATTTGTCAACGGCCAAATCGGCTACCAGGGCCAAGGAAATTGGGCTTCGGAAAACACTTGGTTCTTCAAAGGCCCATCTGGTTCAGCAGTTCTTAATCGAATCTACTCTTTTCAGCCTTCTTGCCTTTGTGGTAGGTATGCTGCTGGCATGGCTTTCCCTGCCTTATTTGGGGGAGCTTTCTGGCAAGAACTTGACATTTCCGGCAACAGCCTGGTGGCTTTTCCCGGCACTCTTGTTATCCGCTGGTTTTATAGGCGTTTTGGCGGGCATTTACCCCTCTTTATACCTTTCCAGGTTTCGCCCGGTCGCCGTATTGAAAGGAGGAGTTAGCAAAGGGGCTAAGAACGCATTGTTGCGAAATGTACTGGTGGTCTTCCAGTTTACCACGGCCATCGCCATTATCACAGGCACAGTTGTCATCAACTCTCAAATGGATTATATCCTTACCAAGCCGCTGGGTTTTGACAAGGAGCAGGTGATTCTCCTTCGGGGAACAAACACGCTAGGCGACAAAACCCAGGCCTTAAAAAATGAACTATTGGCGCTTTCAGCAGTCGAAAATGTGTCAGTGAGTGACTACCTGCCCGTGTATGGCCCTGATTCTAAACGAAATGGTGACATGGTGAAGGTGGTGGGGAGAGGAGACGACCAGGGAGTTTCCATTCAGGACTGGCAGGTGGATGAGGACTACCTGGGGACGATGGGGATGAAGCTTACCAGAGGCAGAGACTTCGCTGAACAGAAAGGCAATAATCAAAACAAAGTGATCGTCAATGAAACCCTCGTGAGGAAACTCGGGCTCGATGACCCTATTGGTCAGAAGATAAATAATGGGAACGAGTACGAAATAATAGGCGTGGTAGAAGACTTCCACTTCGACACTTTCGCAGAGGAGATCCAGGGTGTGATCCTGCACCAGGGGCAGGACAATTACTCGGTCATTTCTGTCAAAGCTAATACGGATGATGTGGCCACTCTTTTGGCATCAATCGAAACGGTTTGGAACAAATTTGCACCAGGCCAGCCTATGCGCTACGACTTTATGGACGCTCGCTTCGATAGAATGTATGAGGGAGTGGCGCAATATGGAGACATATTGAACTGCTTCTCAGTACTCGCTCTGGTTGTGGCATGCCTTGGCCTGTTTGGGTTGTCGGCCTTCATGGCGGAGCAGCGTAGCAAGGAGATCAGTATCAGAAAAGTGCTTGGGGCATCAGTCAGTAGGATATTTAAAATGTTGACTGGCAATTTCCTGAAGCTGGTGCTGATATCATTTGTGCTGGCGGTGCCCATTGCCTGGTACTTTATGCAATCGTGGCTGGACAGCTTCAGCTACAGGATCGACATGTCGTGGTGGTACTTTGGACTTGCTGGCGTAGCTGTGACTGTGGTGGCACTGATAACCGTAAGCAGCCAGGCGCTGAAAGTGGCTCATTCAAATCCAGTGGACTCGCTACGGAATGAATAAATCTACCCAACCCCCAAAACTCCCCCTTCTCTTCTTCCGCTGGTTCTGCCATCCGGATTACCGGGAGGATATTGAGGGGGATCTGACTGAACGGTTCGAGATGAGGGTGGAGGAGAAAGGAGCATTTGCTGCCAAAGCCCTTTTTTGGCTGGAGGTTTTGAAATTATTGAGGCCGGACATTGTACGGCCATTTGAAGGCGCAAAACGATTGGATCATTACGGCATGCTAAAAAACCACATCAAGATCACACTGAGGTACCTGAAAAGCCATAAGGCATTTACCTTCATTAATTTGGTCGGGCTAACGACTGGTATTTTGGTCTGTTTTTTTGCCCTGCTGTTTGTGGAGTTTGAGCTGAGTTACGACAAATACCACGAAAATAGTGAGAACATCTACAGGCTCGTCACTGATGTGCAAACGCCGAACGGTGCCAGACTCGAAAGCTCAGCACCGCCGATGGCACCTGCTGTAGGGGCTAATTTTCCGGCGGTGGTCGACTATGCCAGGGTATTTCTGGATTACATGATTGTGCAGTCGGACCCGGAGACATTCATGCGGGAAGACCTGGCTTATGCCGATGCTTCAGTTTTTTCAGTATTCACACTGCCACTGGTAGCCAGTAATTCAGCAAAGGTACTGGACGGACCTTACGACGCTGTGCTTTCGGAAAGTGCGGCTATTAAGTACTTCGGCACCACCGACTGCCTGGGCAAGCAGCTTACACTCGATGGGAGCACGAATGTGTATGTAGTCGGAGTAATGAAAGACATGCCTTACAATTCCCATTTCAGGACAGATGTATTTCTTTCTATGAAGTTGCTGACAGAGGTTTGGAATCCTGGCATCAAAAGTAACTGGCATGCCTTTGGTACCTACACCTACCTGCTCCTTCAAAACAAGCCGGACATCAGCAGTTTCAACGAAGCGCTGACCAGCTTTGTCGCCCAGCACGTCGGGGCTGAACAACCCATCTATGACATGTCCATTGAGCCCCTTACCGATCTTTACCTGCACGCCGAGGCACGTGGTTTCAGGACAGGCTCGTCCGTCACAGGAAGTATCAGTAATGTCTATATTTTGACAATAGTGGCGCTGCTGGTGTTGTCTATCGCAGGATTCAATTTTGTGAACCTTTCAACGGCACTTTCGCTCAACCGAGCCAAAGAAATCAGCATCCGAAAGGTGCTTGGTGCTGCCAAACGTCAATTGCTGTTTCAGTTTCTGGCAGACGCTGTGTTTCTTTCTCTTGTGGCTTTCACACTTGCCCTGGCGCTGTTTGTACTGCTTTCCCCTTTCTTCAACCAACTGGTGGGCAAGCCTATCAGTACCAACATATTTAACCACCTCGGCTTTGTTGGCAGCCTGCTCGCCTTGACAGTGGGGGTGGGCCTTCTAGCAGGTATTTACCCCGCATTTTTTCTGTCCGGGTTCGACCCGGTCAGCGGACTGAAGGGAAAAGTGAAATCTGGCACCCGGGGCCACTCGATCAGAAAGTCACTGGTGGTTGCTCAGTTTTTCTTTTCTGTCATGCTGATAGCATCCACACTGGGCGTTTACCGGCAGCTTCACTTTATGCAAAACAAGGAGCTAGGCTATTCGAAAGACCAGAAGCTGGTGCTTGATTTCTATTTTGACGAGAACATCAGGGACAATGAGAAAACAGTAAAGCAGGAGTTGCTAGCCGTCCCGGGTGTTACGGCCGTCAGCATGTCTTCCTGTGTGCCTGGAAATATTGACCGCCGGTACAACCTGCTCATTCCCGGAGCCGATGGTAACATCACCAGCTATGTCTCCGATTTGTATCGTGTCGACTTTGATTTTATCAATCAGTATAAAATGCAAATAGTGGCAGGCAGGGGCTTTCAGGAAGAGCTGCAGTCGGACTTAACAGGCGCTGTAATTATCAATGAAATTGCTGCCAGAACGCTGGGTTATGCTAATCCGGCCGAGGTAGTAGGAAAGCCATTCGAGCAACAAAACCGGTATAAGGGCACAGTGATTGGTGTAGTAAAGGACTTTCATTTCAAATCATTGAAAGAAAAGATAACACCTTTGGCCCTGCAGATTGACCCTTCCCGATACACCTTACTTACCCTTGATGTTTCCGGCAACAATATGCACGATGTCGTGGACCGCTTGGAGGACAAGTGGGCAGATTTCGGCCCCAAGCGACCCTTCAGCTATTATTTCGCCGACCAGGCTTATCAGACCCAGTACCAGGCAGAGGATCGCTTTGGTAAGCTCGTGCTGATTTTTGCGTCCATTGCCTTGATGCTGTCAGTACTTGGGTTGCTCGGTTTGTCGGCACTCGACACCCGGCAGAGGGCCAAAGAGATTGGAATCAGGAAGATCCTGGGCGCTTCACCTTCCAGCTTGCTGGGGCTACTGTCAAGAGACTTTCTGATGCTTGTGCTGGTTGCTTCGGCATTGGCGGTACCAGTCACGTTCTTTGGGCTGAGTAGTTGGCTGGAAGGCTTTGCTTACCGGGTCGATGTGGCCTGGTGGCTTTTCGCCATCGCTATTTCAGTGGTGGTTATTTTATGTGTTGTGATCATTGCCAGCCAGGTGCTGAAAGCGGCACTTGCGAACCCTATCCATGCGCTGAGAGATGAGTAAGCACCACCCACCCCAACTCCCCCTCCGCTTCTTCCAATGGTTCTGCCACCCGGATTACCGGGAAGATATTGAGGGAGATTTGGTGGAGCGATTTGAGAAGAGGGTGGAGGAGAGAGGGATAAGGAAAGCCAGGTGGCTTTTTGTGTGGGAGGTTTTTCAATTACTAAAACCGGCACTTATGAAGCCAATATCAGGGATGCAACAGATTTACAACGGAATGTTTTCTAACCATTTGAAACTCGCCTTCAGAGGCATGAAAAAGAACAAAGCTTTCTCAACGCTGAGCGTGCTGGGGCTAGGACTGGGGCTCGCCTGCACTGTTGGTATTTTTCTTTGGGTGGCCAATGAGTTGAGCTTTGACAGGTTTCATACCAAAGCCGACAGGATATTCCAGGTGGAACTTATTCTTCGGCAATATGAGAAAAGCGTAGTAACGCCCGGACCACTGGCCGAAGCATTAAAACAGGAATATCCGGAAGTAGTGAACGCCTCCCGATATACTTTCCGCAGCGAGCCGGAAGCTATTAAAACAGGAGAGAAACAAATCAATGGGAGAGGAGCAAAAACAGACGCTGCTTTTTTTAGCATGTTTGATTACCCATTTGCATATGGTAATAGCTCAGGGTTTTCTGGCAATTCTGTGATTTTGACTCAAGCTCTGGCCGACAAATTATTCGACGGTGCTGAGGCCATCGGAGAGTTGGTGACGGTTGGAAACTCTGATACCTACCAGGTATCAGCGGTCTTAGCCGATCTGCCACAAAATTCATCCTTTCAATTCGATTTTATCCTTCCGTTTGAGCAAGTCGCCAGTCAGGATGAGAGCAGGGCCTGGGGTGCCTGGTTTTGTGCCACTCTTATTGAGCTGGATGGCCAAGCCACTGCATCGTCCCTGCTTTCGAAATCAAACGGGCTCAAAACGCTCTACGACAAGATCGAAAAGCCGCATTGGTCCAGTGAGCTGATCGCACTACCCGATATCTACTTTCACGACAGGATGACTCCCTTTTTTCCCAGAAGCGGCGACATTCGGTATGTTTGGATATTTTCTATTGCAGGTCTGCTCATCTTTACTCTCACCTGCGTGAACTACATAAGTCTCACCACCTCCCGGTTTATCTCGCAGTTTCGGCAGGCAGGGTTAGAAAGAATACTCGGCGCCAATCCATGGCACACCATGCACAGGTATTTTGTCGAGGGACTTTTGAACTTGATCCTTGGGAGCGTTGCGGCCATTATTTTACTGAGCCTGTTGGGAAGCTATTTTGGCATACCAATCTCAATTGTGAGATCCGTCATTAGCCACCAGGAAGTAGTAGCACTCATGGTGGCATTTATTGTAACCCTGCTTCTTATCATCTCGATTGTTCCTGCCTTGCTGATCAACTCGTCGAAGCCACTGGCAATGATCAAGAAAAAAGGGAGCGAGAGCTCAGGCGGATTTTCAGTGAGAAAATCGCTGGTGGTATTTCAATTCTGCGTCAGTATCGCCATGGTCACCGGCACACTGATCTTTCAACACCAGCTGACTTTTATTCGTGAAAGGAATCCTGGCTACACCAAGGAAGACCTGGTGGCTGTAAAAATAGACGATGAGGCCAGAGACAATGTTGAAGCCTTGAAAAATGTATTGGATCAGTCCCCCGACATAACCGCTATGTCTCGTTCGACATTTGAATATATCTATTTTGATATGCAGATAGGCGACTGGGAGGGAAAAGAGGTGGAAGGCACCCTAACCGTCAGACCAATGAATGCTGACAGTGAGTTTGTTGAAACATTTGGGATAGCAATGGCCGAAGGCAGGTTTTATGAAAAGAGCTATGCCGATGAGCAGTCGGTAGTGATCAATCAGGAGGCGGTAGAAAAAATGGGACTGACTTCGCCAATTGGTAAAACTGTGAAATTGCCCAGAGGTCAGGAACTGAAGATCATAGGTGTGGTGAAGAACTTCAATTACTGGGGCCTCACCAAAGCCATTGAGCCTCTATTCATCTTCAACGGAAACTCCGGAGACCTGTATATCAGACTGACCGGTAACGATAATGCCCGGGCTTTGGCTTTCATCGAAGCATCTTTTGAGCGGGTGAATCCAGCCAGTTTGTTCAACTACGAGTTTTTAACCGATCGGTACGCTGCGCAACATGCCGCTCACGCCAGGACGGGGGAGGTTTTTGCCGGCTTTGGCGTCATTGCCCTGGTGATGTCGTGTTTTGGTCTGCTGGCCATCATCACATTTACGATTGAGCGGAAGACGAAGGAAATTGGTATCAGAAAAGTGCATGGTGCGGCACCCCGGCACATTGTCGGTTTGCTGATGAAAGACCTCGCCGTTTACGTATCTGTTGCCTTCCTGGTGGCTGCTCCGCTGACCTGGCTGGGCATGAACCAGTGGCTCCAGATCTTTTCGTACAGGATTACCCTCTCTGTTTGGCAGCTCCTGCCCGGAGGTGTTCTGGTGGCCGTGATAGCGGCGCTTGCTATTACTTATCAGGCGGTGGTAGCCGCACTGAGGAACCCTATTCATGCTTTGAGAGATGAATAGACACATTACTCCACCGAAATTCCCCCTCCGTTTCTTCCGCTGGTTCTGCCACCCGGAGTATCGGGAGGATATTGAGGGAGACTTGGTAGAAAGGTTTGAGAAGAGGGTGGAGGAGCGAGGGAAAACCAAAGCAAATTGGATTTTCACATTAGAGGTACTCAGGCTGTGCAGGCCAGGTATTTTCAGGCCATTCAAGCCGATTAACAAATTAAGTAAACAAGCTATGCTCTATCATTACTCGAAAGTCACCTACCGGAATTTTCTACGTAACAAGGCTTTTTCGGCCATTAACTTATCGGGCCTTGTCATTGGCATGGTGGCGGCTTTGATACTCGCCAAGTATGTGGGCTTCACTCTCAGGTATGATCAATTTCATCAACACAAGGATAACATAGTAGAGATTGATCAGGCAGAAGCAAAAGATGGCGTTGCAACCAGCTATCAACACAGCACCTATTGGGAAACGGCGGCAAAAGTAAAAGAACAATACCCTGAGGTGCGGATGGCGAGCCTCTACAGCAGAGACGTCGAGAAACAGGTAACCGTAGCAGATGAAAGCGGATCACTGGTGAAGTTTAATGAGCGAAATATGTTCTCGGCCGACCCCGATTTCACCCAAATGTTCTCTTTTCAATTTATTGAAGGAGATTCCACAACCGCTTTATCTCAACCCAATTCCGTTGTGATTACCAGATCGGTTGCGAAAAAATATTTTGGCGATGCGAAGGCATTCGGAAAGGCAATGAAGACGACCACAGCCTGGGGTGCGGAGAATACGCTACATGTTACCGGAGTTGTTGAAGAGGTGCCTGTCTATTCCAGGTTCAGGTTTGATTTTCTGAAATCTACCATCGGTTTCAACAATTATGATCAATGGGGTTTTGCAAATTATCCGACTTATCTTCTCCTCACTGAGGAGGCCAATCCAACAGAATTGGCGTCCAAAATAGCAACGGACATAAACGATGTGGAACAAATAAAGGCCGATGGAAGGGAGGTTGA
This sequence comes from uncultured Imperialibacter sp., assembly GCF_963974565.1. NCBI lineage: Bacteria > Pseudomonadati > Bacteroidota > Cytophagia > Cytophagales > Flammeovirgaceae > Imperialibacter > uncultured Imperialibacter sp. Next base: position 253,596 of record NZ_CAXBCJ010000009.1, on the reverse strand, counting down.
ACTCGCATTGATTCCTTTGAGTGACGTTCGACTTTCCGAAATGGAAATCATGCTGTTGCTGGTAGGTGTTTTTATTCTTTTGATCACCTGGATCAATTTTATTAACCTCACAAGCGCCCAATCTATGAGTCGGCACAAAGAAACGGGTATTAGAAAGGTGCTGGGTTCTGAGAAACGTGAGATTGTTCGCCAGTTTATTTTTGAGGGCATGACCATCAACTTGCTGGCATTGGCCGCTGCCGTGCTAATCGTTTGGCTGCTCTATCCATTCATTGAGACTTATACTAATGGGAAACTGTTGCCCCTTTTCGGTGACCCTACGCCGATGAACTGGTTGTTCCTTTTATTGTTCCTTTTGGGAGCGCTGATTGCCTCTTCGTATCCGGCGCTTATTTTATCCAGCCTTGATCCGATACGGTCTATCAAAGGTCGGGTGCTTGATAACACAAAGGGCGCTGGCTTTCGGAAAGTGTTGGTCGTGGTGCAATTCAGTATTTCGATTATTCTCATCACTGGAATATTTGTGATTTCAGATCAGATGCGTTTCCTGAAAAATCAACCGCTGGGGATCACCCTTGACCAAACCTTGATTGTGAAGTCGGCGAAAGACGGAGCGGATGACAGAGTGAAAAGACATCAGGCATTCAAGGAAGGTGTAGCTAACCTTTCTTTTACCCGTGGTGTGACGTCTTCCACACAAGTGCCAGGAGGAGGCAATGGGCAGGATATCTACTTCAACATAGAAGGAAAGAACATCACTGTTAGTGCTAACCTCATTGGCGTTGACGCCAGCTATATGGCTTACTACGGGGCAAAAATCATCGCCGGGGAAGACTTTTCAAAAGACAAGTTTTGGGCCAGCAGGCGAAGTATACTTATCAACCGGTCAACGGCCCTGGCGATGGGGTGCTCAAGTCCTGAGGAGGCTATCGGACAAACGATCATTATACCCGAAAACGAAGACAGGACACTCAAAGTACTCGGTGTAGTGGAAGACTTTCATCAAAATTCACTTAAGGAGAAGATTCAACCCATGACCTTCGAATTCAACCCGTTCAGGGGGCATGCTTCCATTAAAATCGACTCTGGCTCCTATTCCAATTATGAGGAATTAGCGGCGTGCCTGGCGCAAATCGAGCGCATTTGGGACGAGGTGCACCCCGATCAGGTGTTTGAATATTATTTTCTGGACGAACAATTCAATAGCAACTATCAAGAGGATATTAGGTTCAGCCAGCTATTTAGCGTTTTTACCGGTATCTCCGTTTTCGTAGCCTCCCTCGGGCTTTTCGGTATGTCTATGTTCGTTGCGAGGAAAAAGAAAAGAGAAGTGGGCATCAGAAAGGTATTTGGCGCATCTGTGGCCAGCATTGTCAACCTCTTTTGCAGGGGCTATGTAGGGCAGCTTTCCGTTGCTGTGCTAATAGGATCGCCGGTGGCCTATCTGCTGATGCACAAGTGGCTTGAAGGTTATATTTTGAGAACGTCGGTCAGTCTCACTGCTATCGTAGCACCTGTCGCCCTGTTATTGGTCATCTCTTTTGTAAGTATCAGTACGCAGGTAATGAAGGCGGCCACAGCCAATCCAATCAATGCTTTGAGAGATGAATAAGCACCATCCACCCAAACTGCCCCTCCGCTTCTTCCGCTGGTTCTGCCATCCGGATTACCAGGAGGATATTGAAGGTGATTTGTTTGAGCGATTTGACGACAGGTGCTTAGAGAAAGGTCAATCAAAAGCCAAATGGCTCTTTACACTTGACGTAATCAAACTTTTCAGGCCAACAATTATTAAACCCATTGGAGGGAGTTATCGCATGAATCAGTTCGGGATGTTCAAAAACTATGTGAAAGTTGGCTGGCGCAGTATGCTGCGTCAAAAGCTCTACGCAGCCATTAATGTTGGCGGATTGGCACTTAGCCTCACCGCCTTTATTCTAATTTTTTTGTATGTAAGGCACGAGCTGTCGTTTGACAGGTTTTATCCTGACTCAAAAAGAATATACCGGACTTATCAACAACAAACATTCAACCCTTTTATGGGTAGCGATTACTTTGCCGTAATGCCAGCTGGGTTCGCTGAAACACTCATGAGTGATTTTCCGGAGGTGGAAGCGGCTACTTCGCTACAGGCACCAACCCGAATTATCACAATGGGAGAGGTTAGCTACCTGGAAAAGGGAATCTCTGCGGATCCTCAATTTTTTAAGGTGTTTGACTTCAACTTTTTAAGAGGTGATGCGGAGAGCGCACTCTTGACTCCAGAAAGCATAGTGCTGACCGAGTCGCTGGCCCAAAAGCTTTTTGGAACCGATGATGTGATGGGAAGGTCGTTAACTTTGGATGGCCGAAAGGTTCAGGTGACCGCCATTATTCAGGATCCGCCTCTCAACTCCACGTTACAGTTTACGCATGTTTGGAGCCTTGAGGCAGATCAGTACTATCTGGACGATAAAGCAAAGGAAAAGTGGGAGGGAAATGCATTTTACTCTTTTCTGAAGGTGAAAGAAGGTGCCGATGCTGTTGGACTGCAGGCAAAGATGCCGGAGCTTCTGAAACAACGATGGGCCTACGACGACTACCCGACTTACTTGATCCAGCCAATCACGGAATGGCATTTGCAAACGGCGGTCAACTTCGATCTTGGCCCCAGAGGAAACCCTGCGCAGCTGGCACTTTTTTCAATGATAGCTGCATTGATCCTGATACTTGCGTGCGTCAACTATATGAACCTGGCCATTGCCCGATCTATTGGCAGAGCAAAGGAAGTGGGGTTGCGGAAGGTAATTGGCGCTCACAAATGGCAGCTGGTGATGCAATTCCTTGGTGAGTCTGTATTTGTCACTTTCGTTGCATTGGCAGTGGCCGCACTATTGCTACCGGCCTCTTTGCCATACTTCGGGCAGATGGTCGACAGGACGCTGGTGTTCAACATGGGTGACTTTATTATGCTAGCCCCCGGTTTGTTGCTGTTGGTTATTATTGTAGGTATACTATCCGGCAGTTACCCCGCCTTGTTTATGTCGTCGCTTGTGCCAGTAAAGGTGCTGAAAGGGAAAATGAATGCGTCTGATTCTGGAATTCGTCTGCAAAAAGGTTTGATCATCGGGCAGTATGCTATTTCTGTTGCCATGATTATCTGTAGCCTTGTGGCTTACGCTCAGTTTAAGTTCATTAGCGAAAAGGAACTTGGATTTGAAAAAGAGCATGTTTTCACCATCCGGTCTTATGATGGTAATGTAAGAGACAGCTTTGAGGCCATAAAAGCAGAATGGCTGGCAAACCCGAAAGTGGTGGCCGTCACTATTTCTCAAAACCTTCCTACTAATGTAGAGCAGAGTAACGTGGTTAGCCTGAAGGAGGAAGGGAAAGAGACTGATTATGACCATACCATTTATCAGCTGAGAACCGACGAAAACTACCTCGAAGTATTCGGCATGGAGCTGATTGCAGGAAGGACGTTGTCACCTGAGTATGCACTTGATCAATCCTCCAAAAATATTGTTGTGAACGAAGCGGCCTGCCGGGAGTTTGGGTGGTCTGTCGACGAAGCGGTGGGAAAGACCTTTACGTCTGGCTGGGAGGGTGACAAGACCATTGTGGGTGTGATCAAAGATTTTCATATGCATTCGATGCACATGACGATTGCGCCACTACTGGTAGAACTGAGGGAGAATTTCCGCTACATTTCTGTAAAGGTTAAGCCAGGAGACCTTCCTGCAACCGTGGTTTCTCTGGAGGAAACATTTCGTAAATACTCTTCACTTCCCTTCGACTACGAATTCCTGGACGATAATTTTGATAAACTTTATAAGGCAGATATTCGACAGGGCGAAATATTTGGCTTTTTTACCGTTATAGCGCTTTTGATAGCCTGCCTCGGACTGTTTGGCCTCGCAGCCTTCAGCACACAGCAACGTGCCAAAGAAGTAGGTATTCGAAAGGTGCTGGGCGCTTCTGTCGGCCACATTGTTGCTTTGTTCGCTTCAAGGTTTATCAAAATGGTTGCTATCGGCTACCTCATCGCTCTGCCCGTAGGCTGGTGGTTGGTGGATCAATGGTTGCAAGAATTTGCTTACAGGGTGGCAGTGCAGTGGTGGATGCTTGCACTTCCTGGCTTGGCGGCGGTTATAGTGGCGTTTTTGACGATCAGCTCGCAATCAACGAGAGCAGCGCTGGCCAATCCCGTGGATAGCCTGAGGAATGAGTAGGAAAGTGCTCAGATAAAACTAAGGCCCTCGTTGGAAAGCTTCTCATATTTTTCCTGATCGAACACATAGAAGAAGGCGCCTTTTCTGGAGCTGCTTTTTTCCTTTTCGGCCAGTTTTTTCAATATGCCCAATGACAGCATTTTCCGGCTGAAGTTTCGCTTGTCGATAGGCGCATCGTAAATAGCCTCGTACAAGCTCAGGAGCTGTGGGAGTGTAAATTTTTCAGGCAGCAAGGCAAAACCAATCGGGTGATTGGCTACCTTTTGGCGAAGGCGCTGGTGGGCGTCCTGCACCATTTGCTTATGGTCGAAAATCAAATCCGGCAGTTCGTTGAGAGGCACCCAGCGGGCATCGTGTTCGTCGAGCACTTGTTCTTCGTAGTCTTCAATATTGATCAAAGCAAAATAGGCGACAGAAATCACTCTGCCGCCTATATCCCGGTGCACCGCTCCATAGCTATGGAGCTGCTCCATATAAATATTATCAAGCCCTGTAAGGGAGTGCAAAATCCTTACGGCTGCCTCGTCCAGACTTTCGTCGATTTTAACAAAGCCGCCCATCAGCGACCACACCCCAAGTCCCGGATCCATCTTCCTGTGGATCAAAAGTGCTTTTAACTCCTGTCCATCGAAGCCAAAGATGATACAATCTACGGCAACATGAATACGGTCTTCGGTACTATATTTAATGGGCTTCAACGATGTGCTAACTATTCGGCGAAGCTAATCATTACAAACGCTACAATGGCTATAACAAGAAGAGAAAAAACGATATCCCAAACATTGTAGCTGGCACGGTTGGCTGTTTTTTGCTCTTCGGATAACGTAGAGAATGTGAGCCCCTGAAGTTGTGCCTCTGATGGTGCAGGGCTTAGCAAGCTGGAGCCAATGCACAACAGAATAGAGAACAGGAAGAACCAGGAAGAGAATGTCAGGAAGTTCATTGTCCCAAAAGTATGGAGCAGGCTGCCCGGATCCAGCGAGTCTCTGCCCAACTCCAAACCAAGACGCAAAAATACCACAGCCAGGCCTACCACCAGCGTAGTCATAGCACCCCGGCTGTTGATTCGTTTGTAAGAAATACCCAACAAGAATACGGCGGCGATAGGTGGCGCAATGTACGACTGCACCGATTGCAGGTACTCATACAACACACCCGAAATATTTTGCATAATGGGAATCCAAATAATGCCAAGTACCACCACAAAACCCGTGGCGATACGGCCGGTTCTCAGCAGCTTTTTCTCGGAAGCTTCCGGCCTTAATTTTTTGTAGATATCCACGGTGAAAAGCGTGGAACAAGAGTTAAAAACTGATGCCAGCGAACTCATGAGTGCTGCCAGCAAACCGGCCGCCACAAGCCCTTTCAGACCTGTTGGCATTCTGTTCATTAGCAGGGCCGCAAAAGCCTGGTCGGGGGTATCCCACGAAAGCTCGCCTCTGTTTTTTAGTGCCAAAGCCACTACACCTGGAATCAGGAAAAGGAAAACTGGAAGCAACTTCAACAGACCGCCGAAGATAGTACCTCGACGTCCCTCTTTGATGTTTTTAGCCGCCAAAACTCTTTGCACAATATATTGATCGGTACACCAGTACCAGATACCAACAATGGTGCTGGCAATCACCAAACTAGGCCATGGGAAATCCGGATCAGAAGGTGGACGCCACATGTTGAGGTAGCCCGGCTCCAGCGACTCACGCATACCACTCCAGCCACCCACGGCGTCGAGTCCGATGAAAGTAAGGGTTCCTGCGCCGATGATCAGCACAATGGTCTGTAGTGCTTCTGTATACACAACAGCTTTCATGCCGCCAAGAATAGTATAAATACCGGTAAGAATGACGGTAGCCAAAGCGCCAAACCAGAAGTCGATTTGCAGAATAGAAGAGATCACAATGCCGCCCGCATAAACGGTTACCGATACCTTGGTGAGCACATATGCCAAAAGTGAAAACACGCTGAGAAACCAACGGGTGCTGGAGTTAAAGCGCCGCTCAAGAAACTCTGGCATGGTGAAGACCCCACTTCGGATGTAGAAGGGGAGAAATACCCACCCCATGGTAATGACCAGCCAGGCGTGCAGCTCATAGATCAGCATGGGCATTTTGCCACCGGCACCGGCACCAGCTAAACCGACCACGTGCTCCGATCCGATATTGGAAGCAAATATGGAAGCACCCACGATGAACCAACCAATATTGCGGCCTGCCAGGAAATAGTCCTCGGTGTTGTTTTGTTTTTGTAAAATCACCCAGATAGCGAGTCCGGCGATGACTAAAAAATAGCCAATGATGACTGCCCAGTCCAGCGTTGCGAAACTATTCATGTGTAAGTAGGTAAAGGTTAAAGTATATCTATAATTCAGGATAGAAGTTTATTGAAAACATTGTTCACTCCAGCGCAATTCATTTCTAAATTGCCTTAATTCGGTATTTTTATCGATTAAAGTAAATTCTACCCCAGCAATATCTGCAAAGTCACCCAATTGTTCAGCACTTAAATTCTGACTATAGCAGGTGTGGTGGGCGCCTCCGGCGTAAATCCAGGCAGCACAGCCGGTATTCAGGTTGGGGAGGGGTTTCCATAGCACTCTGGCGACAGGCAGCTTAGGCAACGCCTCCTTTGGAGCAACGGCTTCGACTTCGTTTACCAGCAGTCTGAAGCGGTTGCCCATGTCAATCATTGACGCATTCAGCGCCGGGCCACCTGCCGAGTTGAACACCAGGCGAACGGGATCGGCTTTGCCGCCAATGCCCAGTGGGTGTACTTCACAGGATGGCTTTCCATCAGCGATAGAAGGACAAATCTCCAGCATGTGAGAGCCGAGCACTAAGGGATTGGAGGGATCGAAATGGTAGGTGTAGTCTTCCATAAACGAATTTCCACCTTTCAGGCCACTTCCCATTACCTTCATGGCTCGCACCAGGGCAGCCGTTTTCCAGTCGCCTTCTGCCCCAAAACCATAGCCGTCGGCCATCAGACGCTGCGCCGCAATACCCGGCAGCTGCACCAGCCCGTGGAGGTCTTCAAAAGTATCGGTAAAGCCTTTGAAAGAGCCGGCTTCCAGAAACTGACGCAGGCCAATTTCAATCCTGGCGGCTTCTCGCAATGAGCTATGTTGAGGGCCACTTTTTTTCAAAGTGGCTGCTAAAGCATATTGTTGTTCGTACTCGCCACACAGCACATCAATCTCACTGTCCGACACCTGGTTAATAACAGCCACCACATCCCCTACACCATAGCCATTAACAGAGTAACCAAACTTGATTTCAGCTTCTACCTTGTCGCCCTCAGTCACGGCTACCTGACGCATATTGTCACCAATGCGGCAGAATTTCGCTCCCTGCCAGTCGTGCCAGCCGCAAGCTACTCTAAGCCAATCGCTCAACTGCGTGACTACTTTAGCGTCCTGCCAGTGCCCTACCACCACTTTACGATTGAGGCGCATGCGGCTCATGATAAAGCCAAACTCTCTGTCCCCATGAGCACTCTGATTCAGGTTCATGAAGTCCATGTCGATGGTAGACCATGGAATGTCCCGGTTGAATTGCGTATGCAGGTGAAGCATGGGCTTCTTCAATGCCTTCAGGCCGTTGATCCACATCTTGGCAGGGGAGAAGGTATGCATCCAGGCCACTACTGCGACGCAATTGTCTGCTTCGTTGGCTTCCTTACAAATTTTGTAAATCTCTTCAGGCGTCGTTGCAACAGATTTATACACAATACGGACAGGCACGCCGTTGGCTGCATCCAGTGCTCCGGCAATTTCTTTTGAGTGGGCAGCAACCGTTTTGAGGGTTTCTTCACCGTACAGGTGCTGACTGCCGGTAATGAACCACGCTTCGAATGTTTTTAGGTTAATCATCTATCGATTTCTTATTGTCCGTAATAGGAGTTGGGGCCGTGTTTTCTCTCAAAATGTTTTTTAATCAGTGCGTCTTTTAACCGAGGCGCTTTTGGATTGATTTGCTCGGTCAGTAGTGCCATTTGAGCAACCGATTCGAGCACTGCACTGTTATATACCGCTTTAGCAGCATCTTTTCCCCAGGTAAAAGGAGCGTGGTTGCCCACCAGCACCATTTCTACTTCTTCGTAATCCAATTTCTTCTCTTTGAAACAGTTAAGGATTTGAAAGCCGGTTTGGTATTCATAATCACCCCGGATCATGTCGTCGCTCATGGGGGGGGCACATGGGATGTCGACGGTATTGTGATCAGCATGCGTTGTGCCAAATATTGGTATGTCACGCTGACTTTGTGCCCATGAGGTGGCGTAAGTAGAATGCGTGTGGGTAATGCCGCCAACTTTTTCCCAGTGTTTGTATAGCACAGCATGGGTAAGTGTATCGGAAGAGGGCCGGAGGCTGCCGTCGATGGTTTTCCCATCAAAATCTACAATCACCATTTTCCCGGGACTGAGTTGCTCGTAAGGCACACCGCTTGGTTTAATGGCAAAGACACCCAGAGAGCGATCGGCTGCACTTACGTTACCGAATGTAAACAACACCAGTCCCAATTTTGGCAGCTGCATATTGGCTTCGAAGGCTTCCTCTCTAATGTGATCGTACTTGCTCATGAATTGTTAGCCGTCATTTTTGTTTCAATAAAGTGGCCCAGCGCTTTGAACTTCTCGTAACGCTCCTGGTGTATCGTATGCTTTTTATGGTCTGGATGGTATTCAGCATCAAAACCCTGGCCCATCGCTTCCATGGCTTCTTCTACCATAGGGTAAAGACCGGTGGCAGTCGCTGCAAACATAGCGGCTCCTCTGGCGCAGGTTTGTTCCGATTTATGAATTTTAATGGGCATTCCCATCACATCAGCCATGGTTTGCATGATGTAAGGCGATTTCTTGGCCACACCGCCCAATCCTATCAAGCCCTTTACCGGCACACCCTGTGCCACAAACCGGTCGACAATGGCTTTCGCTCCAAAGCAGGTAGCTTCTACCAGACTTTTGAAGATGCGGGGCGCATCGGATGCCAGATTGAGTCCTGCAATACCTGCTTTCAGCAACTGATTGGCATCGGGTGTGCGACGTCCATTCAACCAATCGATTGCTATCTCGTCTGTAGCTTGCAATGATAGTTTGGCCGCTTCGAGGCTCAGTTTTTCTATCATTTGGCCTTCAAGCTCTTCTTTTAACTTGTCGGCAGTAGCTTTGTCGATGATTTTTGACTCGCTGAGCAGGTTTTCCAGTGGCCAGCTAAGCAGGTTTTTGAACCATGCATAGGTGTCTCCAAATGCCGACTGACCTGCCTCCAAACCATACATGCCAGGAATGATCGATCCGTCTACTTGTCCGCATATACCTGCCACCAGTTTACCATCCATTTGCTTTTTTGGAGCCACCAGCATATCACAGGTAGAAGTCCCCATCACTTTGCTCAGGTAGTAGGGTTCAATCTCACCGCCTACAGCGCCCATGTGGGCATCGAAGGCACCTACGGCTACCACCACATCTGTTGTCAGTCCTAATTTATTGGCCCATTCTTTAGACAGCTGCCCTGCGGGTTTGTCGGAGGTGTAGGTGTCAGTAAAAAGCCTGTTTCTAAATCCAGTCAGGAGCGGATCCAGCTCAGTAAAGAACTCTTCAGGGGGTAAGCCTCCAAACTCTTTAGCCCAAAGCGCTTTGTGTCCGGCGGAGCACACCCCCCGTTTCATTTGACTTACATCATTGCCCCCTGTCAGCAAATAGGGAATCCAGTCACAATGCTCCACCCACGAGTAGCATGCAGCACGCACCTTTTCATCCACCCGCAGCGTGCGAAGCAGTTTCGCCCAAAACCATTCTGACGAGTAGATGCCCCCTACGTATTGAAGGTAGTTGGTGGTGTACTTCAAGGCATGGGCATTGATCTCGGCTGCTTCGCCGGTAGCAGTGTGGTCTTTCCAAAGCACAAACATGGCATGGGGGTTTTCTTCAAACCCAGGCAGTAAGGCAAGGGGAGTGCCGGTGGCGTCTACTGCCACCGGAGTTGATCCAGTGGTGTCGATGGCAATTCCCTTCACTCGGCTGGCAGCATCAGCACCCGCCTGTTTGAGGCAGCCTTTCACTGTTGCTTCCAGCCCCTCAACATAATCAAGAGGATGCTGGCGAAACTGATTCTTCACAGGTTCGCAGTAAAGCCCCTTTTTCCAGCGTGGATACTGAAATACTGAGGTGGCAATTTCCTCTCCATTCAGGGCGTTCATAAGCAAGGCCCGGACTGAATCGGTGCCATAGTCAATACCAATAACCAAAGGAGCGTGGGTGCTCATTATTTTAAGGCGATTTGTTAGTCAGAAAGTCTGGTAATATACAATCAAATACTTGTCACTTTGCCATGTTTTACTTCAGTTCCAACACTGCCACAGAATGTGCAGGCAACTTCACCGTTAATGTGCCATTCGAAAGTTTCGCACCTGTAAAGTTGACTGGCTTTACAGCATCTGGTTTGTCGAAGGTATTGTGGTCCTGTAGCTTGGCCGAGGTCAAAACTCTTCCATCCACGGATTTGTAGCTTTTGGAACCGCCAACTCTCACTGTAATTTCCTGTTCTTTTGATGCGTCAATGTTTACCAGAGAAAGGTGAGTCGCACCATTTTTGTCAACAGAGGCAGAAGCATAAACGGCTGCCAGCTTTTTGCCGCCGGAGGCATAGTCACCACTGATTACGCTCACTGGAATCAACGTAGCATCCTGATGTACTTTGTACATTTCCATGACATGGTAGGTAGGAGTGAGGATCATTTTCTCCTCGTCGGTCAGGATCACCGCCTGGAGCACGTTGATGGTTTGCGCCAGGTTGGCCATCTTCACCCTGTCGGCGTGGTTATTGAAGATGTTGAGTGTAACACCTGCAATCATGGCATCACGGATGGTGTTTTGCTGGAATAGGAAACCCGGGTTGGTACCTGGCTCTACATCGTACCAGCCGCCCCACTCGTCAACTACCAGGGCCACTTTATTTTCCGGATCATACTTATCCATGATGGCGACGTGCTTTTGGATCAGCTCCTCCATTTGCGTGGCCCTTTGCATGGTGGTAAAGTACTCTTCTTCAGTGAATCCGGTAGCGGAGCTTTTCTTGCTCCAGTTGATCACCGAGTAATGGTGGAGAGCTACAGCATCAACCAGGTTGCTTGGTATGTTTTTCATCAGGGTTTCTGTCCAGTGATAGTCAGCGTCGCTAGCGCCGGAAGCTATCCTCCATATCCCGTCCTCATTAGACCAACCACTCATGTAGGTGGCAAACTGGCGATATACATTGGCGTAGTATTCGGCTGTCATGTTACCACCGCAGCCCCAGGCCTCGTTGCCCACGCCCCAATACTTTACATTCCATGGGGTTTTACGCCCATTTTCCTCTCTCAGCTTAGCCATCGGACTCACACCGTCGTGGTTCACGTATTGCATCCAGTCAGCAAACTCTTTCACAGTGCCGCTGCCCACATTGCCAGACAGGTAGGGTTCGGTTTCCAATAGCTCACACATATTCAGGAAGTCGTGCGTGCCGAAGCTGTTGTCTTCAGTCACTCCACCCCACCAGCGGTTAACAATGGTGGGCCGAAGGTCTTTTGGTCCGATGCCATCCATCCAATGGTAAGTATCGGCAAAGCAGCCCCCGGGCCAGCGCAGGTTAGGGATTTGCAGGTTCTTCAGTGCAGCCACCACGTCGTTGCGCACACCATTGGTGTTGGGGATAGGGCTGCCATTTTCGCCCACGTAAAAGCCGCCGTAAATACAGCGCCCGAGGTGTTCGGCAAAATGACCATAAATGTGTTTGCTAATGACAGCGCCTTTCTGGCCGGTATTGAGCACCACTATGTTAGGACTTTGCGCCGACACAAGGTGGAAGGATAGAAGGCTGAGAAAAATTAGTTTGGCTCTCATAGTTTTTATAGTAGGTAAATAAGAAGTCGAACCCGAAGATAATGGATTCTTTAATTATAAGTGTAAATATGACAATTAAAGTAGCCTGTGAAATTATTTTTAACAATCTTTTACTTGTTTCATCATACCCCTTTTATCAATTGCCTGTCCAGATAAGCAGGTTCCTGCATTTGCGGGTTTTTAAAGAAAGTGAGAAGGAGGTGGCGGAGCAGGTCGGTGCCGAAGCTCACCACGTCAATTTTCTTTTTGGGATAAAAACTGATCTTTCTCTCTTTGCCGTTGAGGTGACTGCTTCCTTTCAATATGTTTAACTTGTATTTGTACAAAGCTTCCACCACCTTAAAAATATCGTTGGCCTCTTTTCTGGAAAATGGGGCTATTTGTAATAAAGAGCCCAGCCGCATAGACAACTTGTACACCGGGTCGCCATGTACCTCATCAAGCAGTAAGGCTTCCAGCGCCGTCAGGATGTCAATCATGCTTTCCGGCGACTGGTCGTTCAGGTAAATGCTGTTCAGCTTCTGCACACCTACTTCCAGGCTTTTTCGGCCACCTTTTGAAAGTGATTTATAGATGTCGGCAATGTCCTGAACGTCTTTTTCTTTGATTTTTGGAGGTGTTTGCTTCCATTTCTGGTTGAGGAAAGAAGCGGGGAAATGGTGCTGCTCTATGGGGAAGCAGGGAAGCAAATCAGCGGCCCACTGATCCGACCAACCCGCTGGAAATACCAAAAGTTGGCCATAGCCGGTTTCTTCTCCAGTCACCACCCTGAGCGAACCCATGAGGTAGGCTAGGTGCTCGATAATGTCAGAGAAAGCGTTGGGGTCGTTCAGAAAGTCGTTTCTGGCATCAAGCGAAGCATTGTCCACCACCCACTCCTCAAAAACCAGGGCATGTGTGGCAGAAGCAAATACCTGCTGCATCTTGGAGTTGAGGTGCCTGCCAAAGTAGGCCTTGCTGAGCTGGCGTGCGTCGTCTATTTGTCGAAGCTGGACGCCAGGGCCAAGTTCGACCTCGCCAACAGGAAAGTGCAAAAACAGGATAGGTACCCAAACATCCACTTTCAGTTCATTTTTCGACCAGGCACCATACCATGCTTGGAATACCGGCTCAAACGCTTTTTCATGGTACTCCGGCTTTCCATATACATGCGCATAATGATCGATCAGGTCGGCAATGAAAAAGTAGGTGTGATAGTTTCTGGCCACTTCTTCTTCGGCGGTCAGGCCATAGAAGGCCACATATTCCTTGTTGCTGAGCAGCGCCTCCTGCAGTACTTTCCACGACTGTATGTCGTTGTACCGGTTGGTTCTCAGAAAAAGGTTGCTGTATTTGATTTTGGCAACTGAGGAGTAACTAAAGTCGGGCAGTCCGTTTTTCGCCCACTGCAAAAAGGGAAACTGCTCGTAGAAAGAGAATGGATCGGCAATCTCTTCCTGTTCTACCCGCTCCTCCTGATAGCGGAGGATGGACAGCCCATCGTCGACGGCCTTTTTTACCAACTCTTTGATCTCTTTTTCACCCATGATCCCACACTCATTTCTTTTCGCATCGGCTCGCATTTTCTGTTGTATTCAAGCCAGATTTCTGCACATGATAAATTTAGGCTTGCCAGAAGACAAAACCAATGCAGACGGTGCTGATATTAAAAAATTAATGAATTATTGATCTGCTGAAGCTGTTTATTGTATGTAGAATATCTAACTTTTCGCATAAATTTTTGGCCATGATAAGGGAGCTTCTTTTGCCATTCGATTTTTCAGACAACTCTAAAACAGCGTTGCATTTTGCCCTGGCCCTTCAGTACAAACTGAAGGCGCATATGAGTCTCATTCACACGCTGGAGGTACCCTATGATTTTGCTTCCCGACAGGAAGAAAACAAAAAGGCGATGGAAAAGCAGGCCCGGGCGCAACTCAAAGCGCTTGTTGAGGAGCTTTACCAGACCACTACCTCTGCCGATGAGTTGAACCTCGACATGCATATTCTGGAAGGGGAAGTGTCGGAAGGTATATTGAGAGCAACCAGGCAGTATGCTGCCGATCTGGTGCTCATGCCTACCATGGGAGCAAGTGGCCTTAAACGATTTTTCCTCGGCAGCCGCACAGCTGATGTGATCCATAAATCGGTCAAGCCTGTGCTGGTGATACCACCCAAAGCTGACTTTGGAAAGGTGAAAAACCTGGTTTTTGCCACCAGCCTGAAAGACAAGGACATCGCCCTGCTGGAAAGTGTGGACGATCTGGCAGGAAAGCTTGGGCTAGGTATCGTTATTGCCCACATCAAAGAGGAAGAAACCAAAGACTTTGAGCTGAAATGGAGAGGTATGAAAGACTTTGCTGAGGAGAAGATCTTTCAGGCTGACGTAAGCTACTATTCCAGTAACTACGATGATTACTTCGAGGGGATTGAGCATTACCTGGGTAAAAACCCCGGAAGCCTGCTGGTGATGCGCAGAAGTACAAGATCAACAATAAAAGACCTTTTCAGAAAGAGCCACACTGAGGACATGGCTTATCACGCCAATGTGCCGATGCTGGTGTTTTAACATATTGTTTTGAGTTTTGACGCAGGGTAGCCAATAGTTGGGAGGAATTTGTAAATTCAAACCCAAACTTTATATCCTATGCGCCTTCTGATTCTTCTTTTCCTCAGCCTGAGTATCCAGGCCTACGGTCAGCTAAAACAACTCCCTTTAAAAGTATCCGACAATCACCGTTTTTTGGTTTACTCCGATGGCAGCCCTTTCTTTTATCTGGGCGATACCGCCTGGGAGCTGTTTCACAGGCTCAACCACGACGATGCCGAGTATTACCTGCAGAAGAGGAAGGAGCAAGGTTATACGGTGATACAGGCAGTAGTGCTGGCTGAAATAGACGGGCTCAATACACCCAATGGGCAGGGCAACAAACCGTTGATTGACAATGACCCCACCAAACCCAACGAGGCTTATTTTAAAGACGTGGATTGGGTAATTCAGAAGGCGGCCGAAAAAGGGTTGTTCATTGGGCTGTTGCCTACCTGGGGCGACAAGCTTTTTAAGAGCACCTGGGGCATGGGGCCGGAGATTTTCAACGAGAAGAATGCAGCGATCTATGGTGAATACATTGGCAAGCGGTACAAAGACCAATGGAATATCATCTGGATACTGGGCGGCGACAGAAACCCCAGAAACGAGTCCGACATAGCCGTGTGGAATGCCATGGCGGAAGGCGTGGCAAAGGGCCTGGGTGGATACGACAAAGGCCTGATGACCTACCATCCACAGCCGCACCAAAACGGCGGCTCATCTACGTGGTTTCACCGAGAGCAGTGGCTCGACTTCAATATGCACCAAACAGGCCACTGCTACGAAAACAACAGGCATGAAAAAATCACCTGGGACTATAACCTGACGCCAACCAAACCAACGCTGGATGGCGAACCAATGTATGAGGAGCATCCTATCTGCTTCAACATCAAAGAGCACGGCGTGTCCAATGCCGACAACGTGCGCAAACTGGCCTACTGGCAGGTGTTTGCTGGAGCGGCCGGGCATACTTATGGATGCCACGCTGTCTGGCAGTTTTATGATGAAGGCCGGGAGCCGGTGAACGCTCCGCAACACACCTGGAAGGAGTCGCTGGAGCTAACGGGTGGCAGACAGATGGGCTATGTACGCAAGCTGATGGAGTCCCGGCCCATGCTGGAGCGAATTCCTGACCAGTCAATGGTGCTGGGAGAGAACGACCCCATGGAGGGTTACTACATCAGTGCCAACCGCTCTTCGAAGGGCACTTTTGCTTTTGTTTACACGCCATTTGGTAGAGTACTTAACCTCAATACCACCAGCCTGAAAGGAGCCTCATTGAATGTTTCGTGGTTCAATCCCCGCACGGGTGAAATGACCACTGCCGTGAAAATGGAGAAACAGCCCGAAATGGCGTTTATGCCTCCCTCCAAAGGAGAGGGGATGGACTGGGTGCTGGTGCTGGATGCGGTGGGGTAGCGTGATTGCGTGGTAGCCTCGCCGCAAAAGCCTCCACAACGCCATCATTTCGAATGGATCGATAGCGCAATGAGAAATCCCCCGAATCTACCGCCGAGCAGACCATGTGTTTTGCTGTGTGAATCCGTTTCAGCGTCGGGTTCCACCTCGGCTCATTCCTGTTTCTGAAACGCCCACACTTTGTCTTAGCATTAACAAAATAACTTGCCATCGAGATGATGTTGTTGTGGCAACTGCTAGCGCATTAGGGGTTTGAACCTATTTCTTATGTTACCAAAAGTTAAGAGAATCAGATGCAGGCAGACAATATAAAGTGTGATGCAGGTTCGCCATCTCTAATTTTACTATCGGGGAATGATGAATGCCGGTTAGAGTGGTTGATTTCTGTATTTTAATATATGACTAAATAATTGTTATTAGGTAAATATATTTGATCAGTTGTGTATATTGGTTCGTTTTAAGAAACTGCTGATTTAATTTGAAGGAAGAAATCTTCGATGTTGTGTTTCTCGGAAGAGAGAAAATTCAATTAATACAGTCACAAGATATTTTTTATGATAAAATATTCAACTACAAAACTTTTAGGGCTATTCATCTTTATAAGCGCTATTACTGGATGTAGCGGCGATGATTCCGGGCAACCTCATGGTGTTGGAGAAATTAGTTTCAGTCCTAAATTTGGTAACAAGTCGGGAAGCGGAAGATTACTGGACTTGAACGATGCCGCTTTTATTTTGATTACAATCAAAAAGGACGATGGCTCATCGACTCCGTATTCAACGTCTAAAATAGAGCTATACCAATTAAACGGTGAATTTATCAGCCAAAAAATAAGCCTTTCGGTCGGCAGTTATTCCTTAACTGAATTCTTAGTGTTGGATGTCGATAGCAATATAATATATGCGACCCCCGAAGAGGGCTCTCTTCAGGCGCAAAATGTAGGTGATCCATTGCCGATTGAGTTTGTGATAAGCCGGGACGAAATTCTCGACTTGCAGGTGGAAGTAGTGTCAACCGAAGATTTGGAACTTGAAGACTTTGGCCTGGTAGGGTTTGATTTGTCTTTGGTGAACCTGTTCAGATTTTATATTAATGTGTCTGAGAAGGGCAAACTTGAGGAGCTTTTAAGTGCAGAATTAACAGTAGAGAGCGACACTTTCGTATTCCATCAGCACATAGAAGCAATTGCCAATAATTCAGTAGTAATCAGAGATGGATACCCTGCTTATGAACTGACAATTGAACGTGAAGGATATGCCACCTTCAATTACACTTTTACCAGAGACAGTTTGGCGCATTACGAATCAAGTCCGTTAACTGTTGAGTTGGTGTCGGATAAGCCTTCCGACCTACCTTCAGGGTTCTTTATCGATAGTGGACAGGCGTTAGGTAGTTCGCAAAGCCAAAATGTGGCGCTGGGAGATTTGGATGGGGATGGCGACCTGGATGCCTTCGTAGTAAATGTAGGGCAACCCAACAAGATCTGGGTTAATAATGGTGATGGCTCGTTCACCGACAGTGGTCAGTTATTAGGAACTTCGAACAGTTATGCCGTAGCCTTAGGTGACCTGGATTCAGACGGAGATTTAGATGCCTTTGAGGTAAACAGCACCCAACCGAACAAAATATGGACGAATGACGGTAGTGGCAACTTCACCGACAGCGGCCAGGAACTGGGAATTGAAAAGAGTTTGGGTGTTGCACTTGGAGACCTGGATGGAGACGGGGATTTGGATGCATTTGTAGCAAACGATCTTCACCCCACATTTAGTACAAAAAGTAACAAAGTGTGGATCAATGACGGATTTGGCTCATTCACCGACAGCGGTCAATCTTTAGGAGATTCGAGAAGCAACGATGTTTCACTAGGCGATTTGGACGGTGATGGCGACTTGGATGCTTTTGTTGTTAATTATCAGGAACCTGATAGAGTCTGGCTTAATGATGGAAACGGCGCATTCACAAATAGCGGCCAATCATTAGGAAACGCTTATAGCTTTGACGTTTCGTTAGGCGATTTAGATATGGATGGCGACCTTGATGCTTATGTGGTTAATAATTCCCAACCTGATAAGGTGTGGTTCAATAACGGACATGGAACCTTCACAGAAAGCAGCCAGTCATTGGGTGGCTCAACTAGCCAAAATGTATCTCTCGGTGACCTGAATGGCGATGGAGACCTCGATATTTTTGTGACAAATTACTTTAACAGTGTGGTATGGTTCAATGATGGAAATGGGTTCTTCACCGATACGGAGCAGTCTTTGGGTGGCTCGGCCATTGTCGGGGGCTCCCTGGGTGATTTAGATGGAGATGGAGATTTAGACGCTTTTGTTGTGCATGCAAACAATCTGCCTAATAAAGTCTGGATCAATCACTGATCTTATGAGGCATCTCTTATAATTTGAATGGCCATTAAGATCAGAATGGAGGAAATGTAGGCAAAGCAAAAAAAACATCGTGGGTGTTATTGGGTGAAAAAGCAGGTTATCCGAAATTCTCAACAAAAGAAAAAAGTTAACGATTGAGATGGTGAGAATCCTTGCGGAGCGGCTCAACCTCTCCGCTCAACTTCTTATCAGTGACTACAATTTGATAAAATAATGGCTCTGGCAATCGAATTAGGAGCCAGCCCTCACACTTTCCTCACCCCAATCGGTAACTCATACACCCTCTTCCCACTCGCCTTATACACCGCATTGGCAATGGCGGCTCCCGAAGGAGGCATGGAAACCTCGCCACCGCCTTCGGCAGGTAAGTCGGGGCGGTCGATGAGGGCTACTTCTACTTCGGGAATGTCCGGGTATCGAAAAATAGGGTAGGTGCTCCAGTCGGAGCTGGTAATTTTTTTTTCAGTAAAGGTCACTTCTTCCATTAGTGTCCAGCTGGCTGCCTGGATCATGCCGCCCTCCAGCTGGTTGGTGAGGCCATCCACATTGATCACCTCGCCTACATCCACGGCCGCCCACATCTTTTTTACAGCCACTTTGCCGGAGGTTTTGTCTACCGCCACCCTGGCTGCTACTGTTGCGTAGGCCGCTGTATTCTTATACCGGCTAAAGGCATAGCCGAGTCCTTCTCCGTCGACCAATGTTTCCCGGGCCGTCATTTCTCTGAGCTTTTGGATCACAGCCACTGCCCGTTCATCGGTCAAATGGGCGATGCGAAAATCGAGTGGGTCCTTGCCTGCTTTTTCTGCGAGCTCGTCCATCAGGCATTCAATGGCAAAAATGGTGGTATAAGCCCCCAGGCTCCTCAGGGAAGATACCCGAAAGGGCCCATCGAAAAAGTGCGCATTCACCTGCATATTGGGAATGGCGTAGTACGGATCGGCATTGCGGTGGCCTCCGGCCAGGTAGCCCCTCGACTTCATTTGCACGGGGTTGGTGATGTACCGGGCGTCGAGTAGGGTGCCGGCATCACCATTGGGCCGGCAGCTATGGCTATCGGTCCACACATCAGATTTCCAGCCGGTGATCTTGCCTTCCGCATCCAGACTGGCTTCCACTTCCATGATCATCGCCGAGCCATAAGGCTCCCAGGTATGTTCATCGGTTCTTGACCACTGCACCCGCACGTACTTGCCAGGAAGCTCCAACGCCAGCAGGGCCGCATCCGCCGCAGCGTCATCGGCCGTGCTGTGTCCGTAGCAACCAGCGCCTGGTATGCCAAGGATATGGATCTTGTCCGTTTCCATGCCCAGCATGGCGGCAATGCCGTTTCGCATAGGATAGATCCCCTGGCTGTGCGACCAGATATGCAGGATGTCGCCATCGTACATGGCTACCGCACAGGCAGGCCCCATGGAACCATGTTGGAGGTAGGGTTTGCGGTAGGTGGCTTTAACGGTTGGGCTACCTTCGAAGGCTGCCGTTACATCGCCTTCATTTTTGACATTACTGGAGGGTTCTGCAATGCTTCGGATATGGTTGTACAACTCCTTTTGTTCAGGAAACGAAGTGTTGTCCTCCCATTCTGTATGTTCCCTCAGGTAGCGCTCAGCTTTCACGGCCTGGTATTCCTTTTCGGTGATCACCCCAACAAAGCCGCCATTTACCACGGTCTTGATCACTCCTGGTGCAGCTGCTGTGAGGCCGGCGTCATCCACTTTTACCAATTGCGCCTTGTAGCCAGATGGCCGCACAACCCGGGCATGTACCATGCCCGGAAACCGTAAATCCTGCACGTATACTTGTTCACCCCTCACCATCTTTTCGATGTCGGTGCGGGGGATGGCCTTGCCCACATACCGATGGTCAGTTTTGTTTTTGATCTTAACAGGGGAGGTGACTTCCATATCTATCTGGGCGCCGTCCAACACCTCGGCAAACGTGAGTGATTCCTTGCTTTTTTTGGCTTTGATGGTGCCATTATAAAGTAACAGATCGTCAGCGGTGGTATTTAGTTTCACGCTTGCCAGCTCCAGTAGTTTCTGTCTGGCTGTGGCTGCAGCGTAGCGCACCGACATGGCGCTGTTGGGTACGGAGCCACTGCCGGCGGTATATCCTTCATCCGGGGTCAACCCTGTTTCTGCCAAATGCACTTCCACCATGTTCAGTTCCATGTCCAGCTCCTCGGCGGCTACCTGCCGGATGGCCGTTCGGATGCCCTGACCCAGCTCTACTTTGCCCGATAGCACCCGGATGCGGCCGTCTTCCAGTACCTGCAGCCAGGCGTTTACGGTTTTGGCCCCACGCATGCTTCCGGGTAAGCCTCCTTCATAGTTGACCCTGGCGGCGATGACAGGGTCGGTTTCAGTCATGCAGGAGGTAAGCAGGGGAAACCCCACACTGATATAGCCGATTTGTTGGAGGAATTTTCGTCTGGAGGCGCTGGTTGTTTCAATCATGGCTGCTGGATTATAAGGCATTTGCTGCACGTTGAACCGCCTTGATCACCCGGGTGTGGGTACCGCAACGACACAGGTTAAATTGTAAAGCTTCCCGGATGGCGGTGTCATCGGGCTGAGGATTTTTGCTGAGTAAGTCCACCGCTGCCATCACCATCCCGTTCAGGCAGTAGCCACACTGAGCGGCCTGTTCCTGCACAAAGGCCTCCTGCACTGCATGGAGCTTGCCGTCGCTATCTGCCAGGCCTTCGAGGGTGGTGATTTTAGTTTCACCGATGGAAGACACGGGTAGCATGCAACTGGTCGTCGCCCGGCCATCCAGCAACACCATACAGGCTCCGCATTGCGCAAGGCCACAGCCAAACTTGGGGCCATTAAGCTCAAGGTCATCCCGAAGAACATAAAGCAGGGGTGTGTCGGCTTCGGTATCGACAATTTTCAGCGAGCCGTTGATATGGAGGTTGAAAGCGGGCATTGTGTTGCGTCTGGTTTGATTTCTAAGATAGGGAAATGAGGGATTAATCCTGAATGTAGGAGCAAAACAATGTCGAACTCAAATGCTCAGCCATGTTGTTTTTGCCAAAAATGCCTGAAGCCAGCGACGGAGGTTCGTTCTCCGCCAGTGGCGTTCAGGCTAGCTGGTTTTTTGCGCTAAAGCTTGAGATAAGCCCACCCTTCTGTTTGCCTGCGGACAATTTGAGCGAGACCTGAAGGCACCACCTGCACCCCTGCAGGTAGCTGCTCAGGGTCTATTTGCTGACTGCGCAGTGCCCGCTGACATGCAATAATGGAGTTCACCAGAGGCAATTGAACGTCACCAATAAGTGCTCTGACGGCCTCTCCATGCAGTACCACCTCTATATTTGCTGCACCGAGGTCGGCCTGCATTTCGGCCAGTCTGGCTGTCAGTCCGCTTCCATAGTGCTCTACCTGTATCACAATCCTGTGTTCCATTACATTAGCTTTTTGATTTCGTCGAGGAAGTAGCTGGCAGAGAAGTCCGTCATACCTGTGTAGGTGGCCACGATATTTCCCCGTTGGTCGATCACGAAAGTAACGGGAATCGCCGACACTTCGAACTGAGAAGGTACCGGACCATTGGGCCGAAAATAGGGCATGGAGTAACCTGCCTTTTTCATGAAAGCCTTAGAAGCTTCAAAATTATTATCAAGGGCAATGGCCGCCACTACCACGTCTTTGTCTTTGTACGCCTCATGGAATTTTTGGAGATCGGGCATTTCATAGGCGCAGGGCCGGCACCAGCTGGCCCAAAAGTTCAATACGACTACTTTTCCGGAAAAGCTTTCCAGGGAGGTGGTACGACCGTCAGGGCCTGCCAGGTCGAACCTGATGGGGTAATTGGCGGGAGTGTCTTCTGTTTTGTCGTTGCCTGCGGACCAGGCGTAGGCGGCTATTACAAGCAAGAGGATGGCTGCCGATATGGCTGTGTTTCGTTTCATTTTCTTGGATTTATTTGTCATTTCAATTCAATGTTTTGGTAACCTTGCTCCTGCCGTTCAAAGATTTGATCAGGCAATTGAAGGTGATGTTTTTCAAAAGTTGATGAAGGGCGCAGCAAGGCGGTAGCCACATCTGGTTGGATATCGCTCTGTTGCATTGCGCTCCGGAATTAATAAAGGGATGAAATGTAAGCCGTAGAGACTGGCGGCTTAAGACAGAGGAGGCTTGACTTGTGGAGGAAAGGGTTCTTCAAATAGTGCTGGTGGTGTGTAATTGACCATCACAAGAGAAAGAATGGTACTTTCTATCTGAGGTGCCACTTTTTGTCCTGCATCGAAAAATGATATTTCGTTGGCCGACATACACGCAATAGTGACGGCATAGCTGCCTGAGGCACTGAACTCGCTGACAACGGTGGCGGAAGGTTGCCGGTTAGTTTTTTTCTTACACAGTTTACTAAACAACAGGGTGTTTGCTGCATGGGGATCTTCTGCCACTATAGGTGACATGAAGGGCATCATACATCCTGAGAGGTAGATGAGCAGAAGTGTTATGGAGAGAAAATACCTGATGGCGTAACTGGCTGGATCAATGCCGAATGTAACGATGACATAGAAGGAAGGTTGGTGACTTTAGTCACAAAAGGGTCAACTTTCCCAAAAAACGTAAACAACTCCGGTATGATTTGTTATCAGTTCATAATCGCTGTAGCGTTTTGACTTGCTTTCGGAAAGTCTCCTGCAATAAGTGGCTTCCTGAAACGCTTTCAATAGCGAGAATGGCCGTCTGTAAATATCCTTTGGTAAGAAAAATGGATATTTCGTAATTTCTGCCAGGATATAGTCACTAGCTACCAACACACCCATGGACAGACGCAATTTTATCAAAACTACTTCGGCTGGTATAGCTGCCAGCACTGTTTTTTCCGCCATGCCATTGATGGGCATAGCCAAACAGCAAGCTACCTACAAAGTGGCGCTGATCGGCTCCGGCTGGTGGGGGATGAATATTCTCGGAGAGGCCATGGCTTCTGGCAGAAGCAAAGTTGTGGCTATGGCCGACGTAGACAAAAACCAGCTGATGCCTGCCATTGAAAAAGTGGAAAAGCTGACAGGCAATAAGCCGAAGCCTTATACCAACTATCGGGAAATGCTCCGGAAGGAGAAGCCGGAGATTGTGATTGTGGCCACACCTGATCACTGGCATGCCCTGGCTGCGATTGATGCTTTGAAAAGCGGCGCCCATGTCTATTGCGAAAAACCCATTTGTCACACCATCAACGAAGGAAAGGCCATGGTAAAGGCTGCGGCTGCTTCAGGAAAAGTGGTGCAAATAGGTCTACATCGTAGAGCATCGCCGCACAACATCTCTGCCAATGAGTTTTTGCGCTCGGGTAAGCTGGGGAAAATTGGCAGTGTGAAATGCTTCATCAACTATGGAGGCGGTCCGGGCCAGATTACACCCAATTCGGAAGCCCCGGAGGGTATGGACTGGGATATGTATTGCGGGCCGGCTCAGTTGGTTCCCTTCAATAAGACCATTCACCCGAGAGGCTTCCGCCAGCACCTCAACTTTGCCAATGGCACCATCAGCGACTGGGGGGTGCACTGGTTCGATCAGGTGCTTTGGTGGACAGAGGAGAAAGCACCTAAAAGAATTTACTCAAGCACAGCCCGCAGGATAAAAGAAGACAGTACAGATGCAGCTGATACCCAAATTGCCGTGTACGACTTCGAATCATTTACGCTACACTGGGAAAATCGTAACTATGCCGGCAACCGCCAGGAAGGGCCGGATGTGGGCTGCTATTTCTACGGCACCGAAGGTGTGCTGCATCTTGGCTGGATCGATGGCTGGACGTTTTACCCTGTCAACAAGAACAAAGAGATTATCCATGTTGATCCTGTGCTGCACGAACCCGATCAGCAAAACATCAAAGAGCTATGGACTGATTTCCTGAAATCCATTGAAACGAAGGGTACTACCATTAATCCGATGCTAAACGGACAGCTGGCTACTAATATCAGTTTGCTGGCGATGGTATCTGCCAAGGCAGGTCGCAGTATCGAATGGGACGGCGACAAGCAGGAAGTAATCAACGACCCCGAGGCGAACAAGCTGCTTTCGAGGGAGTACCGGAAGGGGTATGAGTATCCGGTGTGAGGTGACACCGGAAAATCCTTTGTTTTACCCCAACCCTAAGCCGGGCACCCCTAAAGGGAGCCAAAGGATTTTCAGCCTTCACTCCCTTTAGGGCCGGGGTAAATGAAGGCTGAAATTTTGGAAAAGTTTATTGTTTACTTCTTCACCACATCATAAATATCAGTCCTTCTATCCTTCAGGTTGCGCACTGAGCCAAAGTTGTGCAGCTCTTTGAGCAGGTCCAGGTCGACGTCTGCCACGAGGATCATCTCCGTGTTGGGTGTTGCTTCGGCCTTGATGCCGTTGGTAGGGAAAGAGAAATCGCTGGGCGTGAACACAGCTGACTGTGCGAACTGAATGTCCATGTTCGACACCTTAGGCAGGTTACCTACGCTGCCGGCAATAGCTACATAACATTCATTTTCTATTGCTCTGGCCCGACAGCAGTAGCGCACCCTACCGTAGCCATTCTGTGTGTCGGTGAGGAAGGGAACAAAAAGTATTTTCATCCCCTGGGCGGCCAGTATCCTCGAAAGCTCGGGAAACTCAGAATCGTAGCAGATAAGCACACCAATAGGGCCACAATCCGTCTCGAAAACTTCCACCTTGTTGCCGCCGGTCAGCCCCCAAAACTTGGCTTCGTCGGGAGTGACGTGGATCTTCTCGTAACTATCGTAAGTGCCATTTCTTCTACAAACAAAGCCTTCGTTGAAAAGCTTTTCGCCCCGCATGGAAGGCATACTGCCGGTGATGATGTTAACATTGTAGCTTATTGCCAGCTGGATAAACCTGTCTCTTATCTCGTCGGTGTATTCTGCCAACTTTCTGATGGCGGCTGCCTCACTCAAATTATTGTGAGCAGCCATCAGCGGCGCATTGAAGAACTCCGGAAACAGGCAAAAGTCACTTTTGTAAGCAGAAGTTGCGTCCACGAAAAACTCTACCTGCTCGAAAAGGTCGTCAATGTCTTTATAAAGGCGCATCTGCCATTGCACTAGCCCAAGGCGGACAATTGACTTGTCCAGCAGCTTTCTTGAGTTGGCCTTTTCATAATAGATATTGTCCCATTGCAGCAAAACAGCATAATCTTTCGACTCCTTATCGCCTGGAAGGTAATCTTTCAGTACCTTCTTTACGTGAAAGTCGTTCGATAACTGAAAAGTAAGGGTAGGGTCGTAAATCTCTTTGAACTTGACCTTCTGGATATACTCCTTAGGGCTGAAGTCTTTGGCATACTCATGGTACTTTGGAATTCTACCACCGAAGATGATGGCTTTTAGATTGAGGTCTTCACAAAGCGACTTCCGGGCGTCATAAAGTCTTCGCCCTAGTCTAAGGCCTCTGTATTCCGGCTTGATAAACAGATCGATGCCATATAGCACATCCCCTTTAGGATTGTGTGTGTTGAAGGTATATTTACCAGTAATCTCCTCGTATGTATGCGCATCACCAAAGTGGTCGTAGGTGACGATAAGTGATAGGGCGCATCCGGCAAGTTCATCGTCAACGAATATGGCTATTTGGCCCTTTGGGAATATTCTGAGAAGGGTCTCAATATGCTTTTCACCCCAAAACGCACCTGGCCAATTGGGGTAGGCAGCAATCATGGAGTCTTTCAGACCCTGATAGTCAGATGATTTTAAAGCACGAAGTTCTACTTTTCCTATGTCTTCCATAAATAGACGAGCCTTGATGGCTACTAATGTTAATTATTGTTTTGATGATTACAACACCCGGGCTAGGCGTCTTTGATAGCGCCCAATATTATGTCGCAGGCTTCCCCGATCTCCCTGGTGTCTATGGTAAGTGGTGGAGCAATTCGCATGGCACTGTTGTTGAACAGGAACCAGTCTGAAAGCACACCTCGTTCAAGGCAAAGATCGAGAATTGGTTTAAGTATATCAAAACTTTCAAACTGAACCGCCATCATTAGCCCATTGTTTCTAATTTCCCGAATAAAAGGATGCTTCAGGAGCTTTTTAAAAAGCATTGCTTTGTTCTCAGCCTGAGCAAATAGTTTTTGTTCCTGAATTACTTCAAGGGTGGCCAGCGAAGCCGCTGCAGAAACGGGATGCCCCCCAAAGGTGGTGATGTGCCCAAGCACAGGGTTGTCGGTAAGCACATGCATGACTTTTTTCGAAGACATAAAGGCGCCTATGGGCATGCCGCCGCCCATACCCTTAGCCGCTACCACAATGTCCGGCACAATGTCATACTGCTCAAATGCCCAGAAGCTGCCAGTCCTGCCAAAGCCGCATTGAATTTCGTCTAATATGAGTAAGGCACCCGCTTCGGTGCATCGCTGCCTTAAGGCTTTGAAATACTCCCGGCCAGCGGATTTTACGCCAGCTTCACCTTGCACCGTTTCGATGATGACCGCAGCAGTGTACTCATCGATCACATTCAGGTCGGGGATGTGACCAAAAGTGATATGCCTGACGCCTGGCAATAGTGGCCTGAACTTTTGTTTGAAGCCTTCGTCGCCGGTTACCGATAATGCGCCGTGGCTACTGCCGTGGTAAGATGAGAAGCAGGAAACCAGATTGGGCTTGCCTGTGAAGCGCTTGGCGAGTTTGAGAGCGCCTTCCACTGCCTCGCTACCTGAGTTGACCAGAAAGACATTATTGAGAGGGGCTGGAAGGGTGTCTGATAAAGCTTTGGCCAGCTTCACCTGCGGGCTTTCGACAAACTCTCCGTAAACCATCACATGCAGATATTTGTCTACCTGCGCTTTGATGGCGGCCACCACTTTGGGGTGGCGGTGCCCGATATTGCTGACGCCAATGCCCGAGATCAGGTCGATGATTCTTTTACCCTCCGGGGTGTAGAGGTAAATGCCTTCGGCTTTTTCTACTTCGGTCATTAAAGGAAACTCGGAAGTTTGGGCGAGATGCTGCTGAAAGAGTTGTCTATTGGAAAGCATGGGGCAAAGGTAGGGAGAAATGAGGCAATTCAACAGGCCTCCTCTCCGGCCAGGCGTCGGTACGGTCAGAAGGCTATTGCATTGGAGCCGTCGGTTGCCGGGTTGCTGGTGCTAAATCCATTAGGTAGGAGCATTCGCAGAAAGGTAATCCAACTGTGCCTGACCGCTGGAACGGTACCGACACTGCTGATGATCGGGCCGCTGCTATGGCCAGGCGTCGGTACGGCCAGAGGGATAAAGCGCTGGAGCCGTCAGCCGCCGGGTTGTTGGCACCAAGCCTTTGGTAAGAGCGTTTTCAGAAGGGTAATCCAACTGCGCCTGACCGCTAAGGGCGGTACGGACACTGCTGATGATCGGGCCGCTGCTATGGCCAGGCGTCGGTACGGCCAGAGGGATAAAGCGCTGGAGCCGTCAGCCGCCGGGTTGCTGGCACCAAGCCATTGCTATGAACGTTTTCAGGGTGGTAATCCAACTGTGCCTGACCGCTGGGGGCGGCGTCGACACTGCTACACTGTATACAAAAAAAGAACCCCGACACTGCCGGGGTCCTTTCTAGTAAACTACTCTCTTTCCATCACTGGATCTTTAATACTTTAATTTCTACTCGTCGGTTAAGCTGTCTCGATTCTTCGGTGGCGTTGCTTGCCACTGGCTGGCTGCCTCCGTAACCTTTTGCCTGCAATCTTTTGGCGTCAATGCCTCTCATAGCCAGGTAGTTTTTCACCACTTCTACACGCTCCTGAGACAGTTTGAAATTTTTACTAACGTCGCCCCAGCTGTCGGTGTGTCCTGCCAGCTCAACTACCATATTAGGATTCTCTCTTAGAAGTGTTTCCAGCATGGCCAGGTCTGTGCCAGACTCAGGTAGTAGTTCAGGGGTTGATTTATTGAAAAGGATGTTGTTGAATGTGATCAGGTCGCCAAGCGCTATCGGGTCCAGGTAGATGTCCTTGTAAAGCTCAGTGTAAGTATCGAATGCCTGCACGTCGATAGCAATGTCGAGTGGCATGTAACCTTCTGCGTAAGCCAGGATTCTGTATTTGTTACCACGGCTTAGAATAGCCTTGTATTCCATTGTCTTGCTGTTGGGGCTTGCCATTCCCTCTTTTACACCTTCAAAGTAGGTTTCGAAGACGATGTCGGCCATGATAGGCTCGTTGGTTTCGCTGTTGAATACTTTGCCTCTTACCAGCATGACAGGTTCTGGCTTCAACTCGTTTTCTAAAGAAATAGAGTAGATGTCTCTTGCTCCAATGCTATTCTCGTCGCTCGAAGTAAAGAATGCCTTGCTGCCATCGGCTGAAATTGAGTAGTAAGCATCCCATTCGGCTGTGTTGATGTTCGAGCCCATGTTTACTGGTGTGCTCCAGTTAGTCCAGGTGTCGTCAAGTCTCTTTGTGTAGAATATGTCGCTGCCACCCATACCACCGTGACCGTTGCTGGCGAAGTATAAAGTCTTGTTGTCAGGGGCAAGAAAAGGACTGAACTCAGCTTTGTTAGTGTTAAGTATTTTACCAAGATTTCTTGGCTTCGCATAAGTGTTGTTGCCTTGCTTTATGCTCACATAAAGATCCTGATCACCGTACCCTCCGTTTTTCGACTGGTAGGCCATGATCAAAGCCTCCTCGCTGGCGCTCATAAAGAAGTCGAGGTATTTCCCTTTTGGTTCAAAGTTGTTGATGGCTACTGGTGATGGAGCCTCCCATCCGTAAGGTGTTTTTCTTGAGATAGACACACCCCGCTCGGTAGCACCCGCCGTGCTGTAGGAATTCATCAGCAGGAGGGTATTACCATCTGGGCTAACACTGCACACACCATTCGCAAACCTGTCGTTCAAAGGTTCACCAATATTTTCTGCTTCAGTCCATGCTCCGTTTTCGAAGTAAGACACGTAGATGTCCTGGTCGTCCGACTGACCACCAACATTTCCTTCACTATTTTGTCTGGCAAAGTAAAGTGTCTTTCCATCAGCAGAGATGATCGGTTTGGCTTCGGGGAAAAGTGAGTTGACAGTCTCGCCGAGGTTTTCTTTGGCTGTAGTGAAAAAGATTTCGTCTTTGAAATTAAGCCTTCCGTATTTTTCCTGAAGTGATTTTTTTATGTCTGATGCCGAAGCCGTGTTTGATATTCCTACGGCATCTATTTGCGCCCATCCTTCGATAGTTTCTGTGTCTACTACTATTTCAACACGCTTTACTGCATAATGGGTAACTGGGATGCTGATAAGCAGCGTGCGAAATTTCTCGTCAATATCAGCGGCCTCTTTATTGTAGATAGGATATTTGTTACCAACCTCGTCTAGAAGAGCAATTTTGGTAACCCTGCCTGGCATGTAGCTCTCCACGATGGCAAGCTGCTGAACAGTCTGTGGCTTCTCAAACTCAAGCATTAATGAGCCGAAAGCTTTTTCATCTTTTAGTCTGAATGCCCGTGGATTTAAAAATCCAAGAGGGAAAGCATCTGGTTCGCCTGTGGCCGTGTTGCCTGAGTAATCGGCATCGGCAAATTGGTTGTACTGATAGTCGACTGTTGAAGCCCACTGTATTTGCTGAGAGATCGTTGTGCCGGCCGTTAGAAGAAGTAGAGCAAGTGATGTAAGTATGCGATTCATATCGTTGAGAGTTTTGATATCTCAAAGGTATGGCGCTTGATACCCCCAAAAGTTGACTTTAGGGTACCCTACTTACCTGTGTCGGATGACCTTGTTCTTTGTCCGGACATTGCTCAGTTCTTACGTAAGAAATTAAGCTGAATTGGAAGAAAAAGTTTAATGTGGAAGCAAAAGTTCCCTTTCAGTTTGTTTCAGGTGGAGACGGCTGATGTAAGATTAAGCCTGTCGTGAAACGAAAAAGGCTCCGGTTGGAGCCCTTTTTTGTTTTAAATTGTGAACGTAAATTTCAAAAAAGTTGATTTTTCAATCTATTTCTTACGCTTTCTGTCAATTGCCTTCAGCGCTGCTTCCACAATATGAGCGGCATTTAACCCATATTTTTCCATCAATTGTTCAGGTACACCACTTTCTCCAAAGCTATCTTTCACAGCAACATATTCCTGTGGAAGCGGATTGTGTGTTGCAAGGGTTTGGGCGATGCTGTCACCAAGGCCGCCGTTCATCTGATGCTCTTCAGCAGACACTGCGCAGCCTGTTTTAGCTACCGAATCAAGAATGGCCTTCTCGTCCAGTGGCTTGATGGTATGGATGTTAATGATCTCGGCGCTAATACCCTTCTCTCTTAGTATTTCTTCTGCAAGAACAGCTTCCCAAACAAGGTGACCAGTGGCAAAAATACTGACGTCGCTTCCTTCAACCAGCTTCAGCGCCTTCCCAATCACGAAAGGCATGTCCTCTTTTATAAAGATTGGGACTTTGGGTCTTCCAAAGCGGAGGTATACAGGCCCTTCATACTTGGCAATAGCCACGGTAGCCTGCCTGGTTTGGTTGTAGTCACAAGGATTGATAACTGTCATGCCTGGCAGCATCTTCATCATACCAATGTCTTCGAGGATCTGGTGCGTAGCGCCGTCTTCTCCGAGGGTTACGCCAGCATGCGAGGCGCATATCTTCACGTTTTTTCCTGAATAGGCAATTGACTGACGAATCTGATCATAGACCCTTCCTGTAGAAAAGTTGGCGAAAGTACCGGTGAAAGGAATCTTGCCTCCAATAGTAAGGCCAGCAGCAATGCCCATCATATTGGCTTCGGCAATACCTACCTGAAAAAATCGTTCTGGAAACTCCTTAATAAAGGCATCCATTTTTAATGAACCAATAAGGTCGGCGCAAAGGGCAACCACATTGGGATTTTGCTGGCCAGCCTCTAGCAGGCCTACTCCAAAGCCGGAGCGGGTGTCGTTTTTTCCGAGTATTTCAAATTTCGTCATCTACCGTATAGTTTGATGGTTTCTGTGGAACCAGTTCTTATGCTGAATTTCTTTATTTCTGTAAACTTACTGCCGTTGGCGCTTTGTGCACGAAACACAAATTTATACTCTCCGGGCTGAATAGCGCTAACAAATGAAGTGATATTTCCGGGAAAGTTACAAACCCACTCCTGCGACCCATCGGGGTTGATTTTATAGAGGCTCCCAATGCCCCGCACGCCCATAGTCAGGTTGAGAACTCCCGGCCCGGGAAGGGTAATGGAATTGTCCTGAGATGGCTTTATAGTGTAGCCCCTTATAAAAGTGCGGGGGAAGGTTTGCACTTCGATGTCGTAGGTGCCAGCCAGGTAAAGAAAGGGCTCAGTCAGCTTTTGGATGTTGAGACTTTGTGTTTGACCCGGCAGGCGTACCGATGCCTGCACCGGATTACTGTACTCTGAGGCGCCTGGCATTTGAAAAGCTAAATTGCCCTGCGGAGTACGGATGTCGATGATATTGTGGATGCCCCCTATAAGCGCCACGTTTCTTTTCACCACAGGGGGCACTGTATTGGCCACCACGTCATAAGTGAGCACTGCATCAAGGATTACAGAGTCGGGGCGTCCCAGTTTATCCCTGTAGTGCACAAAGTCGTAAACGGACTGCCGTGTGACTGTATTGATAAAACTGACGTTCACGTCCGTGACAATTGGGGCATTGTTTTCATTGAGTAGCTCCACACTGGCCGTGGTCTCCATCAGGGTTTGCCTTAGCACTTCGTTGAGCGACTTTTTGAACCTGGGTACGTCGGTAGCGTCGAAGTACTTACCCAGGCATTCGAAGTTTTTCTCATATTCCAACCCCAGGCCCAGGCCAATTACAAAGGGCTTCAGAAAGATGTTCTTCGACTGCAATGCTTTGGAAACAGCGCATGGGTCGCCATCACAGCTTTCTATGCCATCAGTGATAATGATGACCACATTTCTATAGCCGTCCACTTTCGGAAAGTCGTTGGCAGTTTGTTCCAGCGAATACGCAATGGGCGTGTTGCCCTGCGGTGTGAGTTGATATAGCTTAGCCCGTATGTCCCGGTGGTTTTTTGCTGAAAAGCCCACTTCAAGTTTGGTATCTGTGCAGTTGTTGTAAGCCCTGGCATACTGGTGACCATACACTCTCAGCGCCAGCTCCACATTGGGGTTGACACTCAACGAGTCGACAAGGTCTGACAGGAGTTTTGTAGCCACATCAATTCGCCGCACACTTCCCAGCTTGGCCAGCATGCTGCCGGATGCGTCAAGCAAAAACAGGATACGTGTTTTTTCCGGCGGCTTTTGCTTGTACACCTGAGCAAACACAGGAAAGCTGAAAAGACTGAGCAGTCCCGCAATAACGGTAGCTTTCCTGAGTAAGTTTTTCAAAATGATTTGGGTTTAGTAATCCCCTAAGGTCTCTTCGAGCTGCCCTAAAGCTTCTGCCAGTTGTTCGTCGTTGGGGGCAACACCATGCCATTTGTGGCTGCCCATCATGAAGTCAACACCAGCACCCATTTCGGTTTTCATCAGGTTCATGATGGGCTTTCCTTTGCCAGCCAGGCTTTTTGCTTTCTGAAGAGCAGCTAAAATGCCTGCCATGTCGTTGCCGTTCGACTCTATTACTTCCCATCCAAACGCCTCATATTTAGCACGAAGGTCACGGAGGTCGTTGATTTTGGCAGTGGGGCCGTCGATCTGCTGGCCATTCCAGTCGATAGTAGCGATCAGGTGATCCAGCTTGTGGTTGGGGGCATACATGGCTGCTTCCCATACCTGGCCTTCCTGTTGCTCGCCATCACCCATTAGCACATATACATAGCTGTCGTCCTTATTGAGCCTCTTTGCCTCAGCCGCACCAATTGCTACAGAAAGTCCCTGACCCAGTGAGCCGGAAGCAATTCTGATACCTGGCAGGTGCTCGTGTGTGGCAGGGTGCCCTTGAAGACGAGAGTTGATCTTACGGAAAGTAGCCAGTTCCTTCACAGGAAAATAACCGCTGTGGGCAAGTACGCTGTAGAAAACAGGAGAAATATGACCATTTGAAAGGAAAAACAAGTCTTCGCCTTTCGCATCCATGTTGAATTTCGGATCGTGGTTCATCTCATGGAAGTAGAGTGCTACAAAGAAATCGGTGCAGCCAAGAGAACCACCAGGGTGGCCTGACTGACATGAGTGTACCATACGAACAATGTCACGACGCACCTGCGACGCTATAGCTTTCAACTCTGCAACTGATTTCTTCTCTGCCATGGATGTTTGGTCTTAAAAATGATTACGGATTCAAAGGTAATGAATGTCGGAAAATATGGAGGGATAAAGTGGGGGAAAGTTGCGAGGGACTTCAGCTTTGCCTTAATAATTATTAGCATATCCTCATACAAATACTTAGGGTGACTTTGCGACAAAGAATCAACATTAAACAGGATTAGCAATGCGAAACTCATTGAAGGAATTGTTTGTGAAAGTTTTTTGAGTACTAGTAGCTAACAATGGTGCTACAACAATACCGAAATTATTGAATGCAAAAATGCTAAGAAGTGAGAATGGTTTTTCGGGATTGCAGTTGTCTTTCATTTCCTGAAAAACTTGTTGTAGCGCCGCATTTAGGTGAGGTTCAGATTGATCTATCATAAAGTATACACTAAAGGCATCATTTATTCTAACAACGATTCTATCAACTATGCTTTGCCTTCGATACTTCAAGTTATCTCGATTCAAGTTACAAATTGATATCGTTTTTGATCCTCTTTCGGTTAGATCAATACCTTTTATTTTCCCCTTATTGTCAAATGAAAAGCAATTTTCTGGAGTATCTATATCAGGGTGCAGTAAATATGGCCGTTCGCCAAGAAGGTATTGTGAGTCGGCTCTGCACGACGCTTTTTCAAGAGAGCCCCTGTCGAAGATTGGCAAATTAACCCGGTGCCCCATAACAGGAAATTTATTTCCTTTGCCGCCTTCAGTGTTACAGTATCTGCATGATGGCATCAAATTAGTCCATTCGTAACACAACCAGTAATAGCCAGGGTGGGTATTTACGCCAGTGACGCTTTTCTTCGGTCGGTAATGTTCAATTTCGGGTTTAAATTCAATGGACTCACAATACACACATTTGTTGTGGTAGATTTGCTTTAGCAAATCCCTTACTACGTAAGTCTTTTTTCCATTTACTATTTGCGTAGCATTATAAATACTAGCGGAAATTTTTTCTGAATTGCCAGTTCTAGCAATTTCTTCCCACTCATTATTGGCGTTTGTTAGTGGAAGAGGAGGTTGGTATAAAAACCTTCTTCGATTACCTATCATTTATTCTTTTCAGATAACGATTTAAGTAAATCTTCCTCCAGAGAAGAGCCTTTGAATTTTTTGAGTCTTTTTTGAAGCTCTTTGTTAACAACAATTTCATTGAAGGAGTCTTCCGTTCGTATTCTTGATTTTCCAGTATGGGAGGTTGGAAATATATCCTGGAGACCAAAAATTGGGGATGTCAGGATAGCGTTGGGCAAAAAGTCTTTCATCTGGCTTTCAAACTCTTCTAGTCTTTCAAGCGTAATTCCGTCGGTGGTGTTTCTATTAACTTTCAAGAAAACACTTCCAACTGGCGCCCCCAAGAGCGGAATCGGACTGTGTGTGGATGATATAAATTGTATGCCTGGAAATATCTTAGTTAAAAGGCCAGGAAGTTTTTTTTGCCATTTAGGGTGGAAATGAAGGTCAAGCTCATCGATTATCACGATTCCCTTAAGCTCTGATGGTGTGTGTATTTCAGGCTGCCGTTTGAATAGCTTTAATACCATATCTCCAACCATGGAAATAATACTCCGGTAGCCAGAGGCCAATTCCTGTAGGGCCATTTTCTCGTAAGGATTTCCTTCACTGTCCTGTTCAATATATAAGACCTTGTCAGTTTTGAAATCAACCTCAATGTCTTTCAGCCCCAACAGATCAATAAGTAGTTTTTTGACAGAAGTATATTTTGCCTTGAATTCAGAATCTTCTTGTTTGGAATACCACCTAGTGAATTGGTATTCAATATTTTCTAAAAGTGACTGTGAAGAATAAAGGCTAATTGTGGGTGATGATTTTACGTGAGAGCTTTCGATATATGTGTCAAGCCGTGAAGATCCATAACATGCTAGATATCTGAAATCGGCAGACGACCACCTTTCTTTAGAAAGAAATAACTTTCCAGATATATTTTCGTTCGCAATCCCCCACTTCTCCGAGGATCCAAAAAGCTCGGATTCAATAGAGAACTCAATTTGATTGATCTTAAAAGAGGAAATATGCTCTTCCCATCCCGCAAGTGAAGAAGCAATTGCTTGTAAAATGGAAGTTTTCCCAAAACCGTTTTCTCCAGTAAGGAAAATCCAAGGTGCACCTTCCGGAAGGCCCTCAAGACTAATTTCCTTAATTCCCTTGAAGTTTTGGAAGTGGATTTTCTTAAGTGAATATTTCCTTTGCGTTTCTATCATACCTATTGCTAAGATAACACAAGATTTGTTAACTGTGATGATGTTGATTACAGAGAACAGCCTTTATTGCTCAATTATATTCTTTTTAAAACCATTTTCTATTTTATCAAATACCAACTATACCCATTCGCCGGGACATCCACTTCCAACCTGATGCCATACTCCCTGTCGAGATCATAAGTCTTGGCCACTCCATCCCTGTCGCTGACAACTGCCCTTTGTGACAAGCCTGTATAATACAAAGGCACATAAATCTCTTTCTTAATGGGCACATCCAATGGATTGTAAACCGACAGTAGCCCTTTTTCCTCTCCACCCGGGTTCACATTTAGCCAGTAGTCGATGTCCCGCCCATCGGGCCGCCGCAGGTGAATAATGTCTCCTTCCAGTACACTGCGATGCGATTTGTACCAATTTACCCAACCTTTCACCATGGCTTTGGTTTCCTCCGTGTCATAGAGCCTGGGCCCACGGTAGCAGGCTTGTACGCCACCGCCAAGGTTGCTGGTGATCATGCCCTCGTAGTGATCGAGGTGCTCATTCAGCGGCTCGATGGTGGCAGCGGCACCACCGCCATGGTATTCCGTCAGCGGCACAAACATCCAGCCCATCGACGACCGCTTGACCCACGAGCCGTCGTAAATGTTTTGCCGGGTGTGGACGAGCTGCTGAGCACGGGGGAGGCTCCAGTTGACCTCCCGGTAGCCCATGCCTGATTTGTTAGACCCGGCGAGGTAATAATAGTCGGGCACATTGAGGTAAATACCCTGGCTGCGGCACCATTGATAGAAGTCGGAAATTACCTGGTACTGGTTCCATTGCGAGTCTTCATAGCCACGATGGCCTGGGTGATCATGAGAAGTGCAAACATCGCCAGGGTAGGAGCCGTCGTGTTCCAGTAATGTGAATCCGGTTTGCTGGTAGAAGTTGTAGAGTTTTTGGAAGTAGGCTTCTCCCCATTCGCTGCCAATACAAGGGGAGTTGCCAAAGGTGGGTGTCATGCCTTCAGGCATTACCACATCCTGCCCGTTGCCGATTTTTCTGGAAGCAAGCAGAGAATAGCCGCCAATTTCGACTCCTTTACTTTTGGCATAGTCGGCATACTTTTTCATTTCGGCCAGGTATTCCGGGCTGTTGTTTTCAATGTCAAAGCCGCTGCCAAAGGTCAGGATCACCATTTCAAATCCTACCTCGGCCGCCTGATCAATCGCTACTTTCACCCGGTCCCAGTCAGCAAAGCGGGCGTGCATCATCAGTGGGTTTTCTGTTGTCCACGGTGCCAGTGTCCGGTACATCTTTCGTTGGGCGAGGCCGTTGCGTTCTCTGTCGTAGCCATCGAACGGCATAACGAAGGTGCGGAAAGAAGTGAAGCTCTTGCCCGGTGCGATCAACTGACCTGGCCCGACTTCCGGACTCACTTTCAACAGGCAAGGCGTCAGCTTGAGATAGTTCACCTGTGTGTTGTACTCCGGATCTGGTCCCCAATGCACCACATGATGGTTGGCATCGTCGGCATCGAAGCTGGCGAATGCCATGTCTGTTTCTACGTGAATATTAGGAGTGTGTGGAAGGTATTTCCTGGCCTCAACAGCAGAGCCATCCTCTACGGCAGCAATGATTTCGCTGGTGAACCGATCCAGCGTGACTGCGGATTTGGATTGATTGTCAATGGTGATCCATTTCGCCATCACGGGAATGCCGTCGTACAATTCGTAGTGCACCGATACTTTGACAGCCCGGTTGGCGTCTTTTGCGGCAGCGTTAGTGGCCGCCTGGTTGTAGTCGCCATAGGCAGCAAAATGGGTGACATGCAGTCTCACCAGCTCTCCTAAGTCATCTTTATTGTCTGTTGCCTGCCCTTTGGCATCCATCTTTCCAATTCGGACGCTTGTTGGTTTTCCCTTTTGCGGTGCCAGCTTTTCTACCAGGCGCCAGGTTTCGTTGGGAATTTTGGCTTCACAATAGATGCCGGTATCATCCCATCGGATGCGCAAGCTGACCGCCCCGTTAAACTCAGGGTTCACTCTTTCGCCAGCTATCTTAGTTTCTTTCTCTCCATCCCAAACAGAGAATAGTGACCTTCCCTGGTCGTTGACATGGCCGCCAGGTGTCAGGGAAAATTTGATGGTGCGGTCAGGGTAAACCAGGGCCAGACCTGGTGCCCAGTCGCCGCTTCGATCCGTACCGGGGTCGATTGTTGCTTCCACCAGATGCACATCTCCTGTTAGGCTACGTTCTGCAAAGATGCTGGTGTTCTGTGGTGTGTAAATCTCACCGACTTTTCCTTCGTTGATAAAAGAGCTTCTGGGGTGAGCCTTCGAAACAGTTGTCTTCCATGCTGCATCCAGGGCTTTGAAATCAGTTGCCATCAATTGCTTTCTGCCATAGTCGCTGGGCAACGACTTTCCCGATTGAACCAGCTCATCAGGTAAGGGCATGCGGTAGTCCATTCGGAGATGCACACCTTTTGGAGGCCAGTCGAGGTTTGCCGTATGATGCCTGACCTGCTTCCACTCAAAAGGAGCTTTGGGCTGGCTTACTTCGTAGCCGGTAAACTGCAGCGAGGCTTGATCGTTGGTCAACTGGTCGATCCATTCCCTGCGCAGGTAAGCATAGTTAGGCTGCCCTTTGAGGCCACCTACTGCGTAGGTGATACCGTCGATGGTGATTTCAGCCTCGGGTTTTACACCTCGCAGAAGACTTTCTCCTGTTATCAGGTTATCGAGGCCTACCGTGGCTGCGTTGGGCGCTAAACGGAAGGTGCGCCGGATGAGACCGTTCGAAATAGCAATTTCTTTCGGCGACTGCCCCTGATATACATCTGCTTTAAAAGCTGAATTGTCCAGCAGCCAGTCGGTGAGTGGCTTGGGTGGTCTGGCAGGTTCGGCTCCCATCGCCGTTTGAGCTTCTGCCAAAAAGAAGTGTAGCGCTAATATGAAAGTTAGTACAATGCCTTTATAGAAATAGGTGCTTTTAAACATGCCAAGTGTAGTTTTTCCGTCGGGAATCTACACTTTTTTCTTTTTACAAAAGATCTTCCAGGTTGGGTATGAAAACGATTCGCTCTTGTCCACCCATTCCCCCACCCAATTGTATCCTTCGTTGCAGATGTCAGAAAAAGTCAGTCTATAGAAGCCGGGATTCCCCTGGGGCGATGGCTGCTCCCTATACAAAATGATTTTATCTCCTTTTCTATTACCGTACCAGGCACGCAATGAGGGAGTGGCGACGGTGGAGTAGTAATGAACGTTCCATCTGGCACTGTCGGTGCTATACTGCCTGATGCTACCGGAATGAAGTCCGTCTGCTTTAGTAGTTTCGTCCTGCACAGCCATCCCATTCATGATATATTTAAACACCCAGGTCATCTGAACCGTGGCGGCCCAGGTATTTGGATCGATCCGGCTGACAGATTTGCAATCGCAGGAGCCAATCAATTCCTGGTAGTCCCGGATTTCCTTTGGAGCGTTGGGGTTCGGTAACCCTTAAGGATTTGCGGCTGT
The DNA here is from genome assembly GCF_963974565.1 of uncultured Imperialibacter sp. NCBI lineage: Bacteria > Pseudomonadati > Bacteroidota > Cytophagia > Cytophagales > Flammeovirgaceae > Imperialibacter > uncultured Imperialibacter sp. The sequence continues at coordinate 214,276 of NZ_CAXBCJ010000009.1, read as the reverse complement.
TGGCAGATAGTCAAATTGCTGCGCCTGCAATTGAAAGCCGCCAACCGATAAAGCAATGAGTAAGAGTTTTTTCATGCCCCAAACAAGGCAGAATTGTGGTAACCACGATGTTTAATGCAGTTAAGGGCTGGGATTTTGCAGTAAGCCAAGCCAGTCTCCCTTCGTCATCGACTGAAGGAAACCATTGCCTTCCTTCACCAGATCACCTGCCAGATTTGCCTTGTTTTGCTGCAACTGTTGAATTTTCTCCTCTACCGTGTTCCGGCAGATGAGGCGAATGGCAATCACCTTTTTGTCCTGACCGATCCGGTAGCTGCGGTCGATGGCCTGGTCTTCGACGGCTGGATTCCACCATGGGTCGACGAGAAACACATAGTCGGCTTCGGTGAGGTTGAGACCTGTGCCTCCCGCTTTCAGGCTGATCAGGAATACCCTCGTGTGGACGTCCTTTTGAAACTGGCTGACTACTTCTTCCCGGTTGGTGGTGCTGCCGGTGAGCATAGTGTAGCCAATGTGCTCATTGGTAAGCTCTTTCTCGATCAGGTTCAGCATCGAAACGAACTGCGAGAACACCAGCACCTTATGATCGCCTGTGATATTGCGAAGCTGTTCCATCAGTGTGTCAATTTTCGCTGAGCTGTCTCCATACTCTTTTTCCTCCCCAAGCAGCAGGGGCGAGTTGCAAATCTGACGAAGCTGGGTGATGCCCTTGAGGGCATACATGGGTTTCTTTAGCAGTTGTTCGTTGTTGGTTGATTCAATCAGATCCCGAAGTTCTTTCTCACGGGCATCGTAGGTTTTTCGTTGCTCGGCTTCCATGTCGCAGTAGAGTACCATTTCTGTTTTTTCAGGTAGCTCTGTTGCCACTTCTTTCTTAGTCCGGCGGAGTATGAAAGGACTGATGCGCTGCTGCAAGTCCAGCATGCTATGCTTGTGCTGGAACTTGTCGATGGCCATGGCATAGGTGTTGCGAAAGTAGGTGCGGGAGCCAAGCAGGCCGGGGCAGGCAAACGATAATTGGGCGTACAAATCGAAGCTGTGATTTTCCAGTGGGGTGCCTGTAAGAATGACCCTGTTTTTAGACTTCAGCATGCGGGCGGCCTTATTGCGCTGCGAAGCCAGGTTCTTAATGTTGTGCGACTCGTCGAGAAAGGCGTAGTGAAACTGGTACTTTCTCAGGTAGGTAATGTCATTGACGAGCGTATGGTAAGTGGTGATGACGAGGTCATGCTCTTTGAATTTGGGAATTATCCGAAGCCTGTGAGGGCCATGGAACGAGACGGCTTTCAGGGTGGGGGCAAAGCGCTCGATTTCATTGTGCCAGTTGTGGATCACCGAAGTGGGCGCCACCAAAATGTGGGTGGAGGAGCCATGCTTTTCTTTCAAAGCCAGGATAAAGGCAATGATCTGGATGGTTTTTCCCAGCCCCATGTCGTCGGCCAGGCAACCGCCGAAGTTGAATTCATCGAGGACATTGAGCCACGTCAAACCTTGAAGCTGATAGGGTCTTAATGTGGCTTTGAGAGCAGTTGAAGGCTTTGCCGGCGTAACCTTGCCAATGCTTGAGAGCTTCTGCCGGTAGCCGCTTACTTCCTGCTGGGTTTCTTCGTCCAGCATAAACCTTTCAAAAAGCTGATTAACAGATTCGAAGTTGATTTTTGGCACCTGCACCACGTCGTCGACAATGGTGCCTGCCGCAAAGTAGCTTTCGAACTTTTGCAACCACTCTTCAGGCAGCACCCCCAGCGTCCCGTCGTCCAGCGTTACGTATCGGTTCTGGTTCTTTACAGCCTTGTGGATTTGTTTGAGCGAAGCTTTCTTTCTGCCAAACTTTGCCTCTATCCGGGTATTGAACCAATTGAGTCCGCTGCTGACCTGAATTGAAATGTTAACTGGTTCGGGGTTTACGTCGATCCCTTTTAGCTGGCTGAAACCAAGCACTTCCAGCCCTTCCGCCTTCCATTCTTCGTAGGCCTTCAGAAACCAGCCGTCTTGTACAAACCTGGTTTTGTGCAGGTAAAAGTAAAGCAGTGGATTGTCGACCTGCTCCTTGAAAAGCGGATGCTGCCGGATGAGGCGGGAAACAAAGGCTTCCTCCATGGCGGTGTCCCTCTCCAGTATCACGGGGTTTCCCTCCACGTCCTCCACGTAGATTTGCTTAGTGGTCAGCACAGGGATCTCGGTTTTTCCGTACCTCACTACCGGATCAATCACGATATAGTCGCCGAAGTCGGACAGGTAAATAAGGCGGCTTGCCTGACTTTTTTCATCTACCACCGCCCTGGCCGTTTCCATGTACTCATGTATTACTTCTACATGGTTTTCCATTTGCGACAGCACGTCTTTTTGAAACCGAACAAACGCTGCATGAGGCAGGCGCAGACCGTCTTCGTATTTCCTGAAGTACGACAGCACTTTTAAGGCATCGGCATTTTCCGCCATCAACCATTGCTGATCAGTTGTGACGAACCTGTCGAACCTGACGGCTAGCCTGCTTGTGGGAGTGAAAGCTCCTTCGACAAACACCTCGGGTCTTACATGATAGACATCATTTTCCATCGAAATCCTGACCAGCACCCGGACATCGGCTTCTCTCAGAGTGATTTTGGAGACCGACCTGGCACTTACCTTTTCAGAAACAGAAGCATCGTGCTGATAAAAGGAGTAGTGCAGCGGATTGTTGACGATGGCCCTGATGGCCTCCAGGTCCGTGAGGGTGGGCTCATAAAATGCCTGAAAGCGGGCAATGGCTGCATAAAACCTGAGCACCTCCGGATTTTGCGATTGCCACATGCTGTCAAGTGGATTGAGCACAGTGAGCGGATTTTTCAGCTCTCTGCTTTGAGTAAGGCCGCCACGTACCAGCTGTGCACTGAACAGGTTGTAGTACCTGTGAGAGCCCAGCACAACGATAGTTTTAGAGCCGCCAGTTTCCCAGGTGCCCGACTGCTCCGCCGACAGGTACTTGTCGAGAGCAACCCCGCCGGGCCTGCTTTCCCCCTTGAAGTCTTCAAAGGGTTTGCTGCTTGTTGCAATCTTATTTTCGTCAGGCTTTTTTTCCATGTGCTCTTGGGCACACAATATGCCACATCAAGTTGAAAGATGATTAACCCTTTAGTAAAAGTTTTACCTGACCTCATTCACCTCCAGCACCACGCTTGTTCGGTTCAGGTTCACCAGGGGATTGAAGCCCAAAGTATTCCTTTTCTGGACGATAACGTCATCGTCCTCGTTTGCAACGTGGACGCAAAAGACCTGCGATTTCTTTGCAGACCAATAATGCCCTACCTCACCTCATTCACCTCCAGTACCACGCTTGTTCGGTTCAGATTCACCAGCGGATTGAAGCCCACTTTCATCAAAAAGTCTCCCGAATACACCTTTTCCGGGTTGAGCCAGGATCTGGCGCCCGGATACAGGTTGATCTCTTTCACCTGATACTTTTTGCTTGGATCCAGGCCGTTGAGCTTAATTGGCTCCACACTGGTTTGGAGCCGCTGGCGGTAGTTGACCAAATAGTTGAAAATGATCGCCCTGGTTTTGTCAGGCTTCACATACATGATGGAGGCCATGTCATTGTCATGTGGGTTCATCAGGCGATACTGGTCGCCGTGCCACACCATGTCTTTGAAACCGTGGTAGTTGGCCACAGCCTCCTTGGCAAACTGCATGTCTTTTTCGTTTAGCTCACCTGCCACGATGTCGAAGCCTAGTTTGCCCATACTGGCTACGTCGGTTCTAAACTTGAGCGGCTGCTTGCCCCAGTCTGTCACGTGGTTGTCGACGGCGATAGCAGGGAAAAAGTAGGAGTAGTCCCACTGCATAAAGATTCTTTCCAACGGATCAGTGTCGTCGCTAGGCCAGAATTCAGTGAAGTATTTAAGCAGTTCGTAGTCGCCCCGACCGCCACCGCCCGAGCAAAGCATCATAGGCACTTTGGGATATTTAGCCCTGATGCGCTCCAGTACCTTGTAGAGGCCATGTACATACTCCACATAAAGATGCGACTGAGGCAGCCCTTTTTTGTCGAGATAGGCTGAGTAAGCGTTGTAGATCACAGCATTGCAATCCCATTTGATAAAGGCCAGGTCAGGGTTTTTCGTAAAGAGCCCATCTACTACACCATACACAAAGTCTTGCACTTCTGGGTTCGACAGGTCCAGCACCAACTGATTCCGATAGGATACCTCAGGTCTGTCTGGCTGACGGATCACCCAGTCGAGGTGGTTTTCGTATAGCTCACTTTTCGGACTTACCATTTCTGGCTCTATCCAGATACCGAATTTGATTCCTTCTTTGGCGGCTTCCTGCACTAAATGGCCGATGCCGTGAGGCAGCTTCTTCACGTTCTCCTGCCAGTCACCCAGGCCAGTTTTGTCATCATTCCGGGGGTATTTGTTGGCAAACCAACCGTCGTCGAGTAGGAACAGGTCAACGCCCAGGTTCCTGGCGTCTTTGAAGAGAGAAGTGATCTTGTCTTCATCGAAATCAAAGTAAGTAGCCTCCCAGTTGTTCAGCAGGGTCAAGCGCTCTCCTTCGCCGTCTAGCACCCGGTATTTTCTTGCCCAGCTGTGCAGGTTGCGGCTAGCTTCACCAGTGCCGTTGTTGGAAACGGCATAGATGAGAGAGGCTGTTTTGAATGTCTGATTGGGAACCAGCGAATACTCAGATGCATAGGGATTGATGCCGGAAATGAACCGCAGGTTTTCGTAAGGATCTACTTCAAACTCCATCTTGAAGTTGCCACTCCAGGCCAGCTGACCCAGCATCACGAGCCCGTCATTCTCCGAAGCTGGTTGTCCAAACGATAAAATGAAATTGGGTGACTGCAAGAGCATTGCCCTTGCGCCCAGTTTAGTCTCTATCGACCGCATGCCTCGTTCCAATTTGGTTTCGGTGGGTTGCATTTCTTTGGCCCATTGACCCTGATAAGTGGTGAGGTAGAAGTCCTTGTTAGAGAAATAGAGATCGGCAGAGGCATACTTTTCATGTAGCACCGGTTTTTTCTCCGTGTGTTTGATCTCTGTCCATTGCTCAATCACATTTTCCTTTTTCCAGACTTTGTAGAACAGCGTTACGTTGAACGGGTACTTCGGATCTCTTAGTTGAATGCTTGTGAGGGAAGTGTTGTCGTCAATCCGCTCCCTTTTGTGGGTTACATATTTCAACTCCAGCGAGGCATTTCCATCACTATGTTTCACCTGAATGGCAGGCTCCACCAGGTTCCAGGTGCCTGCGGGGGTGTAAGCTGCATTGTGGATGCCAATATTGTCGTCATCCAGCCGGGTCAGGCTGGAGATAGCCGAATAGTCGCTTTCGTTGGTCAGAGGTTCGCCGAAGTAAACGGTTCTTAACCTGCTCTCGCTATCCGTTTGTAGCACGATAACGTTGCTGCCGGTTTCTATGGGAATGGTGACAGTTTGTGCCGAAAGGCTGACGACCGCCAGCATCGAACCAATGGTCAGGAATGTCTTGTGAATGGCAGGTAGGTGATGTGTTTTTCTCATTTCTTCAACTTTCTGGAATAAAGGATAAGATTAGAAAATAGTTGGAGGTAAGTCAAAGCAAAGTGTGATTTAGTGGACATGGAGGTTATGCAATGCAGCACTCACGGGCTTGGATATCAAGTGATATTCGATTATATTTACATGTTACTACTTAGTAACATAATATTCAACTACTTTTGGAAGCTCAAGCAACTGATAAAGAAACCGAAATCTGGAAAGCCCTGGCCGACCCGGCTCGCAGGCGCCTGATGGATTTGGTAAGGGAGTCGCCAAAGACGACGGGCGAACTCGTGGAAGAGTTTGAATCCATTGGAAGGTGTGCTGTCATGAAACACCTTTCGGTTTTGCAAGACGCCAAACTTATCTTACCGAAGAAGCAGGGGAAGTTTCGCTGGAACTATATCAACGCAATTCCGCTACATGAAGTATATGAACGTTGGGTGAAAAAGTACGAAGCGCAGTGGGCTACTAATTTGCTTCAGCTGCGTGAGCTGGCTGAGTACAAAGAGGATATTGATGATTTAACTAACGACTTGCTTATGAACGAGCCAACCAAACCTGTCAATATCAGACTAGAGGTGCCGATTGATGCCAGCATTAACAGCGTGTGGGAATGCCTGATCAAAGACATTGGACTCTGGTGGAGAAAGGACTTCTACACCAGTCCGAAAACAAAGGCGTTTATCCTTGAACCCAAAGTGGGAGGGAGGATGTACGAAGACTATGGTAATGATGAAGGGCTACTTTGGTACACGGTGATTGTGCTCAATGCCCCCCATCACCTCGAATTGCAGGGGCACCTCACTCCGGATTATGGGGGGCCAGCCATCACGTTTCTCAAGATCACGCTGAAAGAGGACGGCAGCAAGACCATGCTGACCTTGTCGGATACACTAATGGGAGACGTATCAGCGAAAGCAAAGGGACAAATTACCGAGGGCTGGAAGCTGCTTTTCGAGGAGGGATTCAAAAACTATGTAGACAACAAATCATGAAAAGCATTCTATTAAGCATAGCCTTATTTGCATGCGTGTCGGCCACAAATGCACAAAATGAAGAACTTTTGAGGGTTTTCAAAGACCAGGTGGCGGCCTTCAACGAGGGTGACGTTGATCGGCTGACCGCAAATGTCACTGACGATTTTAAGTGGTTTTCACTCACAGCTGATACGCTTTTGCTCGAAGTGGAGGGAAAAGAGAATTTCAGGCAAAGTATGAAGTATTACTTTTCTGCAGGGCAAAAATCAGTCTCGACCATTGAACAATATGCGGTCGACGGCGAGCGGATCAGCTTCAGAGAAGTGGTCAGCCATCAAAACAAAGCGGGCGAAACAGTCTCCTCTTCTGCCATGGGCATCTACCAGATTCAAAACGGCAAGATTAGCCGGGCGTGGTATTTTATTGACTAGTCAATCCCCAGGTTTTGTTAGGCTTGTTGGATAATGTTAACCTAAGCTCTCCACCGCTTGCGAAGAGTTCATGTGGAAAGTTGAACTTTGTCCAGTCTTTGTCGTTCAGGGAAGCTCTTTGAATGTAGATGTTGTCCGGCGAGTTGTTTTCTGTACTGATCGTGAAAGTTTTGCCGGCATAGTATTTCGGATATGATATTGTTCCGTGACCTTCTCGTTTAAAGAAGGCTAACCTCGAGTAAACACAAGCACCTCATGCCTCACACACGTTTTGCATGATGCGCTTGTGTTGTTGTGTTTTTTTACTTAGTTTTGGAAGGATATAAAAAAAGAAAGCCGCTACCAGTCGTGAGAAACTTTTGTAGCGGCCTTCAAGCCTTAAAAGGACTATTGGAACTCTGAATTTTCGGAGTTTCCAGCCCCTTTTATTGTTTAAAAATAAGGATTGTATGCGATAAATACAATATTATGGATGAAAATGAGATTAAGAACCTAATATCTGCTTTAGAAGCAGAGGAAGCAGATTTGGAAAGCCAACTTGCAGAAGTTGCTAGTATTCTGAAGAGGCAGCGTGAGAAACTAATACTTATTAAGGAGAGAAATAGGACTAGTGCCGTTTCTCCTGATGAATTACAGCGAAAGACTTTTACCAACCTTTTAACAAAAGTTACACATCCGAACTTTCCATCCCAAGAGCATTTACACGATCAAATAGAGTTCGTTATGCGGGAATTAGGGAGATCGGTAAGGAAGAATGATGTGGTTAAAAAATATGAAGAGCTTTCACCTGAAGCTAACAGTATTGAATGGACTCTTCGTAAAATGAGAAAAGATGAGAAAATAATTGCAGTGAAATTCAATGGTAATCAAATATTCTATCTACTGCCTGAATGGGTAACGATGGTTGACGGAAAAAAGGCTATCAAAGAGCAGTACAGACCTTCTAAAAAAGATCTTCCTACGGGATACAACACATTAGAATGGATATAAGAAAAAAGGAGCCATTTCAAGGCTCCTATGAGATGTCAAGCAAGGGGTCAATTCAGGTTTCATTTGCCTGTTTGCGATGGAGTGTAGTAAACTCTAACCCTTGTTTTTCCCTCTTAGCTGCTGCCAGTTAATACAGTAGCTAGGCTGAAAGTCCCGCTGCAACGGGCTAAACAGGGTTGGTCAACTTCATTGTTAGCCAGCCTTGTTTTATTTACAAAGCTAAAAAGATTAATTATATCTTTTGCCAAGAACCCATCCTTTATTAAAGTAACTAACTGAATATCTGTCAGATGTGTAAAAACTGCCCTTGTTTTTATCCGTGACAAAATAGCTAAAAGCGGAGTTAACACTTATTCCTTCCCCCAGCCTTTATTAGGCTCTTTTGATAGCGTGAGCCTAAGTTCGCCTCCTTGCGAAAACACTTCATGCGGGAAGCTGAATTTTGTCCAGTCTTTGTCGTTCAGGGTAGCTTTTTGAATGTAGAAGTTGTCATCTGAGTTGTTTTCTGTACTGATCGTGAAAGTTTTGCCGGCATAGTATTTCGGATCAAGCTGAATTTCAACTTTATCGAATATTGGTGTGGTGATGTCGTAAGAAGAATTGACCGATGCACCGCCATCCATTTGGAACAACCCGATGGCCATGAGTACACCCAGGGCACCCATTTGTCCCTGGTCTTCGTCACCGTTGTAGCCGCCATAAGGGCTGATATCTGAGAAGGTAATTTCCTTTACTTCACGCACCCACTTTTGAGAAAGCCAGGGCGCTCCCGCATGATTGAACAGGTGGGCCATTTGGCAGGAAGGCTGATTTTCGTAGTCTACCCAGCTTTCGGCGTGCTTGCCATGGTCGGTGATAAACTTGTTGGGCTTCGCTTTAATGAAACAACTGTCTACATATTGAGCATACTTGTCTGCGCCGCCAAATAACGCCGCCAGCCCTTTCAGGTCGTGGGGCACGTAGTTGGTGTAGATAGCCGAGTTGCTTTCCACAAAACCTAAGGTGTTGAATCCTTCGCCGATGGGCGTAAAGTTGTCAATCCAGGTTCCGTCTATGTTTTTAGGGTGAATAAAATGCGTCTCGGGGTTCCAAAGGTTTTTGTAATTCTGAGAACGCTTGTCAAAGAACTCGTAGTCTTTTGTTTTCCCCAAAGCGGTGGCCAGCAGGGCCAGGCACCAGTCCTGATAGGCATATTCCAGTGTCATGGCAGCGCCGTCTTTATGGCCACCCGGCCCAGGTATGCCTTCAGGCACATAGCCTCGCTGTACGTAATAATTCATACCGCCGCCCTGCGGATTGTCACGATGCTCGTAGCCTGCCCGGTCTCTGATGCCTCCCGGGAAAGCGTTTTTGCGTAGGCCTTCGTAGGCTTTCGCCACGTCATAGTTTCGGATGCCTTTATTGTAGGCAGTAGCAAAAAAAGAAACGGCCGGGTCGCCAATCATTACATAAGTATAGTTGCCGCCGGAAGGCCCCCGTGGGATGAGCCCACCGTAACGGTACATCTCCACCATGCTGGCGCAGAACTCATTCATGATTTCAGGGTAGGCCATCGACCAGAGCACATTCAGTGTCCAGTGGCTGCCCCACCAGGCGTCGAAATTGTACTGGTTGTGTTTCGGCTTTTTGTTTTCATCCAGCGCCACCTGCCGAACGACCGGCTTTGGCCCGGTCATGTCGCAGTATCTGCCGTCTACGTCGCTCACAATGCGGCGGCCGAGCAGTGAGTGCCACAGGTCGGTGTAGAATTTGATTTTCTGCTTTTCGGTGCCACCATCTATTTTGATTTTGCTCAGGTAGCCATTCCATTCACTTCTGGATGCTGACACCACTTGTTCAAAATTCCAGTGAGGTAGCTCGGTATCCATATTGAGCCGGGCCTGCGCTGTGCTGGTGTAGGAAATGGCCACTTTCATTTGTACCGTTTTCGATTGCTTCCTTTCAAACCTAACGTACGCCCCCACTTCCTTTCCATGTATTTGGTCTACTTTTCCGGTCCTGAGTTTTCCTTTTTCCCATGCCCCAAATGAGGAGATCGGCTGCTCAAAACGAGCAATAAAGTAGACGTAGGTAGGCTTTGGGCGTCGGTTGGTAGGCGCCATGATGCTGTAACCTTCAATTTCATAGTCGCTTATTTTCACCACTTTGGCCGAGTCCATGGCACCGTGACCCAGGAATGCACCCACATCGAAAATAATGTCCTTGTTGACATGGGCCGGATAGGTGTATTTGTGAAAGCCCACCCGGGTAGTGGAGGTGAGCTCTGCTTTGATGCCGTAGTCCTTCAAAAAGACGCTGTGATAGCCGGGTATAGCTTTTTCATCATCATGGCTAAAGGCCGACTTGTAAGCTTCCATACCCAAATGCCCTTTGAACTCACCAACCGTTGGCATTACCGGTATGCCCGACATTTGCCAGGCGTGGATGTGGGAGAAGCACCGGACATACAGACTATCATATAGGTAGCCAGAATTCCAGCTTCCTTTTACCCAGGTGTCGGGGCTCAGGTTCACCATGCCAAAGGGCCGGGAGGCAGAAGAGAAGAAGAACCAGCGGGACTTGTGGGTGTCCACGAATGGGTTAACGTAGTCGACCGGCTCTTTTGTGGACTGAGAAAAGGCTGGTGCAGCACAGGTGAAGAGCAGAGCGATCAGGGAGATTCTGAAGACGAGTTTAAGCACGCTGGGTAGGTTTTGAATTTTAAAAAATCCCAATATCGGAAGTTCTGATGAATCGGAGCAATCAATATTCTATGTTGATCACCGTATTAGGCTACAAAAGTTTAGGAAACAGTAGAAAGCTGGTAGGCCTTTCGAACGTCCGTAAAAGGTCATAGACTCGCTATGCGGCGCAACTTTTGTAGTCTTTGCTCTGCCGTCTCAATTCTGATCCGCCCGATTCCACCACCAATGACTCGCTACGTAGCCCAACACCGCTACCAGGCCAACCAAACCAAAGCTGACGGCGGTCAGCGAGGCCCTCATCTCAGCGCTTATGCCGCTGTATAATCCGGGAACAGACCAGGGAAAATACTGCCCCAGGCCCACGGCGCCGACAATCTGTGAAACGATGAGCATCAGCACCACCAACCCGATAGGAGCGAGGTAGCCTTTTCCCCAGATGCCCATGAAGGAGACTGGCGTGCCAAGCAACATCACCAATAGGGTCGTGGCAAAATAGGTGTTCAGGCCGGAGGTGATCACACGGATATCGAAGTTGTCAAGGCCTAGCAAGGCGCCAACCACCAGCCCCACCAAAAGGTTAGCGACCACAAGTGCCAGGCACCACATGGCATACACGACGATTTTAGCATTGATAATGCTGCTGCGGGAAGCAGGCAACGCCAGCAGGTCTTTGGCTGTTTTGTCGGAATACTCCCTGCCAAATAGCCAGCTGGCAACGAAGCCAAACACAACCACGCCGCCTACGCCCACCACCTGGGTAAGCAGCCCGACATACGAGGGCCAATCGGCAGAAAAGTTCATCAGCTTTGCTTTTTCACTCAACGGAGAAGTTCCCATATCGCCTGCATGACCAAGGAGGAAAAGTGAAAGTCCACCCATGACCGGGCCGAGGGCAAAGGCTGCAAAGGTTACCCACACGATGGTGGAATGCCTGAGTTTTAAAAATTCGGGAGCAATAGCTCTCAATGAAGTTGTCATTTTGGTTACTGTTGAATCGTTCTTAAAAAATAGCTTTCCAGGTCTTCTTCGAAAGTAAAAAGCTTTGTAAGCCCTGCATGTCCTGCTACCACCATTTCGGCAATGCGCTCAGGCTCGCTCATCCACTGGCGATCCATGATCTCTATCTCGCTGGCAGCGTTTGTCCTGAACGGAATTCCATTTTTATGGAGCAGGTCAGCTACCCGGACATTATCGTGTGAATTCAAAATCAGCTTTCTGTCTATTTCCTCATGCAGCTGATTGGCTTCCAGCTCCTTAATCAGCGCACCGTGATGGATAATGCCGATGGTGTCGGCCACCTTGGCAATTTCGCTTAGCAGGTGACTCGAGATCAGCACGGTGGTGCCCAGTGCGCTCAGCTCCCGAAGCAGGTGGCGGATTTCGACAATACCGGCCGGGTCGAGCCCATTTACAGGCTCGTCGAGGATGAGCAGTTCGGGACTGTGCATAAGTGCCCTGGCCAGGCCGAGGCGTTGCAGGTTACCCAGGGAAAGGTGACTGGCCTGAATGTCTCTGTACCGGTCGAGCTTCAGTCGGGCAATGACTTTGTCGATTACTTCTTTGTCCTTCAGGCCATGGTACCTGTAAAAAATGTTGAGATTCTCCGCCACCGACAAGTCCGGGTAGGCACAGGTCGACTCAATCATGTAGCCCACTTTGTCCCACACCGATGCGTTGCCAGGCACTTTCTGGCCAAAGAGAGCAACACTGCCCTCCGTTGGATTGATCATGCCAAGCAGCATGCGCATGGTGGTGGTTTTTCCGGCCCCATTAAGGCCAAGGAATCCGTAGATTTTCCCCTGCGGAATCTGTAGTGACACCTGGTCGACCACAGTGGCACGTCCGTACCGCTTGGTCAGGTTGTTTGTTTCAACGATCATCATTTGTTCTTAAAACCGTTTTTTTGGATCTCCACAAACTGCCGTGCAATAGCGACCAGCTCCTCTTCGGGCAGGTTGTAGAGCTGTTTGTTGTTTTGAATGTTTTGACGGAAGTCCTGCTGATAGTGCAACTCCATGAACTCAAAAATCGAAAGCTGCGTCTGAAGCACGTGCCAGGCCAGTATTTTGCGATCAATGTCGTTTCGCAGCTGCCCGTTTTCCACATACTGATCCACCAGCTGATACATAATATCCAGGGCTTTCTGCTTCCTGATAGCCTGAATATTGCCCAGCTCCTCGGTGTTTTTCTCCCGCAGCACATTGTACAGGAAAGCGCTGACCACTCCCTGCGTTTTGTCGAAGTGCACCTTCGCCCGGAAGTGCAGAATGATCAAGTCGAAAAAGTCTTCGGGCGGTTGTTTAATAAACCCCTTGTCGTTTACCAACCGTTGCTGAACGGCGTAGTCAAGCAGGTAGAAATATAGAGACTGCTTGCTTTCAAAGTAGCGATAGAAGCTGCCTTTGGCCAGGTTCAGTTTTTTGATGATGGTGGAAAGGGAGGCCGACTGGTAATCGTTGAAGGCAAATTCTTCGAGGCAAACCCCGATGATTTCCTGCTGCCTTTCCTGTGGTAAGTTATTGAATGTTTTTAAAGCGACCATATAGTAGCGACTATATGGTCACTAACGTACCGGAACTGTTTTGGTTGCGGAAGTAAAGAAGAAAATGGCAAGACGTTAGGAGAGGTAATTCAATGTCGTTTAGTTAAGAGCACTTTACCCCTAAGGCCTAAAGGGGCCTATTAATGGTCATTGTATCGCCCTTTAGGGGCAGGGGTAAAAATGGAGTTGTGCGACGGAACCTCTTAACTAAACGACATTGGGGAGGGGTTTAGAAAATGCTCACGGCAATTTGCAGCACCAATCCAATAAAAAGCAGAATTGCCCAGGCGAGCAACTCGCCTTTCAGAATCATGAGATAGCCTCTGAAGAATCGTTTGATCATAACTAAAGATAGCTAAAACGGAGCAAAGTTCAAAAGATCAGGCTTGCGAAGGAGGTGTTTGTTAATGACTACACGGACATTTGCAGACGTTTGCGCCTGTGAGGGACTCTGATAGCATTGGCTATATGCTTTTTCATTTAACGGCTTGGATGTTGAGTTAGAAATACTTAACATTGTTAGAAATAAATAACATTATTATGAAAGCAAAAAACTTGGCCATAACAAAGTTTTCGGTGGCAGCCATTATTCTGAGTTTAATGGGCTTTTGGATATTTAAAACAACAAAACCACTTAATGAATTCGGCTATGGCATTATTGGAGTCATGCTACTAATAGTCGGATTTGTTATCTATTCGGGTATTCAGGCACTCAAGGATGCAAAATTAGGGCTGACCCCTGAGGACGAGCTTTCAAAAACGATTACTCAAAAAGCCGCTGCTACTGCTTTTCGAATTTCAATTTTTATGTGGCTTTTTGTTCTGTTTGCGTTGGATTTGTTCCCCGTTGATTCTGTAAACAAAGCCAAATTTGTCATTGCTATCGGCATGGTCGGCATGACTCTCATTTTCCTTTTTAGTCGCTTGTATCTTTCAAAAGTTGGGGTAGATGACAACCAAGATTAAAGAACTTCGTGCCAGAGATAATCTTACTCAGGTTGATCTTGCTCAAAAGGTTGGCGTGCGGAGGGAGACCATCGTCTTTCTTGAAAAGGGAAAATACAATCCGTCTCTTAAGTTGGCGTACGATATTTCGAAGGTATTTAATCTGAAAATTGAACAGGTTTTTATTATGGAATAATTGGTAAACAATCTGGGGCTTCAATTGGATAGACCGCTCGGTTAAATGAATGCGGGAGTTTTATGCATCTCGGCTCTCGCTAGCACTTAGCCACACCGGTTTAAAATTTATACATTGTGGCGAACAATCCAAGCTGAAGCTGCTACATTTGACTGGACATTAAGCTTACCCTTTAGTCTTTATTGTCCCGTTTCTATAAAGATCCAATGCGCTGTTCAGCAACTCTTCGATAGTTTCCATAGGCAGGTCTTCGTTGGGATTCACTTTGAAAATCTTCATACGGGAGCGCTCTCCGGCTTCTAATTCTGGATGGTCGAGGTGCTTTCCCTCAACAAAGAGGATATAGGGCTCTTCCGTTTTTTTATCTGTCCACAGGTAGCAAAACATCTTTTTCCTGAAACAGAAGCAGGGCATGCCCCACTTCTGCGTTTCAGTTACGTTGGTGTCCCGAGCAAGGATGATGCTGCGCAGTGCCAGCAGACAGCTCTTGTTGGGCTCTTCCTTGTTCAGGTAGTAGTTGTCAATTTCTCGCATGTTACGTCGGGTTACTTCACAGCCACTAAAAAGCCAACTTCTGCACTCGCCGGGTTTTGTGCTTTTTCGCCGAACACCTCAAGGCCTGCTAAAAATGCTCTTGTCATAGCTGATTAGCTGCCTGTAATAGGGCTCATTGTTGTGAGAAGATGGACAAAAAGAAAATAAGATGCCCGGCTAAGAAGAGCCGGGCATCGCAAAAATACATTGTATGGTTAAATTTGTTTTGCCGGGTATCAGGAAGCTATTTTCACGTCCTTTTCTAGCAATTCCACATCTATAATTTCCTTGCTGATCATAAATGTCAACATGCCTCTTACCGTTTCTTCAAGTGTAGGGTCGAGTACTCCGTGAGGCGATCTGACTTTGGCTTCACAATAAGACTCGTTGCTATAACGCTTGAACTCCATGGAAGAGATATTATTGACAGACCTCACCAGGAAGTCGAGCAGCGGAAACAGCAGGTCTTCCTTTCCGCATTTGCCCACAATTTCAGGTACAAACTTTGGCAGCTCAAACCCTTTGAACTCCCTGCCTGTCAGCTTGGTGATGATGTCGGTAATGTCTTTCATGCGTGCGTACTCATCACGTGTCACATGGAAGGTTTTGTTGACCGAATCGGGGAGGCCGGAGATGGCTACGACGTTGTTGGCCACGATGTCCACCGGGGTAAAGCTAACCTGGTTGAACGAGTTGACCGTGATGCCGTGGTTGATCATGAAGGCAATTAGCCGGATGGAAATGTCGAAGTTGTTTCCACCGCCATACACCGAAGGGGTGATGAGCGCAGGCCTGAACACCCTTGCCTGTAGCCCCTGCTTCATGGCGTCGAACACGATTTGCTCCGACACCCATTTCGTCTGGCTGTAGCCAAAGTCAAGCAGGTCCAGCGAATTGCAGGTATCAGTTTCAAAAAGCGTGTCTTTCACAGCCCAGCCAAAAATGAAGGTGGTGGACACGTGATTGAGGATCTTGGGGTTGCCATCCAGCGCCAGCTTGATTATTTCGTTGGTGCCATACACGTTGGTGTCCCACATTTTGTCATAGTTGAACAGGTAGTTCACGAGGGCACCATTGTTGTAAATGGTATGCGTGTTGGTCGCCAGATAGTCCCAGGTTTTCTTATCCAGCCCCAGCTGAGGTTTGCCCAGGTCGCCGCATACGGCCACCACCCTTTTCTCGAACTCCGCCAGGTATTCGCATTCCGGAACATTGGAAAGATCGAAGGCCTCTTTCAGTCTGGCTAGTCCTTTCTTTTCGTCATCGGCTCGTACAAGCACGTATATGGTGTCGGTGGTTTGCTGTAGCAAGCTTTTCAGAATAAAGGGCCCCAGGAAGCCTGTTCCACCTGTTAGCAGAATCTTACCACTTTTCAGGTGGGCAGGATCGTACTGAGGGGTTTTTGGCTTAAACGACAGCTTGGTGTCCTGCAGCATTCGCTTTTGTTCAAAGGCATTGTGCTCTTTCTGAAGCTTGAGAATGGTCTTCTTGAGGCGGTTGATAGCAAGAATGGATGACGTGCTGAATTGTTCCATCAAATCGAAAAATTCAGACACGCTTATCTCCTGCAGCAGGCGGGCATCGATTTCTGAGGCCAGCTGAGCCGCTCCACTGTCTTTAATAAGCTCCTTCACGTCGTGAATGAGCACCACCAGATCGAGAGAGTCGAGCACATGCACCAAAGAGTAGGTTTCGGTGCCGGTGAACCCATACTTTTTCAAAATCTCGTCAAATTGTGTGTTCGTCAACCGGGCTCTTGGAGCATCTGTGTTTTGCTCTACCAGGCTATGGTTTTCAATTACCTCCAGCTCACCATTGGCCCAAAGCTGCTTGGTCTTCTGGCGCATGATTTTGCCTGAGGTGGTCTTCGGAATGCTTTTGGTATTGGTAAAGGTAATTTGCGAAGGGATAATGTTTAACCTTTCACGGATCTGGTCGGCAATTTTCTTGTGGTCGGGAATTTCGTTTTTGCGCTTAAGCCCAGCCACAATCACGAGCTTTTCCTCACCGTTTTCTTCGTTGGCAAATGCCGCCACATAACCCTCTCTAATATTGCTGCTCGATTCTTCAACGATTTGCTCAATGTCCTGCGGGTAGTAATTGGCTCCTCGGATAATGATCATGTCCTTGGCTCTGCCACAGATGTATAGCTCCTGCTCATGCAAAAAGCCCAGGTCGCCGGTTCGCAAAAAAGTGTGCGTAGCGCTGCCGCTCTCACCTGCAATTTTTGCCTCAAAGCATTCTTTGTTCAGTTCAGGTTTTCCCCAGTATCCAAGCCCCTTGCTGGGGCCTGCCAGCCACACTTCGCCCACCTTGTTTTCGCCAAGGTCAATATGTGAATTTGGATCTACTATCCTCACAATCTGATCTCTGAGGGGCTTGCCGCAACTCATGATTTGCGTGACCTCACCTGCCTGTCCGTTCTCGAATTTCAGCTCATGATTAATGAGTGAGTTGGTGAGTACCGACACTGACTTGCCACCCCACTGCGAAACTGCCAGTGTGTTTTCGGCCAGGCCATAGGCTGCGCCAAGTGCCGTTTCCTTAAGCCCACATGCGCTGAATTTTTCAAGAAACTTATAGAAAGTGCCTGCTCTGACTGGTTCTGCTGCCGTCATCAGGTTTGTCAGTGAGCTTAGGTCCAGCGAGGCGAATACTTCATCCGACACTCTGCCCGGCTGAAGCAGGTAGTCGTAGGCAAAGTTGGGTGCAGATGAGTGTGTAGCCTTGTATTTTGAAATGGTTTCGAGCCAGAGCACCGGCTTTCTGATGAAATCAAGCGTTGAGAACCCTATAGAGGTGCCCCCTTTCATGATGATGAACAGGTGATAGCCAATCAGCCCCATGTCGTGGTATTGTGGCAGCCAGGTAACAGTTACCGGGGGCTCCGACAATACGTTCTCGGCGTTGTTCTCAAGGTTTTCGTGCGAAATCATCACACCTTTTGGATCGGTGGTGGAGCCGGAGGTGTACTGAAGAAAGAGAAACGACGACTCCCGTTCGTAGTTGGTCGCACTGGTTTCGTGTGTAAATTCAGAGGTGTTGATCCAGGGCAGCTTGGTCAGCATGGTTTTCTCCACAATGTTGTTTCGATCCATGTTCAACTTGAGCGACCAATAGTATTCTCCATTGGTGAGGACTGCCACGGCGCCACAATCTTTGGCGATGTGCTCCATTTTGTAGTAGGCAGACTGGAAACCCGATGAAGTAGGAGGGTAGGTAGGTACGGGAACCAATCCCAGGCGAACGCACGCAACAAACGAGACAATCATTTCAATGCCAGCAGGATAGGTAATCAATATCCTGTCGTCTTTTTTGAATTTGTAATTCTCGGCAAGATTGGATGCCACAATTCTTACGGCTTTTTCAAACTCTTCGTAGGTGTATTTTTCAACTGATTTTCCATTGATATCCAGAAACTCAAAAAGCAGTTTATCGGGCGTTTTCTGGACCCAATGGTTCAACTTATCGGAAAGGGTAGGCATAGATCAAGCGGTTTTTGGGATGATTATATGTTAGATAGAAATAGGTTGTTGGGTATGAATATAAAAAATTGGCTTAATAATGAGCTTCCGGTCGAAAAAAAGATGGATGATGTCTCGCCTCAAACTTTGCTATTTTGTAGACAAGCTAAGGTTTTGCAGGTGCCCATAGTGCTCCCTGATGGCATCAAATATCGTTTTATTCTGTTTGTAAAATACACCGTGTTTTTCTGCTATCGGTTGAATCAGCTTTGTAAGCTCACGGTAGTGCGTGTGGCATACACGGGGAGCCAAATGATGAGCCACGTGCATGTGCAGTCCGCCATAAAACCAATTGCCAACCGTGCTGTTCAGCGAATGGTCGGAGGTGGTGGCAAACACATGATAGATGAAATGGTCGTACTCATCTCTGTCCAGGGGAAATTCGTTCAACCGCAATGGGTGTTCTACCTGAATGATGGTGGCACCAATCAAACCAATCACCAATTGCCAGGCCACAAAAGAGACAATGATCAGCCCTGCCGGCACACCTATGAAATAGATTGGCAGCAGTAGCACATAGCCGATATAGGCCAGCTTAAAAACAAAGAGCTTGACATATTCGATGCGGGGATGCTTCTTTCCTTTCAGGCCATTGAGGAAAGGGAAGAAAAAGCATTCGAAATCTTTAATGAAAATGTAATCAAGGGAGAAGAAACTGTAGACCACAAACAGGTAAAAATGCTGAAACCTGTGGATGAGTTTATGCTCATGATGTGGCGTGTACCGCAGTAGCCCACGAGCGACAAGCCCGTCATCTTCGCCTTTAATATTGATGAAATTGTGGTGCTGTTGGTTGTGAAGTTGCCGCCACATGTATGAGTTTATGCCACAGAGGTCGAAGGTGTAGCGAAGAAGTTTTCTTACCCGTTCGTTTTCAAAAATAGACAAATGATTGGCATCGTGGGCAATATTCAGTAAGATGAACAAGTGCGAGAACAGATGAAAACCATAGAGCAGCACAAACATGGAAGGCGAGGTGCTAAACGAATAAAGCAGCACTAAGCTTCCCACCCACCAAACGCAGGCGATCGCCAGCTTGGCTTTCATTTGACCATTGGCATACCTTGAAATGCCATTTTTCTCAAAATACTGGTCAATGGCTTCGTACAATTCCTTTTTAAAGGCGGTTGAAATCATGGTAGCATAAAAAGTGAAACACCGGGCGTTAAAAAATTGCCTGGCACAATATAGGCTAACAGTTAGAGTTTTTCAACTGCGGATTTAAATGGCTTGTGCACAATAATTTCCATAGGTAAAAGGTATGCCCGATATTTCAGTGACGAGAATCTTTTCAGAGGAGATGCCCTGCTGTAAGCCCAAAGCGATTTTGCATACTATTCCGTATTGTATTGACATACTATGGAGCTGGCAAACCCAATTAGTATGAACAAAGAAGCCCCGCCTTCCAGCCAGGGCTTCTTTTTTTAGCATGAGAAGAAACTAGGCAGCGACAGCCACTTTAGTTTCAGCCATTTTGCCGAGATAGATTCTCGATACCACTAGAAGAGCTAAAAATATCACCGGGCCAGCCACTACTGAACCCGGGTCACCACTTGCAGTGTGGGCAATAGCCGCTGAAATGAAGGTAATCCCAAAACCGGCGTAGGCCCATTCTTTCATCCTCTGAGGAAATTGTGGAACCAGCAGCACGGTGGCACCCACTAGTTTAGCCACGCCTAACTCCATGCGGAAGTAGCCTGGAAAGCCCAGATGAGTAAAACCTTCCGCCACTTCCGGGTTCATGAAATACATCAGGCCACTCATGACCATCATCACACCTACAATGCCAGTGGCAATCCAGTATATCACTTTGTCTTTTTTCATTTTGATTGTTTTAAATGTGTACTATTTGTTTTATGATACAAACTTAGATACATTTGCTATACAATTTATAGTACTATACTATTGTATAGCACTAACCTTTTGTATAGTTATGAACAAAGCCATGAAGACAGTAGACTTGATAAGTAAACCTAAGGAAGAGATTAGTCATGCGAAATGCATGGGTTTGCTGTTACCAGTGCGAGATGCGCTTGAAGTGCTTAGCGGAAAGTGGAAGCTGCAGATCATTGTGGCGCTTACGTTTGATACGAAGCGGTTCAGGGAAATAGCCAGGGAAGTGTCTGGCATTACTGACAAAATGCTGTCAAAGGAGTTAAAAGACCTGGAAGAGAACCAGTTGGTAAAGCGCACTGTAAAAGATTCTTTCCCACCCTCTGTGGAATACAATTTGACGGAGCATGGTAAGACTTTGCAAAAAGTAATTGGTGAACTGCGGGAGTGGGGAGTGATGCACAGGGAAAAGATCATGGGGGAATAGAAATAACCCTATCCCTACAAGTGGTGAAACTTGCAACTTCCATATTTCGGCAGGTGCCATCGATAACTCCTATTGCCCTACCTTGTATACCTCCGAATACTTTACAAAATGATTTTTTGAAGTAGCTTCAATCTTTTGTCAAACTGTGGTTGAGTGAGCTCTACTCCGAGTTTTAAAATGTGAGGGTCGGCTGTTTTGGGATGTCCTGAGTCGAAAGGCGGCTCCGGGGTGTATTCCAATAAAAGCTGGATGGTTTTGGCCATTTCTTCACCTCCAACAATTGCCGTGAGCACTAACCCGAAATCAATGCCGGCTGTGATGCCCCCTCCGGTTATCCTGTTTCTGTCCGTCACTACCCGTTCCTCAACCACCTCAACGCCCAGTAGTTTTAGCAGCTCAAGAGAGCGCCAGTGGGTGGTTGCTTTGTAGCCGACCAAAAGGCCGCAGGCGGCCAGTAATAGGGATCCGGTGCACACGGCTGTGATGTATTGGGCGGTTTTGGCTTGCTCCACAAGAAAGCGCTTGTAGGTTTCGTTTGTCAAAAGCGCAGTAACCCCCCTGCCACCTGGCACAAACACAATATCCACCGGCGGACAATTGTCAAATGAGTAATCGGGTTGAAGGAGCAGGCCGCCCTCACCTTTGATCGGCACCTCGTGCTCGCTCACTACGAAGACTTCGAAGCAGGCTGCCCTTACAAATACATCGTAAGGCCCGATGAAGTCGAGAAGAGTGAGATCGGGAAACAGCAGCATTCCAATTTTTAACTTTTTCATGTCGGTGTTCATAAGGACTTCGATTATTGAGGTTAGTCACGGATATTATTTCTTTTTGTTTGGAGTTCCCGCCAGGTCGTTAAGATGAACCCCTGCTGTTGCACGTAGCGCTTCAATTCAGGATCCGTCATGGAAAGTAAATCGCCTCTTCGTGTGTTTCCTGAATCGGTAATATCTGAAAATCCTTTGTCGGCGTCGGCGCAGTGAATGAGAATGACAGTTATTCCTGGCGCCACTGAGTCCAGCAGTTCTTTGTATTTTTGCGTCTTGAACTTTCGTAGGTTTTCGTCAGTGGCCTCTATGTCAGCCGGGAATTCCCAGTCGTAACTGAGCAGGTACAAATCATCGACCACCGCCAGCCCGGCGTCCCAAATCTCTTCCCCTTTTTGGCGGATGGCATTGAGTACTTCAGCAGCATCATAGCTACCTGATCTTTTGTTAGCAAGCATATTGAGTCCGGCAAGTGGCCCCTGTGCCAGGGCTTGCTGCATAAGTGTGTTATTTCCTGCGGAAAAAAGGATGGGGATGTGCTCTTCAATGCCCACCTTGATATACCTGTCGAGATAGTCTGGTGTAGCCCACAACGTACCCATGTGCGTGTCAAGATGGGTGGGTGAGAAACCCATCGTTCTTGCTTTTGCCAACTGAGCCCTTATTTCAGTTTCTATTTCATCAGCTGATGCGTGAGCAACCACGTCGGCTACATTGCTCCACAAGGCGCCTTCCCTGTCCGACAACCCCGGTGAGGCTTTTATGCCCGAGACTGAACCCCACCTGTATCCTGTCCATTCGGCTGTATGCGTTAAATGAAGGCCTGCATCTACGTTTTTATTTTGCGCCAGGTATTGCCCCATTTCCGGCACCCACGGGCATGGCATCATTACGCTCACAGATGTTGCTATTCCGTTTGTCACGGCCTGAATAGCTCCTTCATTTGATGCATGTGACATACCGGCATCATCTACATGGAACATGATCACTTTGTCGCCTTTTTTCCACCCAAGTTTTTCTGCGTAGGTTTGGGCAAAGGCATGATTGATGGCAGGATTTACAAGCATACTTAGTAAGAGTATATGGTGGTGGACTTTTAGAAAAGTGCTTTTTGACTCTGTGGACATCGCTATTTATTTTACTTTGCATCAAAGTAATGTCCGTTCTTTTTACCACACAATAAGTCAAATTTTTATGACTACTAAAGAAAACGAGGTTGGTCTCTACTGTCCCAAGGAGTTTTTACTGAAGATGCTCACCGGCAAATGGAAGCCATGCATATTTCGCTATGCCACCCAGGGCCCGGTGCGGTTTAGTCAAATAATCAAACTGTTGCCAGAAGCTACCCGGCAATCTTTGACCAATGCTTTGCGTGAGTTGGAAGAATGCAATATTCTGGAAAGAAGGGTAATAAAATTGAAGCCGTTGCATGTTGAGTACACACTTAGCGAGCTGGGGGAAGAATTCATTCCCATTTTTAAGGCTGTCGATGAGCTTAATCTTTTGCCAGTAATGCAGAGGAAGTAATCGCTGACCCATTTTTCATTTGCTAATTTTTTCTAGTTCTTCCAATGTCCAGGGAGTGTCCTTTGTTTTGGTGGATTCCCTGACCCGCTTCACTTCTTCGGGAGTGACGGCGGGGGAAGGGCTGGTCTTGACCGTAAAGCCTGCCACACTGTCTCTGGCAGATGCCGCCATGCCAGGAATATCATCAGGGTTGCGTGGAGGCCTGCCTCCAAACTCATAACGGATATAGCTGACCACAGAAGCAACCCACTCATCGCTGTTGGCTCCCATTGGAGGCATCACACTGCTGTATTCTTTCCCCTCTATCGGCCCGGTGAGGCCGTGGAGTAAAATTCTTATGATCTCTTCTTTTTTAACAAAGGCGAGCTGTTTTGAGCCTTTGAGGGGCGGTGCCGGCATGCTTCCTCCGCCTATCGCCAAACCTGCCCCGTCTTCACCGTGGCAACTGGCACACAGCGATTTGAATATACTGGCACCTTCCAGGATCAGGCTGCGGTCAGCTGCTATCATATTGCCTAATTTACTTCCAAATGCCTTCACATCTTCATTCCTGTCTAATGCCCCCTTTGTAGCGACCAGCATTTCCTTGTCAGGGTACAGATCAAGCATGTCGTCAATAGCCTGTTTTGCTTGCTCGTCTTTGCTTTGATAGAGCGATAGCAGCACCTGAACTTTTACATCATCATTTTTATCTTCTTTCATCCTGGCCACGCTGCCGATCATCGTTTTGTCATTCGCTTTTATATAAGATTCACTGATCCATATTGCCGTTCTCCTTACCTGGGGATCATCGTCCTGAAGGGCCGACTGTAAAACCTCTTTATTGAGGGCACCCAAGCCTTCCAGAGTCCACAGTGCATGAATCCTGCCCAGAGGTGAGTCAACTTTCTGTCGCCCGGTCGCCATCTTCACCAGGGCTGGGGCTACCGACCTGTCTCCACGGACGATGATCTCCTTTTGTGCGTTGTCTCGCCACCACCCGTTAGAATGATCCAGGTAGCCAAGCAGTTCCTGGGTCGTTTCGTTCAGCATTTTTGGTTGGGGGCCAGGTTCAAAATCATCATTCACTACCCGATAAATACGCCCGTGACCAACGTTTTTATCGAGACCCAGGCTATCAATTTTGTTTCTCAGGAAGGAGTTCGGCTTGGTCCAGTTTCCTTGCTGAATGATGCCTCGGTGCATGTCTACAATATACAGATTGCCATCGGGGCCAGTGGCGGTATTCACCGGACGAAAGTTCATATCAGTAGAGGAAATGAACTCCTGATGGTCATAGATATTTTTAAGCCTCGTTTTGCCCTCGTCATTTACGAGCTTAGCACGACGGATGGTTCTCGCCACGGGCTCACAAACTACATAGTCTCCCACAAAGTCTTCAGGCAATCGATCACCCCGAAAAATACTTTGTCCGCAGGGTGCCGTAAAATGGTTCAGCGTATTGTTGGGACGTAACCGCTTGCTTCCTCCCTGCACGTCAGGCGTGGCAATAATAGGCCACACTTCAGAAAAAGCGGCATTGAATTGATCAGGAAAATCGAGACTGCCGTAACTGGGGTTGATTTGAAAACCCAAAGCAGGGATTTCTCCACCGGCACGACTATAAAAAATGCGGCCGTAGTTATCGTGAGTTACTCCCCACTGGCCATTGGAGCCACTCGCCATGGTGTCTACCTGCATGAGCCCGTTGGTGTAGCGAAAGCGAACCGGATCATAGGTCACATACATCCAGTTATCCAGGTTCCAGTCCAGCCCGCTTCTTTGATGCTCCATATTGGCATCATTTACTTTATAAGCATCGTTTTTGTAAACCTGTTTTTTCACATCAGCAATCCCGTCTCCATCTGTATCCTTATAGCTGTAAATATTGATGGTATTGGTTTCGTTCACCAGCAGTTCATCGCCAACACATTGTATCATACGAGGAAGTAGCAGGCTGTCAATAAAGGTGGTTCGCTTGTCCATCTTCCCATCATTATTAGTGTCTTCTAACAATGATATTCTGCTGGCGGGCTGCTGCTCACCACTGGCGTCGGCGTCCTGCATGTATGTCATCATTTCTGCTACATACATCCTTGCGTTGCCATCCCATGCAATGGCCACCGGCTCTTTGATCATCGGCTCACTTGCTACCAATTCTATGTGATAACCATCTGGTAAATAGATAGTTTTAAGGCTTTCTTGCGGCGACAAATACTCGGGCGAAGGAGCAGGATTAAAAGCTGAAACACTGTGAAATGGATGGCTGTCCTGTTCTGCCACCTTCTCTGGTGTGCAGGCTAGCTCGACAACAGACATGGAAATGAGCAACAAAAAATAAGCGATGTCTTTTGGGTGAACTTGCATGCTTTGCGTTGGGTGTTTGTTAATTTTTGATGGGAATGAAATAAAGGGAATTGCTTTTGTCCTTGCCTTTTCGTACCAATGTTAAGCTTATAGCCCTTCAAGGCTCGGAACAAAGGAATAATTTAGACATTATTAGGAATATCTCAAGAAGAAGTGACCTCATGACTGCGCAATTTACTGCTTAGGGGAGGGGTTTAGAGGATGGCATGTCTTCCGCCGCTTCGTCATGTGAGAGGCTCTGGACAGTGCAAATGCTCAGGGCCGATGGTTGGCGTGAAGAAGGAAAACCAGCGCTCTTTTGGTCTTCCTTCCCCAACTTCCTCATCCCTTATCGTTGCAATTAAACATCCAGTTGATACCATACCTGTCGGTGCAGCTACCATAGTATGCGCCCCAAAACATGTCCTGCAGTTCCATGGTTACTTCTCCACCGGCCGACAAAGCGTCGTACAGCCGTTTGGTTTCCGCTCTGGTGTTCGGCTCCAGATTAATATGCATGTTGTTACCTGGCTTCACCTTCATGCCCATCGACTCCGGTGCATCGGTGGCCATCAGGATATGGCCGCCCAGTATCTCCAGTTCGATATGTAAAATCAGCTTTTTGTCGGCCTCAGTCATTGGGGGAGTGCCTTCCATCGGAGGTATCTCGCCGAAACGTTGGATACCCCCTTTGAATTCGGTGCCGAATACAGATCTGTAAAAAAGGAATGCCTCTTCGGTATTTCCTGCAAAATTGAGATAAGTACTTACTCTTGACATATTTGTGTTTTTTAGTTGAGTCATCAAATTGATCCTAGTTTCGAGGTATGCCGCCATCCGATCCATGTTTTGTCGTGCCCCCTCGAACGCCCCGTGTTTATCAATCACGTAATCCAGGTCAGCTTTGGACTGGAATATGCTGCGCATGGTCAGGAGTGTTTTGCCTTCCTTTTCCTCGAAAGTCACGGTGACGTGAAAGTTGCCGGGTGCATCATCGCTCCCGTTGCCGTGTACATACACCAGCTTTTCAGGAACGACTACCTCTTTGAAAACAATAAGATTGGGGTAGTCCGTCCCGTCTGGGCCGTGCATGGTGAGCCGAAACTTGCCACCGGGTTTGACTTCCATTTCATGAACAGTGTTGGTGAAGCCCGTAGGCCCCCACCATTGGGTGATGTGCTCGGGTTCTGTCCAAACCTTGAAAACCAGCTCACGGGGAGCGTCTATCAGCCTGCTGGCGATTATTTCCCGATCCGTTCTTTCTACATGTGTGCTGTTCATGTGATATTGTTTAGATGTGAAGATGTCGTTTGATGGGTTGCCTGGGATGCACGTGTCAATCAGCCTCGTTATTAAATTCCCGCTCTTCGGAGTCGCCGCTATTGTTTATCCACTATATAATTCAGTTCTGTGACCCCGGAAGTAAATTGCCTGGTAGTCAGTAATTTTAACGTTGTTTTATCTTTGATCCCCTCAAACAGGGGAATGCCCTGGCCTAGAATAATGGGGTTCACAAAGAGCCAGTAGCCGTCAATTAAGTTCAGTTGCATAAGGGAATGTGTGGCTGTCGGGCTACCAAAAAGCAGGATATCTTCGCCAACACCCTGGCGGGATTGCTTTATTTCATTTATACTCTCCGAAAGGTCGTCGCTGATAATTGTTGTGTTGGTCAAATCCGCACCTTTCATTGTTTTTGACAGAACAACTTTGTGAACCTGGCTATACCACTTAGCATGTTCAATATCGTGTTTGGTTGCCGTTGGCTTGTCTGCTGCGGTGGGCCAGTAGCTTTCCATCATCTCATAAGTTGCCCTACCGTACAATGCAGCGTCACCTTTGCTTATCCGTTTACCGACGTGGTCAAAAATTTCCTGATCAATTTTAATCCAGTTCATTTCCCCGTTCGGCCCAGCTACAAAACCGTCAAGCGATACGTGCATAAATGAAATTATTTTTCTCATATGGTTTTACTTTTAATTATTCTTACTTACTGGTAGTAAAGTGCAACTATACTTTTGAGTTGAAATGGCTGGACAGCAAGGCCTCCAGCCGATCAAAATTTTCCTCGTTGGAAGGTTCAATTACTTCCCGGGATCTTTCACATTCTTCTGCAGATTTGAAAACCATTCGGAAAGTGATCAGGGTGCCTTCGCTCTGACTATCAAAAGTGGTAATCACCTGGAAGGCGTGCACAGGCTCCACATGGTCAAACACAAGCCGTTTGTTGGGCACGATTTCCACAAAGACACACATATTGTCAAAATTTGCCCCCTGTGGGCTGTGCATAGTGAATCGCCACGTGCCGCCAGGGATTAAGTCGAAGGCGTGGAAGGTGTTCGTAAACCCTTTTGGCCCCCACCATTGTGCCAGCAGGTCAGGATTACTCCATGCCTGGTACACCTCAGCCTGAGAGTAGTTCACCGTTCTGGAGGAAGTAATTTCACGATCTTTGCTCATCGCCTTTGTCTTTTGCCTATAATTCTTTGATATATTTTTCCATCGCATCCAGCCTTTCTTCCCATTCCTTTTTGTAGCGGCTCACCCAATCCGATACTTCATGCAGCGGTTTTAGCTGCGCTTTGCAATAGCGCTCCCGTCCTTGCTGCTCCATCATCACCAGACCACATTCTTCCAGTATTTTCATGTGCTTCGAAATAGCCGGTCTGCTCATTGCAAAGTTCTCAGCCACGGCATTCACGTTCATCCGCTTATGGGCAATCAGGTTAATGATCTCCCTGCGGGTGGGATCGGCAATGGCCTGGAATACGTCTCGTCTCATCATGCTCCTCTTTTAGTAACCGTTCAGTTACAAATATAAATAGTAACCGATCAGTTACGCAATAAGATCTACGAATTTTTTTATGTGCTTCGCTGGTTTTGAAATAGGCAAGCTCCGGGATGCTTACAGCACCACAGAAACGTGTTTTTATCGCTATGCTGTTGGGGTTGATATTTCAAGTGAACCGGATTTATGACAAAATCCTATTGGATTTTGGGTTACCTTTTATAAGTTTGCCGTATTGATTTAGTACAAAATTTTATTCAATTAATTATAAATTAATCTCGCCAGCTATGAGAGCATTAAAAAGTAGAACCATTTTCTTATTCAGTCTTTTATCGATTTTTATGATCACATCACTGGGGGCATGTACAGCCAGTCGCCCCAGTAGTGCCTGGCAGGACGTAGGCCATGCCCGTGACCTCGGTAAAAAGAAAGGTACCCATTCAAAACGAATGCAGAGAAGGCCGGCAAATCACCGGTAAGAAAACGGAGGAGTGTTGTTATCCGAAATCGAGGATATAACACTTCTCTTCTCAGATTTGCCTGTTATTTGTTTTGCTCAAAGCTTTCTTTCAGCACCTCTTTCAATAGATTAATCGCCATGGCGATGGACTGTAATGAGGCAGTTTCTTCAGACGTATGGTAGCCTGTGGTGGGAATCTGAATTGTGGCCCCGCTGATGAGTCCGTCGGTGCCTTCAATGATGCGGCCCAGCTCGGTTCGTCCAAGCGACAGCGGCTTTTTACCATCAACCAACCTCTGCTCATTGTGGTGCTCAATGAAAATGTCTTTATACACTGTTTTTATGCCCAGCTTTTCGCTGGCTGCTGCTATTTCAGCGACCATTTTTTCGTCGAAGTCCGCAGTGGCGTCCTTGTGCCGGAGGATGATTTCGCTGTCAGAGGCTTCTTTTTCGTCTTCTCCGAAGGGGCTGGTGTCGAGCACAATGAGCTTTTTAGTGGCTTGTTCCACTCTGTAAAACCAATCGGCCAGGTAACGCCAGCTGCGGCCTGCTTCTTCCTGGGCTGTGAAAAAGGCCGTGCCCTGGTAGCCTTGTGAAAATAGGTATACGACCACAGCCACCATCAGTACATTGTCGAGTTGTGCAGAGACTCTGCCTTCGTGGATGGAGATGCGATCGGAGTAGGCTATTGGTACGCCGGGGGTTACATGCTCCAACCCGTTGATTTCGATGATCAGGTTTTTTCGCTTCTCACTAATATAGGAGTGGCGGGTAGTGCCCTGCCCGAGGTAGGTGCCCGACCATGGCTCGTAGGCATGCACTTGTTGACCTTCAAAACGGTCGGCAATTTTTTCCAGCGTTTGCTCCGACACAGAGTTGCCATTGAGCTCACTTCGGTTCTGGGTGACAAAGGCTGCATACTGAAACTCATTGGGGCCGGTGCAGATCAGGCCATGTCGGTCGACATGCGCAGAGAGGTAGTTGCTTGTCGGCTTGCTGCCCTCTGCCACCAGCAAACCCTGATAAAGGCTGATTTTAATCCCCATTTCTTCCAGTTCCCTGCGGATCAAGCGAAAGAAGGGTTCTTCATAGCCTACTACCGAGGGTTGGCGAACCAACAACTTAAGGTAGTCGAGAAAAGTGGTGAGAGAGGCGGTTGATGGCTCCACGGTATTATGGTCGAGAATAAGTGAGAACTGGCAACGAAACTAAGGAAAAGCCAGGGAAACTGGAAGGGCATCATATTCGTCAAAGTCGTTACTGGTTGGTAAGTGAGGCATTTGGTGCGTCGATTCCCTTTTTCGGGTTCTCTGAAGTTGTAGAACGGGCCTTTTTTTGAGTCTTGTTACCTCGAAGTTAAAGGCCATCTCATCTTGCTAAAAGCACTGTCAGTTGGGATCGTCAGCGAATCTATTTACGCCGACGGCATCATAGACTTTTATTCATAAAAGTTATTATGAGCTGTTTATTTAGTGTATTAGTTCGGCTATTGAGAAGAATAGTTTATAAAACACAGATAATCAATGATATATGTGCATTTTATTAATGTAACCAATGTAGTAATATACCCTTGTGTTGAACTGTTCACAACGCAGCAGACCCTAAATTCAGATGTAACTTTTCAGGCTAATTTCAATTAAAAATGAAGTTTTTCAATTATTCGGAGCCGATCTTTACTCTCAATTTCAGCAACTCCCCTTCTTCTTTTCAGGCTTTGATAATTTCATCTTCGATGAGTAATAATGTGGCTCAGATAACTTTCAGGGCGATTATTGCTGCATTTCGTTCAGCATTAAGATCTCTTTATCAGGGAGGGATTATCCGGTATTTTGTTGCATATAGTGGATAAAATAGTGTTTGTATGTCATGTGTAATGACTTACGCAAAATCGACCTTTTGTAAGGCGTTACAATCTGTAGTTTTATTTGACAGTAAAATTATAACCAAGAGCACAATAACTTAAAATTTATCACCATGAGAGCATATAAGAGCAGATCCAAGAGCAGAGTAGTTTTTTTACTCAGTATTTTAGCGATTTTTGTTATTAGTTCACTTTCTTCCTGTATGGCTCACAGGGGGAGTGGTTCATGGGATGACATAGGGCATGCCCGGTCGTTTAGCCACAAAAAGGCTCATCATAGCCATCACAGCTCAAGCAAGCCGGACACTAAAAATAATAAGAGTTAATATAAGACATTTAGTATGCCGCCCATGTGCACAACATGGGCTTTTTTTTGCTCCATTTGCCAGGTGTCTGCCCACATATCGGTCATCCACCGACTATCTGCAGCCATTCTTTAATGATCCGTACCAGTTCAGCCTTCTTTGACGAAGCTTCTTCAGCATTTTTGATGTATACAATTCTCCGATCTTTCCAGTCACCTTCGAGGATGTCGGACGTGATGGTGACAATGGCCGGATGATGAAAAATAAGCCTGATAGTTTTTTTGTCGTGCAGGTTAAAAGTGACGAAATCTTCTTTGTGGTAGTAGCTGGGCGCATTCCACTTAATTCGCTCGGAAAGAGGGCCAGCATTCTTGATAATTGTGCGAAGGGTTTCCACTTCAGCTTTCAATGGATGGTCCAGCGCCTCCATGTAGGCAGCTACCTGTTCAGCTTCAGAAAGTTTGGCCACGGTTTATTGAGGGTTTGTTTCAAAGCCAATCATCCACTGAATACCAAACTTGTCTGTCACCATTCCGAAATAACTTCCCCAGAAGGTGGTGGCCATTGGCATGGATACTTTGCCTCCGGCTGACAGCGCAGCAAATAGTTTATTGGCCTCAGTGTTGCTTTCTGTGTCGAGATAGATGTGGAAATTATTGCTGGACATTTCACCGAAATTCTCCGGTATGTCGCACCCCATCAGACGGCTGGTTTTGCTTATCGGCAGTGCAACATGCATCAGCCTTTTGCTTTGTTCGGCTCCTTTTGGGGCTTCTGACGGCATGTCGCTGTATTTCATTTGGCTGGTAAAGTCGCCCCCAAAAACGCTTCTGTAAAATTCGAAGGCATCAGCACAGTTGCCGTTAAAGTTGAGGTAGGTGTCTGCTGATTTCATAAAGTGGTAGTTTTAGTACAGAGGGTGTTGTAATGATTGGTTGACAGATTTCTTATGCCTTTTGAAGGCTGGGGTTCACCTCAACTGGTTGTAACTCATCGTTCAAAATCTCAGCGAAGCAGCCCTGACTTATTATCAGATGAATAACGGCGCAGGTGTTTAGCTTACTGGTGTGACTCACCACTCTGAGAATGCGGTCGCAGTCGTCAAGGTCAAAATTTGCACTATAGTCAGGGAACGCACGGTGGATCGCTTCCAGCAGCCTGAAGGCCTGAACGTGATTATCGACAGTGGTTTTGAACACTTCTACCATCTACATTTCTTCAAGAATAGACAAAATATTACCGGCCGGATCCTTGAACCAGGCGATGGCAGGGCCACGATCATTTCTGCAAATACCTTTTTTTGTCAGTCTTGATAGGGGCATCATACTGCTCAAAGGCAATTCCTTTGCCTGTCAGCCAGTCAACTGTAGCCTCTACGTCCTTCACCGGAAAGTTGAGCACGGTGAAGGTGGCAGGTTCATGGTTGGGTTTTGGGTAAATAATTACTTTGCTGCCACCATTAAATTCAAGCTGGAGCAAACCCATTGATAGCTCTTCTACTTGCAGCCCAAGCTTTTCTGAGTAAAAGTCCTTTGCCTTCGAAAGGTCGCTTACCGAAAAACCAGTGAATGCTTTTGTATCTTTTAACATATCATAGTGGGTTAGAAATACGCCAAATGACTTTTCTATTAATAAGTTAGCAAACTCTCGCCCGGATTACAGCTGTGGCTGCTTTTTATATTAGCCAGGTAAGTCGTCTTTCATTCTCAGCATGCACACTAATTCATCGTCGTCTTTGTACCATTCTACAGCCCAATGCTCGGGGTCAAGCCCTTCTACTTTCATTAACTCACTAAAAAGGCCAGGCAGAGAACTCAGCTTCGAATGCCAGTCGGTGACTGTTATAGCAGCGTAGTTGCCTTTCCGAACGATATGCTCCTGATAACCGAGCTGCCTTCCCTCACCAGGTAGCTTCTCAAACGCCGTGGCCAGATAGATCACGCTATTTCCCTCCATCTTGAAAAGTCCGTAAAAAGGCCGGCTAAATCCACCCTCCACTCTGTCCACAATGGCATCGAATGCATCGCCAACGCCGTTGGGAAAGGCGTGCACCTGATGTCCAAAAACCTTTATATCATGGGGGATGCGAATAATCTCCATGGCGTTTTTTGCTTTACTTCACGACAAATGTAGCAAAGGTGCCATACAGGCTCAGGGTGTAAAAGCGGCATTGTGAAGGGTGAAATGCGTCAGACGAAAGGGCAATTTAGCCTACGTATTGCGCTTATTAGCTAACTGCTTTCATCATCTCTTTCTGCACGATCTTCACATCTTCTTCGGTCGTGCGCCAGTTCACCAGAGCAGCCCTGATTCCTTTTCGGCCATTGAAAAAAGTAGGCGTCATGAACACCTTGCCGCTGTCATTGAGCCTGTCAAGGAAAGTTTGCACAGCAATTGAGTCACTGTTTTTTAGAGTGAAACAAACTGTGTTGAGCCTCACTGGCGCCAGGAGCTCAAAATAATCACTTTGACTAATGAATTCTCCTAGCTGCATGGCCTGGGAGATGTTGCGTTCCACTATTTCACGATAGCCTTCTTTGCCGTAGGCCTTTAGCGTAAACCATGCTGGCAGTGCTTTGAATCGCCTGGAATTTTCTGGCAGAAAGTTGAGGAAGTTGAAGTTTTCCAACGGGTCGCCAAGGTAGGGTGCATTGGAGTTTTGGTAAGTTTCTACCTGAAGCAGCTTGTGTTTTTCTTTCACAAAAAAGAAAGCACTTTCGTAAGGCACGTTTAACCATTTGTGGCCATCAACAGTGATGCTGTTGGCTTTTTCCCAACCTGCAAGCAGATGAGCGTAAGCAGGTGAAATGGCCGCAAAGCCGCCAAAAGCGGCATCGACATGCCACCAGAAGTTATACTTTTCTTTAAGCCCGGCGATGGCCTGAGCGTCATCGTAGTCGACCGTATTGACTGTGCCGCCGCTGGAGATCAGGATAAATGGTTCGCCGTTGAGCGATTTGATTTTCTCTTCCAGTGCTGCTATGTCAATTGCTTCCCTCGTAGGATCAATCGTCTTCACGATTTGGATATTGCTGCTTCCAAGGCCAAGCATCGACAGCGCTTTGATGGAGGAAGAGTGGGGTACTGCTGACAAAATGGGGAAGATAGAAGGAACGCCTTTTTTGGCAATATCTACTCCTTTTTGCTTGCCGACCCACTGGCGTGCCACGCCCAGGCAGGTGAAATTCGACATGGTGGCGCCGGTAACAAATCCCCCAAGGAAATCGTTAGGAAGGCTGAAGAGCTCTTTCAGCATGTCGATGGTTTCGAATTCGATGATGCCGGAGAGGTCGCCATGGCCTTTGACGGTTTGGGTATTTTGATCGAAAATGGTAGCCAGCATGTCGCCCATAATCGCAGCAGGTGTGGTGCCACCTGTTACAAAGCCCCAGTAACGTGGGCCAGCAGAGGCCACCATCAGGTTTTTGAAGCGTTTCCTGAACTCGCTTAGAGCGTCACTTCCGCCAGCTCCGTCGGTTGGCAGGGGAGCAAAGTCGGTAGTTACTTTGGCTGCTGATGTGGGAGCGGCGTTGATGTTTTTAAGGTATGAGAGTCCTTCTTCCAGGGCCTGTGTGAGCAATTGTCTGGTATTGTTCAGGTCGTACTGTAGCTGTTTGTTCATGGATCTGTGTCGGTTTAAAAAATGGACTTAACCGGGATTAAAAATGTAGTGAAACGACAATCTTTCCCATCAGGTTGCTGCCTGAGAAGGATTTTTCGTCATCAAACAGAAAAAAGCAAGCGGTTTCAGGCCGAAGCACGGACGACAGTATGTTGCTCATGACCGGGTAATACCCTTTTGAACTGTTGGCCCAACCAAAAAAATCTACGACTATCTGTCGTAAGACAGCACCTGAGTGGTTTTCTGAATCGTCTTAATGATGATATACCACGCCACGCTGGCAGCGAAGCCATACATCCAGTATACATTTCCCATTGAAAGCGCCTTGTTGGCCACCGATGCTCCGATCACTTCGAAGGCGAAGACAACGAGGAACATATTTAAAATGCCGGCCTTTTCCTGCCGGATTATTTTCCTCCAGCTAAAGGTGTATTTGGGTTTGATCCACTTGCTAAAGGCAGGGATGAAGGCAGGTGTTTTTGCAGCCCAGTCGACGTATTCTTTCCCGTATTTATCGATCAAAAACATCTCCTCTGCGTACATGATTCTTTCATAATACACCCAGTACATAAAGACGAAGGCGACAATGAACCAGGGCTCCTGCGTGAAGCCTGCAATGCCCAGCCACATGAAAAAATTACCTACATACAATGGGTGGCGTACTGTGGCGTACAGTCCGGTGGAATTCACGGAGTCTGCTACTTGCCCCACAGTGGTATTGCGACCAGAAGTATTGTCGGCAGAGTAGCCAATAGCCACCATGCGAATCACCAAACCCAATACGCACACCAGAAAACAGCCTAGCTTGAACAGGTCATCTTGTTGTGAATCGGTAATGGCGCCATTCAATACATTTTGCACATACACATAAATGCCGACCACGATGATGACCAGCGGCAGGTAACTTCTGTGTTTGAACAGGAAGTCACCCTGGGTTCTAAGCTCTTCTTTTAATGCCATTGTGTTGTTTTCGCCATTTGGAGCCACGAAGGTACGGAAATGTAATTATTATGTGACCTTCTTTTTGCCCTATAGTGAGGATCGTTTATTTAGCTTCCTTCTTCATTTCCGCTGGAACAATCCAAAACCCGGCATTGGCTGTACTGCTGTTTGGAACGCCGCCTCCGTACAACATCGCATTGAACAGTGTGCGGTAAGTGCCCATGGGTTGTCCACGCCATTGGGGTTGGAAGCCGAACAGGATGACATGGCCTTGCCCATGCTGAACGTCGAGTGCCGCTGCGTAGCCATTCAGATATTTGGTGCCAAGCAGAAAACCCGAGCGAAGGGGAGAGCCTTTGTCCTGGTATTTGGCAAGTGCCTCTCCTTTGAAACCCTCCAAAGTGGTAAAAACTGGGCTTCGATTCACAAATACACTGGCATGATCAGGCATGCCAGCCATCACAGGGTGAGAAGTATTTGTCGTCACTTCCATGATGGAGCCTCCGGTAAAGAAATCTTTCCGGTTCACTCCCTTTACCACATTTTTCACAGGCAGGTAAAGCGATTCAATAGCGAAATCGCTGCTTTGATTCATGCAGACGAGCGTGCCACCTGCCTTGACAAAGTCATCGAGGTTGCGGATACCTGTTTCACCCAGCCCACCCTCGTAGCGGGGAGGCACTTGTCCTTTTTTGTAACCATTTTCGATGGTGCCATTTCTTTCAGAAGCCATCACAATCACATCGAACCTATCTTTTAAGTTACTGGCCGCAAAGTCTGAATTTCGGATGACAGTATAGGGCAGTCCGAAATTATCAAGCAGCCAACGGGTCCATCCCATGTCCATGCTGGCCGTCCAGGGCTCGTAAATGGCGATGCGGGGCTGAATTCTTATGCCTGACGAATTGCCGGTTCTGGTGATGTTCACGGCAAAGTCATCCACCCATCTTTTGGCGAGTGTTTCCGAGGCTCCTTTTATGGCATATTTTTGATTGGCGTACTCCACAGTGAGTCCCTGTTTCCAGGCTTCTCCGAGTACCCGAAAGGTGTTGTTTTCCTTTGGGTCAAGCAACAGCGTGGTGCCGCTTCCTTTCACTGAGCCGGGGAGAGGACGAATGCCAGCAGCCACCTCGTTGGTATTGAAACCGGCGCCGGGAGCGAAATCGATTTTGCTATTGTCGTCGCTGGAGTTTGTTTTCCAGTCGACTTTTGTGCCTTTTACTTCAACGAGGCTTGCCCTGACCTCTTCAGAAAGAGGGCTGGCAGCCGCAGTTATATTTAACTCAAACTGGAGGGGCAGCGACCAGCCAGCGGCGTCATAGGGCTGCTCCAGCGGGCCATCGGGGAATTCCCGCAGGTCGGGGTACGCCTGCACATCGAGAACCTGGCGGGCCAGTTCAGCAAACTCCTGATCCATAGGGATGACCCAGGTGCCTTTGGGATAAGCTTGCCCGTCAAAAGTAATGGCCTTGTCCAGCTGCGAGATTTTGATGCCGTTGAAGGCCAGCCGCTTCAGTAGCTCTACCGGACGGGCGGGGTCACGCTGCTGCTGAGGAATGAAATAAGCGTAGGGAGGCTCGTTGCGGTACTTTTCAATCGTGTTTTGCGCCGACTGATACTTATTGAAAAGAACTGTTTCGCCGTATTTGGAAGCGTAATCCAATACCGCTATCGAGGCTGTCTGCATGTATTGAATGGCATCGCTTATGCGCCACCAGCCACCCGGCCACGGACTGGAGTAAAGCGATTCGATGCGAAGATCACTTCTGTCTTTGGGGAAGTCGTTGATGGTATAGAAATAGGGAGTGGCGTATCGGTAAAGGGCTGTTTCCGTCCAGAAGGAAGGAATGTTTTGCAGCACCGGCATGTAGTCGATATAGCCGGGGTACCAGGCATCAAAGCCCTGGCCCATGTGCACAGCTCCTTTCAGACCTTCAGTTTCCAGCTCTTGTGCCATGGCCATGCCAATCATATTGACTTCACGGGCAACCAGAGGCGGCGTATGCGAAGCAATAGGCTCTGCAAATGGGGGCAGCCAGATGCGGGTAGGGAAGGGCGACGACTGGTGATGTACATGGATGATGTTGGGCTCCCATTCTCGCCATGTGCGGCCCACGACTCTCGACTCAATCATATTGACCATGTAGGCATCCCTGTTATTGTCGTGCCCCACATACTTTTGGTAAAGCCAGGGTACGGGGGCGACTTCGTAAGGCGTGCCCACGTTCTCTTCGTACCAATTGGCAATAATATCCTGACCGTCGGGGTTGAGCGAAGGCCAGAGCAAAATGATGACATCGTCGAGAATTCTGGCAATTCTCTCGTCTGACTCCGCCGTGCTAATGAGCTGGTGGGCGAGTGAAATAGTGTGCTGTGCGCCGGCTACCTCCGAAGCATGCAAGCCACCGTCGATATGGACGATAGGTTTACCTTCTTTGGCCAGTTGTTTGGCTTCCTCCCTCGTTATGCCATCAGGGTGGGCCAGGCGCTGGGCTATGGCTTTGTACTTGTCGATGTTTTTGATGTTTTCGGGCGATGAAATCAAAGCAAAGTACCATGGGCGTCCTTCGGAGGTTTCACCCACATGCACCATTTGGATCCTATCACTGGAGGCATCCAGCTTGTTGAAATAGGCCAATGATTGTTCGTACGTAGCCAGATGGAAGTCAGCACCCACTTTAAAACCCAGTGTTTCTTCCGGAGCCGGGATTTGCGCCAGCAGCAATGATGAGAAAGATATTTGGAAAGCAACAGCCAGAAGAGCCGCCTTCTTCGCTATCTGATGGAGTACAGTATTGGTCATGGTTGGTAGTATTAGCCTGAAACGACCGAATATAAGGAAATGAATGAATCTAGATGAGGAGTTTTATACAGGTGAATGCTTTGCCTTGCGAGGCAATGCTGATGAAGGGTCGGATTCACTTGAATCTATGCCAGCCCACCGTAATTCTTTCAAACTTTTTGCAGAACTTGGTGCATGGGCCTTAGTGTTTTCGAATGGCTTCAAAAGCCTTTGTATCAGTTGTTGTTTTTTGTACCACTCACCCTTATCGTTCTGGTACTTGTGAGGCCGCTAAAAGCAGACAATGCGTGGATGATCGCCGGTATTGTGTATGGATGCTTCATTGTAGTCAACACCGTATTGGTTGGCTTTGCGGATAAGCCATGGTACTACTTTTTGATATCCTTAGGCTTCAGTGTTGTTTATCTTATAGCGATGGGTGTATTAATACCCGGACTTATCAATTTCATGAAAATGGAAGGATCAGGAGAAAGTGCTATGATCTTCCTCCTGATCATTTACCATCCACTGGCGCTTATGATAGTGATGTTTCTGAAGTGGGCTTATTTTAAGGTCTTTTGAAAAGCAAGGTAATCTGCCTAGGGCTTTTGATATAGCCTCTTTTCGTAATTACTCAAAAAACGGCATTCCCGGCGTCGCATACTTCTTCATTCCTTCTTCATTGATCTCTACGCCAATACCCGGTTTGTTCGAAACTGTGATAAAACCTTTCTCCACCATTTCTCCATCAAAGGTGACAATTTCTTTATACATCGGGTCTT
The DNA here is from genome assembly GCF_963974565.1 of uncultured Imperialibacter sp. Lineage (NCBI taxonomy): Bacteria > Pseudomonadati > Bacteroidota > Cytophagia > Cytophagales > Flammeovirgaceae > Imperialibacter > uncultured Imperialibacter sp. Next base: position 175,468 of record NZ_CAXBCJ010000009.1, on the reverse strand, counting down.
TGTGGAAATAGATCTGCCACTCAAGGATCATGAAATTAGGCACTGACGCACATACATGAGCAGATGCCATGGCACCCAGATAAGAAGCCACCATGTGCGGAGCAAAAGGCACATAGTAAAGATTGGCCAGGTTGGCAATGCGCTGCGCTTCTCCCAGCCCGCCAGCTTTTTGCAGGTCGGGCATAATGATGTCAACGGCGCCTATTTCAAGCATGCGCCGGAACCCGTAGGCCAGGTAAACGTTTTCACCTGCGCAGATGGGCGTGCTGGTGGAGTCCGTAATGGCCTTGTAGGCTTCCACATTTTCGGCGGCAATGGGTTCTTCCAGCCACATCATGTGAATAGGCTCCAGCATTTTAGCTACTTGCTGGCCAGTCACAGCATCGTAGCGCCCGTGCATATCGGCACAGATGTCGATGTTAGGCCCGACGGCTTCTCTGGTTGCCGCCATTTGGTCGTACATTCTCTGCAGTTCTGCGGGGCTGGCTGTCCAGTTATAGCGATCGTATTTGTTGGGGTCGTTGGCCTGGTCGAGGTCAAATTTGACGGCAGTGAAGCCCATATCTACGGCCTCTTTGGCACTGGCAGCAAAATCTTCCGGTGTTGGGAGCCTCGACTGGTACAAAGCGGTGTCCATATACACCCGCACGCTGTCACGGAACTTGCCGCCCAGCAGCTGGTAAACTGGCACACCAAGGGCCTTGCCAGCCAGGTCCCACAGCGCCGTTTCCACCGCTGAAAGCACGGCCACAAACATGCCGGACTGCGCTCCTTCAAAGAATCCTGATTTACGGATGTCCTCAAATAGCCTATGGACATTCAACGGACTCTTGCCTTTGATGCGTTGTCCCATCATTTTTACCAGGTGGTAAGTGCCAGGCACAGCGTCAACGCCTTCGCCACAGCCCCAGATGTCCTGGTTGGTGTATATTTTTACAAATAAGCTGTGGCCATTTCGGATATAACCACATTTGATCTCTGTGATCTTCAGGTCGGAGGGCATGCCGTGTTTCGGTGCTTTGTGGATGGCCTCTTCGTAGCCCTGACCATAAGTGGATATGGCTGTTAGGCCCAGGGCACTGGTGCCGAGGGCGGATTTTGTAAGGAAGGATCGGCGTGAATGGGTGTTTGACATAGTTGGTGTGGTTTTTTGTAGTGTTTGCCCTCAAGCCGGGCGGGCTCTTAGTTTTCCTATAGATGAAAAGTAAGCAAAAATCATAGAAAAACTAACGCTCTGGGCCTTGACGCTCATCCGCTCGCCAATTTTTCGCCCAACTCTCCCTTATTGACAAGTCTCGCATCGATAATTCTGTTGCCGTCTAACCTTGCAGACTTTCAAGGGAGGTTAATCTACCAGGTTCTGGTTTTCAATAATTCCTGAATTTGCTCTCTTGGAACAGGCAGTTCGTCTATATGCTCGTTGAGCCATTGGGAGAAGTCCTTTTCAATTTCATCGGACCAGCGGTTGTCGATTTGACCGGCTGTGTACTTTTGCTCCCGCAGCCGCTGGTGACCGAACATGTCCCTCAGCCTTACTATTTCACTCACCTTCACTACTCTTTCCGCCAGATGAGGAGGGATAAATAACACGCCGCCATCACGGCCAAGCACCACGTCACCCGGCATCACAGTGGCCATGCCAATGCGGGTGGGTTGGTTGATGCCAACCAAAGTAGTGTTAAGTGCCCCGTCCGGGTTGTTTAAATGGTGAGAGGGGTGATAGGTACGGAAAAAGGAGGTGAACCCGCCAATTTCCTTCAGACCATTGATGTCCCGGATGGCCCCGTCGTACACGATGCCGTTGCCTGACTTGGTGAAGATAGAATTGCCGAGGTTGTCGCCAATTGTAGGGCCGTCCACATGCGCACCAAACTGATCGACCACATACACATCGCCTTTGACCAGCATATCGACAGGCCAGGAGTTTTGCGACTTGATCCGGCCATCCTTTTCATGTCCTTTTTTGTCGAGTACTCTGTGGATGTCAGGGCGGCCGGGCATAAACGTGGCGGTTAAGGCCCTGCCCACCAGCACGCTGTCGGGATTGATAGTCACCCAGCCGTCGGCATACTGGTATTTGTAGTTTTCATTTCGCAGCACTGCCCAGGCTTCTTCCAGTGTGACCAGTTTCATCCGTTTCAGAAGTGCATCAGGTACTTTGGGGCGCCCGTCGTCAAAGCGCTCACCTTTCCATTCGGGCGTAAGAAAGATCAGGTCTGCCTTGGATATCTGCTGAGCAGAGGCCGTTATCGTTGCAAGAAGGCACAAGCATAGCCATAGCTGTCGTTTGAAAGTTGTGTTCATTTTTAAGTAGGTAGAGTGTCCATTAATGATAATAAAAAATTTGAACACAACCTACGAGGAATTGATAGCTGGTCAGCAGGTGATAGATGAAATGAAAGAAGCTCTTAGCAAGCTGGTCAATAATCCTTCCATGCTTCCGCCTACAATTACTTTAGTGCCCTGCCTTAAGACTTCCGACTTTCTGTTGAGGATGGCGAAGACTCCTACTACGTTTGTTGTGAAAGCTCCATATGAATAATCGGATAGGGCTTTCCGGTGCCATCAAGTCTTGAGCGTCCGACAGCTTTGAAACCAAAGTACTCGTAGAAACTTTGGGCTTTGGGATTCTGTTCGTTCACATCCACCTTGGTCGCATCCAATTTGTCAATCGAATACCTGATTAGCCTTCGTCCAATGCCACGGTTCATGTAATGTGGGTGGACAAACATCATTTCTATTTTTCCTTTGGCGACCCCCAGAAAGCCTACGATTTTATTGTCTTCGTTGCGGGCGCAAAAAAGTTTGACCTGGTCAAGGTAGCTATTTAGTATCAGGGGTTTGAAAAACTGGATATCTTCCTCGGTTAAAAATGTGTGGCTAACCCTTACGGAAGCCTCCCACAGCGCAACGATGTTGGCGTATTCACTTTTATGGACGATGTCGATGTAGTATGGCATATCCTTGTGTTAAGGCTGTTTTATAAAATTTACTTGTACCCATTCCCCTTCGTATGAATCATTTTTCTGAGTTTCCCCGGCCGTGCTCCTGCCATTTTCAATGTACTTTGCAAGCAAAGCCTTTAACTCAGCCACCTTTCCTGGCTGCTCTGCTTCAAGGTTATGCTTTTCTCCCGGGTCATTGGCTAAGTTATAGAGTTGTATGGCCGGAAGTCCGGCCACAGTCACCGAATCTTGCGGCTTTGGATCACTCCATCCACCAGAGTCCGGGCATAAAATAAGTTTCCATGGGCCCCGACGAATAGCAAAGCTGCCATTCACAGAGTGATGAACAGTGGCTTCCCTCAATGGTTCTGATGAAATGGTCTGTTTGAAAATTGGCAGCAGGCTGTAGCTGTCTTCTCCTTCATTTGGCGCCAGCTTGTGTCCTACAATGTCGGCGCAGGTAGCCATCAGGTCTGTCAGACAGATGGTTTGGCTGGAAACGCTGCCCGGCTGAATAACACCCGGCCATTTAGCGATAAATGGAATGCGATGGCCGCCTTCAAATATGTCGGCTTTGTAGCCACGAAATGGCCCGCTTGGGTAATGCCCTTTCGATTCGAGCAGCTCGGCGTTGGCGTAGGGGGCAAAACCATTGTCGCTGGTGAAGATCACCAGCGTATTTTCCTCAATACCCGCTGTTTTTATGGTTTCCAGCAACTTACCGACATAGTCGTCGATCATCATCACAAAGTCGCCGTACGGGTTCAAACCACTTTTTTCCTGCCATTCCTTTGTGGGCAAAATGGGCGTGTGTGGTGATGGTAAAGCCAGGTATAAGAAAAACGGTTGGTCGGAAAGCGCACGGTCTGCAATCAATTCCATGGCTTTTTTGAAATAGTTGGGGGTGACGTCTTCATGAATGAAGTCGGAGCCGGTAGGGCCTTCCCTCCACCATGAGTACTCTCCCGTATTTACCGTTGTGGTGTCCGGAACTGCTGTTACCATGCCGTTTTCTACATACACGTAGGGAGACATGTCGAGCGAAGCGGGGTGCCCATAAGAAAAATCAAAGCCACGTTCTTTTGGAGAATTCTTTACCGGCTTTGTGTAATCGATATTCGCAAAATCAACCGACCAGTCATTTGTATCAGTTTGATTGTTTTTAAGGCCCCAACTCCACCCCAAATGCCACTTGCCAATAAAGGCGGTATAGTAGCCATTCTTTTGCAGCATAGCGCCTACGGTGCTTCGGCCTTCGGGTATCAAAGGTTTTGAGTTGCCAGCCAGCACACCCTGCTTCATTCTCGTTCGCCAGCTATATCTCCCGGTTAGAATGCCATAGCGGGTAGGCGTGCAAACAGCAGAACCCGAGTGGGCGTCGGTGAACTTCATGCCCTCACTAGCCAGCTTGTCAATATAAGGTGTGCGAATTTTGCTTTGCTCATTAAATGCCATCACGTCCCCATACCCCATGTCATCTGCCAGTATATAGATGATATTAGGCTTTTTTGACTCCTTGACCGGCTCTTCACAACCAGCCAGGGTCAGGAGCAATGCCAGTGTGAAGAGACTTATGCTGAGGGGCTTGTTCATTAGGCTTGGTAAATAGTTTGGTGCATTAATATAGTCGAATTCAATCAAATTCTAGTCATCAGTGTTTCCCAGGCATGGGTTTTGACCTCAGTCTTCTGTTTGAGAACCATTTTACCCTGCCTATTTGATGCATTGATCCTTCGAATCGCTAATCCTTTTTCGTAGCATTAGGTAAAATATTTAGCCCCTACAGTTATGAAACTACAAGCAAGACAACTCCTTTCTGCCGCTTTTCTGTTCACCTTATCATTTACTTCATTTTCCCAGACCCGGGAGCAGGGGCCATGGTGGCCACATCCGATCTGGGGCGCTGGTGACCAGGCGGGTGGCTCCAACTGGATTACCCCTGAAAAGGTGTTACAAGCGATGACGATGGTGAAGACAGGAAAGGTGTATGAACTGGGACAGCCCTATGAAAACGAGATGAGCATTCCTGACAATCGCAGCTACAACTTACTGATTCCTTCATTTCCGACTTATGGGCCCGAGGGGAGAAACGGGCAGGTGTTCAACGACGAGTATATTGCCGGATCTCTCGGTCAGGTAGGCACGCAGTTTGATGGCCCCGGCCATGTAGGCCAGCAGGTGAAAATGGCCGACGGCACTACCACAGAGGTTTTCTACAACGGCTATAGTACGGCAGAGATGAAGAACCCATTTGGGTTGCAGAAGCTGGGCGTTGAAAATGTAAAGCCAATTGTAACCCGTGGTGTACTTGTTGATATCGCCGGATTGAAAGGCGTGCCCACGCTGGCTGAAGGCTATGAGGTGTCGCTTGCCGACGTAAGAGCGGCTTTGAAAAAGCAGGGAATTCCTGAGGCATCGGTTGCTCCGGGAGATGCTCTTTTCTTCAATTTCGGATGGTCAAAGCACTGGGCTTCCGGGTACGCCATGAAGGGAAAACGTCCGTATGTAGGTCGGGAAGTGGTGGAGTGGATCATTACCAAAAAGCCCTGCATGGTGGGGTCGGACGGCATCATGGATGGCGATGAATTGATAGCCCACTCGGAGCTTACCATGAAGAATGGCATTTTCAACCTTGAGTGGATGACTTTTGAGGGTTTGCAGGCCGACAAAGCCTATGAGTTTCTTTTTGTATTTACCCCTATTCGGTTCAAAGGCGCAACCGGCTCACCCGGGAGGCCTATTGCCATCAGGTGAGCTGGCTGTGTTCGCCAACTAGTAAGTCCTCATCTTCAAACTGGCTGGCAGCTTTACCTTGACTTCAGTGTCTGTTTTGGTTAACAGCCCGGTCTTCTTGTCCCTTTTGAACACAACGATGTTGTTGCCAAACTGATTAGCGACAAGTAAAAAGTTGCCTGAAGGATCGATGACGAAGCTCCGAGGATGATCACCATAAGTAGTTTCGTGACCAACCAATGTTAGTTGACCGCTCTTTTGGTCAATAGAAAAAATAGCAATGGTGTTCTCTTCGCTTACCCTGTTCGACACATAAAGAAACTTGCCGTCCGGCGAAGTATGTAAGTCAGCCCCACCATAAATGTCAAACTTCTTCGTGTAGGTAGACACTCTGCCAATGGGCGTCAGCTTTCCTTTGCTATAGGTGTAGCTTGAAACAGTGCCGCTTAGTTCTTCTACGCAGTAGGCAAACTTTCCATTGGGGTGGAACTCCAGGTGCCGGGGGCCGCTGCCTGGCGTTGTGGTCACTGTGAGTTCGTTGCTGAATGTAGCGGGCTGTGCGCTGCTTTTGTCAAATGCATAGGCGAGGATTTTGTCCGACCCCAAATCTGGCACGAAAAGGAAGTCGCCAGCCGGATCAAAAACAGCCGCATGGGTATGTGCATCGTCCTGCCTGCCAGGAACGACACTTTTTCCTTCAATATCGAAATGCTGAGCCGCCGGCTTCAGGCTGCCATCGTTGTTTCGCTCGAAGATGGAAACGCCTCCATCGGTGTAGTTGGCACTGGCCACAAACCGGCCAGCAGGGTGCACCATGGCATAGGCAGGGTTTCGCCCTTCAACTGATTGCTTGTTGAGAAATGAAAGCTGCCCGTTGGCGGCGTTGAAACCATAGGCTGAAACGTTGCCAGGGGTTTCCAGCTGTGTTTCGGTGCAGGCATACACAAATTTGCCGTCAGGCGCCAGGGTGAGAAACGATGCGTTGACAATGTTTTCTACCTTACTGACCTCCTTTAAAGAACCGGTTCCACTGTCAAATTCAAACACATACATGCCTGTGCCGGGCACCTTTTCAGTGTAGCAGCCGACGAAGAGATAGGTTTTGTTCATTTTTTGGCTGACAGAAGGTTGGGAGAAAAAGAAAATGGATAGCAGGAAGAGGCTTAGGTATTTCATTATTGTCCGATTTTTAAATATTTCATCACAGCTTCGTCGTCCTTTAGGGCACCGGAAGGGCGTGGTGTTTTGTCTGTGAAAACTTTAAGGTCATCTGCTGGCAAAATGGTGACAAAACTCTCGTTGTAGCCGTCGTCATAAGGAAGCTTGGCATAGTTAAGACCAAGGTGCTCAGCAAAGAAATTGTAAGCGACGATCCTCTTGGAAACGCCGTAGTCATGCTTTTCAGCAGCAAAATGTACGTTGTCGACAAGATGCTGAACTCCGTAGGCCTTGTAAACACTTTGCACGTAAGGAAACTCTACCAAAGGTGTGTTCTTCGTCCAGTCGGCACCATCCGACACCATGAGCATGGGCCGGGGAGCGCACAAAGCAGCTACCTCGACATTGTTGGTCTGGAAATTGGCCGTCTTGTGAACAGGCATGCCGCTTTCGCAAACGCAACCGCCGAAGAAATGCGCAGAAACCTGAACGACAGGAACAGCTACTTTTATTCTGTCGTCGATTGCCGTGAGCATGAAGGTCTGGGTGCCGCCGCCAGACGCACCTGTCATGCCGATTTTATCTTTGTCCACGTCGGGCCGGGACAGCAGATAGTCGAGCACCCGTTTGCTGTTCCACGTTTGCAGGGTCATGGCGATAGGCATTTTGTGCGTTACCTGTGTACTTTCTGTGTAGCCTACCATGTCGTACATGAACACAATGGCGCCCATTCTGGCAAGGGCGGCGCACCTTCGCTGCACGGGAACTGAAAATCTCGCATCAGGAAAATGGCCATGGGCGCTCAGAATAGCGGGGTACTTGTCAGCTTTTTCGAGCGGGCGGTAGAGGTTGCCAGTGATATAGAATCCCGGGAAACTTTGTATGGCAATATTCTCCACGATGTAGCCGTCCATTTCCCGGGTATTGGTGATAACGGTTTTGAAACCATCTTTTGGCACAGGAATCTTTTCCAGCTGTAGCCCGTCGATGATGTTTTTTCTGATCTGCGTGGCTCTCTTTTCCCAGGAAGCCTTGTCGGTCCATTGGGAGGCAAAATCTGCCATCTTGACTTTGGCTTCGTCTTCAGTCCAGTAGTGGCCCTGGCAGAGCATGGACTCCTGGGCAATAGCCGCTCCGGCGATGGTTAAACCGACGAATAGCAGTAGTAATGCTTTGGTGGTGGTGTGCATGGTAAAAGTAGGTGATGTCAACTACCGAAGATAGATAATAATTGAAACACAACCTGTCCCGGGAATCGTTTTGTTTCAGGCAATTCCTTGAACGGCTATTTGAAAAACAGGAAAGAATTTGGGTGACGCTGAATCAACATAGGAGAAGACCAATAGACAAAGAATCAGGAGTCGGACCATGTTAGTAGGTTGAGTGAAAGATAACGAAAAGCACGGGCAAATATTGAATTGAGAATAGCTGCTGGCTTAGGATCCTTTAGGCAAATTTGGCTTTTAGTTGTACTTTGACACTCGTAGCTCACTTAAAACCAAGAAGATGCAGTGTAAGCAAAGCCCGGGTATTACTCTACTGTTTTTGATAGTCTTGTCCACAAGTGCCTTTGGGCAGAAGGGAAAGAAAGACTTCCAAAATGAGATCAACCAAAAAACGGCCAGCATTGAGCCCAAGGTCATATCGTGGTATGAGGATATTCACGAAAACCCTGAACTCAGCAACCGGGAGTTTCGTACGGCCATGCTTGTGGCCAAACACCTTGAGAGGCTGGACATCGAAGTGACGACCGGCATTGCCCACACAGGCGTGGTGGGTGTGTTGAAAGGTGAGCTGCCAGGACCGGTTATTGCTATCAGGGCTGATATGGATGCTTTGCCGGTAGTGGAGGAGGCGGATCTGCCGTTTGCTTCGAAAGTGCGCACCACCTACAACGACCAGGAGGTGGGCGTGATGCATGCCTGTGGCCACGATGCCCATGTGGCCTGCCTCATGGGTGCGGCGGAGGTGCTGGCCGGTATGCGCAAACGGCTGAAAGGTACAATCCTCTTTATTTTTCAACCTGCTGAAGAGGGAGCTCCGGCAGGAGAGGAGGGCGGCGCTGAGCTGATGGTGAAGGAAGGTATTTTTAAAGACCTGCAGCCGGAAGCGGTCTTTGCGCTCCATACCGATGGACGGTTTGATGCCGGTACCCTGGCCGTACGCCCTTATGGCATGTGCGCCGGAGCTGATCAATTAGAGATTATCGTAAAGGGTAAGCAGTCGCACGGTGCGTTTCCCTGGCTGGGCAACGACCCCATTGTTGTAGCTTCACAGATTGTGATTGGCCTGCAGGTGATTCCCAGTCGCCAGCTAGACATGACGAAGGCATTATCGCTTGTGACCATTGGAAGTATTCATGGCGGTGTTCGTGGCAATATCATACCCAACGAAGTGCGCATGCTGGGCACTATCCGCACTTTTGATACTGAGATCAGGGAAGACTTCCACCGACGGATTCGCCAGACTGCGCAAAACATCGCAGAGGCTTCCGGGGCAACCGCTGAGGTGATCATTTCTGGTAGTGCACCCGTGACTTTCAACGACCCCGAACTACTGACAAGAATGACTCCTGCACTTTTGAAAGTAACCGGAGAAGGTAACCTTATCACGCCGTCCGTGGAAATGGGAGCAGAGGATTTTCCCTTTCTGACGCAAAATGCCAAAGGGCTGTACTTTTACCTGGGTGTACGCACGCCGGGCAAGGAGATTGAGTCACAGCATTCACCTACCTACTATGTGGACGAATCTTCTTTACAGCTGGGCGTAAGAGCGCTGAGCAGTTTGGCGATTGACTATTTGAATGGGAGGTGAGGGGGCTTATCAGCCCTTCTCCTTAATAGGCCTGTAGATCCAAAGTTTGCCCTTGGCCAGGTTGTTTAGGTTGAGGTTGCTCACGCCCACCTTTTTGCCCCACTGGCCTGTGTTCTGGTGAGCGATCTCATAATTCAGCGGGCCGTTTACCTTGTACACTACAGCGGTGTGCTGCCCCATGGTTTCTTTGTAAGTGGTGTTGCCGTCTTTCCAGGCGAGTTCTACATTTTCAAACTGGATCAGGTCACCAGGTAGCACTTCCTCTTTCTTGTAATTCAACTCACGACCGTAGATGGTCACGGTTTTCATGCTGCTGCGGTCGAAGTAGGCACCGGAGTAGGCCAGCGCACCTGCCGCCAAATCCCAGCATTCACCTCTGTCTACCTTTTTGCCCATCACCGAGTCGAGGTAAGTAATAATTTTAGCATTAAGCTCTGGCAGCTCTGCTTTGAAAGTAAAGGAACTAAGCAGAAGGAGTAGGGCTAGCTTTTTCATAGTTGGTTTGTTTTTGGATGCTCTGTGAAAGATACGCAAAAAGTAGAATTCTGGTTCGGAGCAATGGCAAGAAAAACGATTTGGGCCAAGGTCGCACTGCCGAAAGCCGATGATGCCTTTCGATAGATTCGATGTGCCAGAGACGGCTTCCCCACTTTCAATACAATTAAAAATCTTGTAGTTTCGCTCCGTGTAGAAGTGACAAGAGCCTGACTGATGAGTTTTACCTGTACCTTAGCTATTATATTAAGGCCTTATGATCAGGCGACTCAACCAACCCACCACCTATCGCTGGACATTTGCTATTGTAGCCCTGTGGCCCCTTTTGTTTGGGGGTAATTTGCAGGCACAAAAGAAAATTACCATCGACACACGCTTCAATACCAGCTCTTCCAACAGAGAGGAGATCAAGGTGTTTGACAATGCCGAGGAATCGGAAAAAGCGCTGGGGTGGATAATTACCCAAGCGGCACTCACACCAAACTTTACCAGCAAAGCAGCCGACGTTGGCCGTGCCGAAGCTGTGCTGGCAGGCTCCGATCGCTACATTTTTTACAACTAAAGCTGGCTTCGCAATATTCATTCAACCAACAAAACCGACTGGTCAAAAGTGATGGCTATTGCCCACGAAATGGGGCACCACCTCAACGGGCACACGCTATTGGGAACGGGAAGCTACCATGCCATCGAGCTGGAAGCCGACAAGTTCTCAGGCGCTGTTTTGTATAAAATGGGGGCGTCTGGTCAGGAAGCTGAGGAGGCGATGGAAGCATTCGCACGGAACTATATCAGCGAGAAGTATCCGCCCAAAGCAGATAGACTGGAGGCTGTTTCCCAGGGCTGGCTGGAAGCGAGAACCAAAGAAAATTCAACGCCTGAGAAAAGCGAATCTACAGGCACTCCCGAATTGACCATTCAAAGTGCAATTGTGAGTGTTTTTGAACCAAACAGGGAAGGTTCTCATGTAGGCAATATTGGGAAAGGTTCGACGATAAATTTTGCTTTTCAAGCAGACGGGCTATATGGCGGAGACCTTTTGATATGGGTGGAACAAAAGAAAAACGGGAAATACGAAAGGCTCAGGGACCAAAACCATATTTTTGGCGATGATGCCGGGGATGTTTTTTTTGTGAAGGAATACATTGAGCCGGTGTATGCAGGCACAACATATGAGGTGAGCTACTCCCTTCCTTTTAAGGAACTTCACCTTTCGAACGGAACCCATGAATTAAGAATCAATGCCAAATATTGCAAAGGCTTTAAGTGCATTGACTTTCCGTACGGTTATTTCACGCTGGTTGTGAAGAATGAGAAGTGGGGCAAATGGTACAAAGAATTAATCGTTGAACAGGAGGAGGTTGCTGCCAAATAGTAGGGAATATGCCTTTATTCAGTTATTTGAAAGTGCTTCAAAGAAAACCCATCAGACACCCCCTTCCATCCGGTAAGCGTCCGTCAGGCTTGTGGGTGTCGAAATGTCTGCGTCTCGCCGGTACAATAGACGGAAGTCTTTAGTGCACAGCGAGACGCTGAAATTTTAACGATCCAAGCGGGACGCTTGAACCAGGAGGAGGGTTGTGCACCAAATTTGGAGCCTCATTTCCCCTTCGCAAAATAATCGTCTACCGTTTTTGCCAGGTCAGCCGACGGCACATCGGCCGCCACAATTTTCCCCTTGCTGTCGACGAGGTAGTAGGTAGGCAGTACCTCAATCGCATACTTTTTGTACAGGTCGAAGTCGTCGGCGTCGTACACATGCAGCCAGGGCACGTTGAACTTGGCCATCGACTTTTCCCATTTGTCGGCCGACTTGTCGTAGCTCACACCCACAATCTGTAGCTGCTCACGACTGTACTTGCTGTAAAGCGGATTGAGAATGGTTTCAATAGTGTGCAGGCAAGGTTTGCACCAGCCCGCCCAGAAGTCGAGCAGGATAAGGTCACCTTTGATGCTCGAAAGCTCCAGCATGCTGCCATCGGCGGCTACTTGCTGAAAGCCCGGGGCCATGTCGCCTGCTTTGGGTTTGGTTTGGGCCTGTGAGTGGCCAGCTAAAAATAGGAGGGCTAGTGCCAGTAAAATCCTCATTGTTTACAGTTTAGTTGGAAAAATAGACGAGCAAAGATGGCAAAGGTTGCCTATTTTACCTAGCGGGGCAATGTCGCCGGAACTATGTTTGTCTATTTTGGATGGTTTGTTTCGTTAATTTGCCCCCTGTATAGTTGTCTTGACTTACACGCATCAAAAACTCTCGCCCATGATACGCCATACTGTTGTGCTAAAACTGAAATACCCCAAAGGCTCGCCTGAAGAGAAGGAATTCCTCGCCGCTGCGGCTAGACTATCATCCCTGCCAGGGGTTCACAAGTTTGAGTCGTTGCTCCAAACAGGGAAGAAGAACGACTTTGACTATGGGCTGTCGATGGAGTTTGATAACATGGAGGCGTATGAAGGCTACAACCAGCACCCTGACCATATCAGGTTTGTGCAGACCTACTGGGTAAAGTATGTAGAGAAATTCCTTGAGATCGACTACGAGCCCATTTGAGGGAGTGCGTGGCAATGGTCAACCATGCGGTTAGCGTGAGGGCATGTTGTTGTATCGCTTAATAAGTGCATTGAGCTCTTTCACGGTTTTGCTGAAAGGCTCGGCGCCTTTTTTCACCACGTGGTAGGCTGCAATGTGCTCGCACAGCTCGTAGTAGGCCGTTATTGCTTCTAAGCGCTTGGTGCGCAGTGCGTCGGGCGACGGCGCAGGGGCTTCGCCGGTGCGGGTCTGATACTGCTCGTCAAAGGCGTCGTTGTCGGTTTCCAGGGCCTTGGCCCAGTCTTCCAGCTTCAGGGCTGTCACGGCCACTTTCAATGCAGGCTTGGTTTCCCAGTCTCTCAGTATGCTCCTGATGGAGGCTGTTTCGCTGTCGTAGTTTTCCCGGGCAATGGCCTCGCCGCCGTAGTCTTCCAAGTGCTTGTGCAGCTTTTCGGCGTGGCGAACGGTGCTCTCATCGAAGTGGTAGGTGAGGGCGTTCACGTAGGTAATGATGCCGGTAATGGCCCTGTCACGGCGCATATCGAGCATAGCCAGCTTTTCGCCCATCTTAAAGCCCTCCCTGGCTTGAAACATCTCATCCGCCTGGCCCATGATTGCCCGTAGCTTTTCCTCCTGCTTCTGCACCTTCAGCGTGGCCGGATCATTTTTGGCTGCTATGTCCAGCACTTCATTCATGAACTTCGAAAAATCGCTGTTGGGCAGCGAGTTGATGTGAACTTTGTCGATCATGGTCTATTGTCGGGGTAGGTAATCGATAAATATACGCAATGCGATTTTATTTGTCGAAAGGTGGGGCTATGGAAGGCCACGAATGGCACCCCTGAGCCAAGGCTGCTCCTGTGAGAGCCTTCACTCGCCGGAACTGGAATCAATAAAAGGCTGCCTCGAAAATTATTTCTGAGACAGCCTTTGCATTGAGTTGTCGTGTATAGAACCTTAGTTTTTAATAAGCCGGGTTGTAATGATACTATCGTCAAGCAACAGCCTCACCGAGTAAATGCCGACAGGTAGTTGGCTGATGTCATAACCTGACGGATCGGTTTTGCTTTGCATCACACGGCGCCCACTCATGTCAAAGATCATGACCTCCTGTACCAGCTCCATTGGATCTTTTAGATGAAAAATGTCGTTTGAAGGATTTGGGAATAGTGCTATATCATTCGCCAGGTGGTCTGCCACGCCGGTAGCCACACCGGTTCCCTCACAGGAGATCATTACATTTTGCAATTGGTTGGACGTATTGCCGGAAGCATCCGTGTATGTCCATGTGACTATTGTGAGGCCCTCTTCAGTAATAGGCAAGCTAACATCATTGGTCACAGTTACGGCGCTACAGTTGTCGGTTGCTGCTGGCTCCGGCAGCTCGGTCAACTCACACTCAGCGGTAATGTCAGGGAGTGGGGAAGGGGCCAGGAAAGGCGCTGTTTCGTCAGTAATAATTACCTTCTGAGTCTGGGTGCTGGTGTTGCCGGAACCATCAGCGTAAGTCCATGTAACCACCGTTGTGCCCTCGGCGGTGATGGGCAAGGTAGCATCATGCGTGACAGTAACAGCGCCACAATTATCGCTGGCGCTCGGTGTGGTCAACGTTGTTACTTCGCATTGAGAGGTTACATCAGCCAGGCTTGCCGCTGTAGGTACCGGAGCAACTTTGTCTGATATAACGACACTTTGGGTTATCGTAACCTTGTTGCCGGCGGCATCGGTATATGTCCAGACGACATTTGTGGAAGCTGTAATTGGAAAAACAGCGTCGTTCGTAACTGTTACTACACCACAATTGTCCTTTGCTGTGGGGGTAATCAGGGAAGTTACCTGACAGGCGGCTGTAATAGTTGGCAGGCTGGGAGCATCTGGTATCGGGGCCGTTGTGTCAGTAATGACGATATTTTGTGTCTGAGTGGATGTGTTGCCATTCTTATCGGTGTATGTCCAGGTAACCACCGTTGTGCCCTGCTTGGTAATGGGCAGCTTGGCATCATTGGTGACAGTTACCGTGCTGCAATTATCAGTGGCCTTCGGTGTTGAGGTCAGTTTCGTTACTTCACATTGCGCTGTTATGTCCGCCAGACTTTCCAGATCAGCCACCGGAGCAGTAGTGTCCGTAATCACCACATTTTGTTTTTGGGTGGAGCTGTTGCCAGCATCATCTGTATAGGTCCAAGTAACGACTGTTGTTCCCTGTTTGGTAATGGGCAGCGTGGTATCACGGGTTACAGTTACCGTGCTGCAATTGTCGGTAGCAGTAGGTGTGGTAAGCTCGGTTACCTCACATTGCGCTGTTACGTCGGCCAGGCTTTCCTCATCCGCCACAGGAGCAGTTGCATCTGTAATCACTACATTTTGCGTTTGGGTAGAACTATTGCCGAGGTCGTCTGTGTAAGTCCAGGTAATTACTGTGGTGCCCTGTGTGGTAATGGGCAGCGTTGCATTATTGGTTACAGTTACATTGCTGCAATTATCGGTAGCCGTTGGTGTTGTTGTGAGTTCGGTCACTTCACAAGCTGCTGTTATATTTGGCAGACTTCCTTCATCAGCCACAGGAGCGCTAACATCAGAAATCACCACATTTTGTATTTGAGTAGAACTATTGCCAAACTCGTCTGTGTAAGTCCAGGTAATTACTGTGGTGCCTTGAGTGGTAATGGGCAGTTCCGCATCATTGGTTACAGTGACATTGCTGCAATTGTCGGTAGCCGTGGGTATTGCTGTGAGTTCGGTTACTTCACATTGCGCTGTTACGTTCGTCAGACTTTCCACATCAGCCACCGGAGCGGTAATGTCCGCAATCACCACATTTTGTGTTTGGGTGGAGGTGTTACCGGCCTCGTCTGTATAAGTCCAGGTGATTACAGTGGTCCCCTGCGTGGCAATGGGCAGTTCTGCATTATTGGTTACAGTGACAGTGCTGCAATTGTCTACTGCCGTCGGGTTAACCAATGAATTTACCTCGCACTGGCTCGTAACATTAGGCAGGCTGACGATAGTTGGAGTGGGGCCTGTTTCATCGGTAATCACGGCGTTTTGGGTTTGCGTGACACTGTTGCCGGAAGGGTCAGTGTATGTCCAGGTAATAATGGTGCTGTGCCGTATAGGCAAAGTTGCATCGTGGGTAACACTCTCCACACTGCAATTGTCGGTGGCGGTGGGAGGAGTGAGCGCTACTATTTCACATCCGTTAGTGATCTGAGGCAGGTTTGCTATGTTGGGCACTGGCGCTTCTGCGTCGGTAATGTTCACCTGTTGGGTTTGTATTGTAAAGTTGTCATTTGGTGCTTCAAACCTCCAGGCGATGTTTGAAGTTTTTCTCACTGGGAAAACCGTTTCGGTGGTAGCGATAATAGTTTCACCATCGTAGGTGGCGGTAGGAGCGGTAGGAGCTGTGGTGACCTCGCAGGAGGCAGTCAACGTGGATAAGCTCTCCTCATCCGGCACAGGCGGGCAATCTAGTTCGTCGTTGGTAATTACCCAGCCATAGGGTTCACTGGTTAACAAATCCCTGCCGGTTGGGTCGCAATAAAATAGTCCATTAGCAGTCAAGGCGATGCCGGTGGGAATGCTGGTTTCGTTTTCTTCCAGGGTAGCCCAACCTAGCAGCGTTTTGTCATAATTGGCTGCAGAAATACCACTGTTCCCCAGCATCGACGTAATGCTGCTGACATTGCTAATATCCCATGCCCCGAGGTTTCTATCAAACTTCGTGGCGTTTTCAAACATCGCCGACAAATCGGTAACCGAACTGACGTCCCATCCACTGACGTCTCCGTTGAATAAGTCACAGTAACGAAACATGTAGCTCATAGAGGTAACGGAGCTGACATCCCAATTGCTTAAGTCTGACTGGAATGCCTCTGCCAGTAAAAACAGACCAGTCATATCGGACACCGAACTAACGTCCCAATTGTTTAGGTCCGAGTCGAATAATTTCGCACCGGAAAACATACTTCTCATATCGGTCACCGAACTAACGTCCCAATTGCTTAAGTCTGATTGGAACGATTCTGCATTATAGAACATGATTTTCATGTTGGTGACGTTGCTTACGTCCCATTTGCTCAGGTCGGAGCTGAAATCATAGTTTCTTTCAAACATCGCCGACATATCGGTGACTTTGCCGACATCCCAGGTGCTTATGTCGCCATTGAAGACAGAAGCACGAAAAAACATACTACCCATGTTTGTTACATTGCTTACGTCCCAATTGTCCAGGTCTTGATTAAAGGCATCTGCGTTAGCAAACATACCGGCTAGGGTGGTGGCAGCGCTAACATTCCAATTGTTGATGTCTTGATTGAATGAATCAGCGTTAGCGAATACGTTCGAAAAGTCGGTAACCTTGCTAACGTCCCAGTTGCTAAGCTCGCTGTTGAAGGAGGAGGCACCGTTAAACATGTTGATCATATTGGTAAGCGAGCTCACATTCCATCCGCTTATGTCGCTATTGAACGAGGAACTTGATGCGAACATTTCGGACATGTTAGTTACCTTGCTTACGTCCCAGTCGCTGATATTGCCATTGAAGTCGGAGGCGCTCCAAAACATTTTCTTCATGTTGGTGACAGCGCTAACGTCCCAGTCGTTTAGGCTTTGGTTGAAGTCGTAAGCCCGCTCGAACATTGAACTCATATCCGTCACTGAACCTACATCCCATCTGCCAATATCGCCATTAAAGGTTCCGTGCAGGTTGAACATTTGACTCATGTTGGTCACCTTGCTCACATCCCAGTCACCTATATCAGCATCGAATGCCGTAGCATATCTGAACATACCGCTCATGTCGGTCACCGAACCCACATTCCAGTTGCTGATGTTGGCATTAAAAGAGGTGGCAAAATTGAACATCATTTTCATATTGGTCACTTTGCTCACATCCCAGGTGCTTATGTCGGCGTTAAAGGCACTTGCAAAAGTAAACATTTCGCCCATGTCGGTTACTTTGCTCACATCCCATTCACTTACATCTCCATTGAAGACCTTTGCATCATAGAACATCCTGTTCATATTCGAAACGTTGCTTACATCCCAGTTACTGATGTCGCCGTTGAATGCGGATGCCCCTGAGAACATTTCACTCATATCGGTTACGTTACTCACGTCCCAGTCGGTTAGGTCAAGATTAAAGGAAGAAGCGGACTGAAACATTCTCTTCATTGACGTCACAGAAGAGAGATCCGGGACATCTGTGGCATTGAAGGTCAGATTTTTACAGCCCCAGAAGGCTCCCTCCATGCTTGTCCAGGCAGTATTTCCCCACTGTTCTACGCTTCTGAAATTTCTGGTATCCGTTTGATAAAAGTAGATTCTGGGGAAGGTTCCCGTAATAGAAACTGTGTATATGCCGGGTGTTGAATAGGTATGACTCACCCCAAATACATAGGATTGGGTAACGATGGTGCCATCACCCCAGTCAATATCATAATGGTAGCCAGTTCCTGTAGTAGGTATTTTAATGGATTCATTGTTGGTAGTCGTCTCCCACGTAGTGACAAAGGGGATGGTGCCTGCGGCCTGCGGAAAGGCGGGGGCGTAAATGGCGAGGGTAAGCAACACAAGAAGACATGTTCTTTTACAATAGTTACTGGTAATCATTGGCTAAGCTACAGTTAGAAGTACGGGAGAAATATAATGTTACGGGTGCTGCCGATAAAGAAAGTAAAAAGAAGTTAATTTTCTGCAAATAATATGCTTATAGGCTGATAATTATTTCACATGATGAATCACATTGTGAAAATATGCCGCATTTTTTTGGTGAAACAAGTTTCTGATGGGAGTAAATTAATTCCTGATGCAATGAACGATGGAAGCAGTGAGGTGCTCGTTTACGTTTTTATATTGACCAACCCGGTAGTCGGAACTAGAGTAAATAGGGATAGGTTAGATGGTTTTTTAAAAAAAAAGACACCTGTCTTACCCGAATAAATCTGGCTTAATTGCATCTTTTTTTTTGAAAATCGTCTGCAAGCACTTGCTGCCCAATCGCCAAAGCCTCCATCCCACGCCGTCATCTCGAAACGTAGCGGAGCGGAGTGAGAGATCCCCCCGACCTGGCAGTGTTTTTCAGAACGACTCACTGCCAGGTCACGGGGGATCCCGTTCGGGCGTCGGGTTCCACGTCGGCTCGCTCGTCCCTTCGACAAGCTCAGGGTGACTCGCAATCGGGATGACGCTGGTGTGGGGAGGGCGGATGTGCTCAGGCCAGCACCACACGCCACCACCCGCTGTCGACTTTCACCCAAACAAATTGTAAATTCACAGCAAGCCACACAGGCATTGTAACACCTAACCCCTTTGCTCATGAGCCGAAAACTGACCATCATTCTCCTGTTGCTGTGCCTGCAGGGCGCCGGTTATTCCCAGCCAGCAGGCGTAACAGAAAAGCAGGAAGTATATAAGCGCATTGATACCACGGCGCTTTCGGTGGATATCTTTGCCCCGGCCGGAGCAAGTACGTCGCCCCGGCAGGCCATCGTTTTTTTTCACGGAGGAGGCTGGGCCTTTGGTCATCCAAAGGAATTTCACGGGGCTTGCCGAAGGTATGCCGAAAAAGGCTTTGTGACTTTCTCTTTTGAGTACCGGCTGTCGGTCAATGCCGACGAAAGTTGGCCAAATCCAAATATTACCCCGGTAGAGTGCGTCAAAGATGCCCGGTCGGCGGTGCGGTGGGTCAGGGAAAATGCGAAGCGGCTCCACATCAACCCCGATATGATCGCCGTGGGCGGGCAATCGGTGGGTGGGCAGCTCACCCTCATGACCGCCCTGGCTGACACCATCAACGAGCCCAGCGATAACCTGGCCATCAGTCCCCGGCCTACCCTCATGCTGCTCTATTCGTCCACGGTGAACACCATGGAAGCCTGGTGCGACCTTATGCTGGGCGAAAAGCGCCACATGATCTGGGCCATTTCGCCCCGGCACAACATCAGGCCCGGCATGCCTCCCGCCATCGAGTTCCACGGGCTGGATGATACCACGGTCGACTTCTGGACGGTCAATATGTTTAAGCGGGAGACGGAAGCGCAGGGCAACGAATTTGAGGTGGTGACCTACGAGGGCAGGAAGCATTACCTGGGAGAGGGCAATGAAAAGTATTCAACGCTATTCGACGAGGAAATTATGGAGCGAACCGACCAGTTTTTGGCGAAGCATGGGTTTGTGGTGCGGTGAGTGGGGGGGGGAGCTTTCCAGAAGTTGTATAAAAAGCCCTAAAATATAGGGAATGTCACATTGAGCTCGTCGAAATGTCTAAGCAGGCTAAATAATAAGGGTTTCGACACCGACGTGGAACGAGCTCAACCTGACATCCGATTCGGGCTTTTGATACAACTTCGAAACAGCGAAACTATGTCACTCCTCTCTCGCAAGCGTCTGCCTGGCCGCACAGGCTTGTGAGCAGCTTGCTTCAGTGTCTCGCTGTGGTGAGTAGTACTGAATAGCCTTCCTTTCCGCATTCAGCCCCTGCCATTGTCGTGTTTACACTGCTGGAATGATGCGCTTCCAGCCGAAATTTGTTCTGTCAACAAACGAAATTCTCTCAGAGTCTCTCGAAGAGAACTGAAATTCACTCAGAGTCTCTCGCAGAGGACTCTGAGAAACAGCATTGGAGCCTCTCAAAGAGGACGCTGAGGAATAGCGCTGACTCAGAGTCCCTTATCAGGAGACTCTGAGGGAAAAAGATTTGTATCATTAACCAACTCAAGCAGTATGAGAAAGATAGTCGTTTTATCAATGATCACATTGGATGGCGTGATGCAGGGGCCCGGGGCACCTGGGGAAGACCCATCGGGCGGTTTCAAACATGGTGGCTGGGTGGCACCCTACGACGACGAGGTTTATGACGAAGTCGTGAAAAAGGAGCTGCAACCCGCCGACTACCTTCTGGGCCGGAAAACCTACGAGATTTGGGCTGCCTACTGGCCTCACCATGGCGAGTTTTGGCCGGGCATTAACGAGGGCATGAAATACGTGCTTTCGAACAGCCTCAACCAGTCGCACCCCATGGTGGCTGGCTGGAAAAACTCGGAGGTGGTCAAAGGCGTGGCCGACATGAAAAAAATCAAGGAGGGCGACGGTCGTGATATCCACGTGTGGGGTAGTAGTGAGCTCGTGCAGCTGCTGCTTGCACACGACCTGGTCGACGAACTCCGGCTCAAAATCCATCCGCTGATTCTTGGCAAAGGAAAAAAATTGTTTGACAATGGATCGATGCCTTCTGCATTTACGCTGACAGAAAGCATTGTCACACCCACCGGGGTGATCATCGCTGCTTACATGCGGGCCGGGAAAATAGGCACGGGTACCGTTGGCGAACGGTATGAGTTAAAAGATCCAACTGAAGGGTAAGCTTAGAGGTACGGGCAGCGGATTTGCTAGGGCTGGCTTTCAGGAAAAAGGGGCAAAGAACCGCAAGGACTTCTATTAAAGACGGCTTGCGGTTCTTAGCCAGTGCAAAGTCACGACAGGGATAGCTCCTCCTGATAGGGCTTAAGAAATTTAATATTCAGGCGATATTTATAAGGTTGATGAGCCGTTACCTTTATCGTATTGAGTATAATTACGACCTGGCTGTAGATAAACAAAGCTATCAGAATGGGGTAAATTCCAAAAAGAACCAAAGGAATGGCATATAGGGAAATGCTGAGTTGGTAGTTGATAACATCAACGGCATGTTTTCTAATGTCCTTTACTTCATCCCGCTTCAGAATCCAAAGCACAATGGGCGGGGCTATCAGTATCAATAAACCACTCAAATGTATAAGTGGCAGCCATTTGCTGGTGTCCTCTTTAGTCGCTCCGCCAAAGGAAGGTTCATTCATCGCCAGGGTTTCATATTCCACCCCCAAAGCTCCTGCAATTGATTGGAGCGTGTATGCACGTGGGTCAACTTCACCGCTTTCTATGCGCTGTATTGTCCTGACGCTGATGTCAGTCAATGAAGCCAGGTCTTCCTGGGTAATGCCCTTTTTCAGCCTTAGTTCTTTTATTAATTGTCCGGTTCTCATGAGTTTTTTTATTTCAAATTTGTGGGGTTTTAGGGCAACAGTGCCACTACAATTACCCGTCATTCACACGACAATTGTGATAATATACCTCATTTTAGGCTAATCTGCATATCAAGCGTTCTGAGAACCTCAGCCCATCGGATGGCGTTGACCCTCCTTATAGCCCAGAGCTATGGGGAGGCTGAAAGCTCCAAAAGCTCATCTACTCCGTAATTTCCGAATCTATCACTTTTATATCCGTGTCGTCGTGCATGGAGATGCCGGGGTACACCGGGTACCATGAGCCACCAGCGTTGTTCCTGATCACCGACTTTTCGATGACGATGTTGCCGGTGTGGTTGTTGCTCACAAAGAAGATGGCTGCTCCGTAGGCATTCACCTCGTTGTTTTCAATCAGCGAGCCCAGCACTTTCAGGGTCATTTTGTTGCCGTCGTTGTAAATGGCACCGCCGCTGCCACCGCCCGGGGTTCCGCTTTGGGCGGGATTGCCTCCGTTGCCCACGGCCGTGTTATGAGAGAACAGGGAGTTGATGATCGTCCACGACACGCCAATGCTGCTGAGTGCTCCGCCGTTGGAGCCGGAGTTACCGTAGCCCTCTTCGCCGCCAAACGTACTGTTCACTACATAAATTGGACGGTCTTCATATTGATCGAATGCACGGATGGCTCCGCCGCCAAGATCAGAACCGGTATCGGCACATACATTGTTGAAGAAGCGGCAGTTCACCACCTTGAGTTGTCCGCCACGAACCCAGAGGGCGCCGCCGCCGGTGTATTCCTTTTCGGAGGTAGAGTTGCCGTCGGCAAAAGTGATGTTTTGCAGGGTGAGTTTTGGGTACTGCTGATCCTGGCAGTGGGAGGTCGTCCAGGTCAGGCTTTGGTCACAGGTGTTCATATACAGGATTCTCCGTTTTCCGGCACCACTGAGGGTGATCAGCCCGCCGCCGTCGATCACCACCTCATCGCTGGCGTCGTTGTATATTTTGGCTGTTTCGGGCAGCGTGATGGTGATGGGGTCGGCACCGCAGTCGAAGACAATTTTGCCGCCTTTGGCAATGGCGTCGACTACCAGCTGTCCCGTGCAGCTTGCCGCTGTGCCGTCGCCAATCATCTGATCGGGATTGGTGACATCTTCGGTACCGGCTGCGCTGGGTATGGGGTATTTGCCATCGGGATTACCCGCCGCTGGCCCATCCTCTGGGTTTTCCAGCGGATTGATGACTTTGGTGGGATTTTCGTCGTCTTTGCAGCCGCTCTGAGCGAGGGCAAGGCAGGTGAGTGCAACTAAACACCGGATAGAAAGGAAGGATCTGAGATATCTGGTCATAGAAAATGGATACTAGCTGGTTGTTAAAGGTAAGCAGAACACGAATAAACTTATATTTTGCGGCTCATTTTAAAAACGGTTTGCAGCACTTTTTCCCACCTTTCGCCAGAAGGTTGAAAGAAAGATCACATGCTGTCAGCTTTTGGCTACGGCGAATAATGCATTTTTTGATATCAATAGGAGGGTTCATCCTTAACTTCCCGTTGTATTAGTGTGAATAAGCATTTCCTTATAAAACCAACTATGAAAAAACTACTACTCATTGCAGCCATCATCTCGCCTTTTTGCTCATTTGGCCAGCAGTTTGACTATTATGGTCCTGCACCATTTTCTGAAGTGCTGAACCAAAGCTTCTCACAGAATTGGACACCACAAGCCGTATCGGCCGTGCAAAACAGGGCCTACCTGGTGGTAATGGATGAGTCGAAAGAGCATGTTGTCATGCTGGGTGCAGATGATGTGTACACGCTCAGTCTGGCAGATGTCAACAGCTTCCATGGGTCATCGGCTACCTATGGATCGCTATTGCGGGGGATATTCCAGGCAGTTGATATCAATACCCACGAAAACAACGGGCAAACGCCGCTGGCAGGCCAGTACCGGCTCAATCCTTTTCTTCATAGCTATTACAGTATCGACGCCGATTCTGAGGGAAAGGCAGTATGCGCAGATGCTGGCACCTTGCAGATTGAAGAGTCGGCAGAGAAGGGTTACGTAGTAGTCACATTTACGGGAAATACTACTGCTGCCAAAATCAAAGCTGTTAATCAGTGGGAGTACAATGCTGCGCAGGGCGGTTTGGCGGCCGTGACTGGTTGGACGGAAAAATGGCTTCAGATCAATAGTGGCGCACTGGTGTGGACAGCCGATGAAGGAAATGCCTCCAGCTTTTTTATAGCCGATGCCAACGATGTGATCGACCTAGAGATTGCGGACGGATCGGATTTTAATCCGCTGAGTGTAAGTTATCAACCGAACGCCACAGCGGAGCTCCCCGACAATGTGTTCCTGATTGATGATACCAGGCTGCCTACTGACTTGTCGGAAAGAGTGGATGAAAAATACCAGGCACAGTTTGGAAATACGCCCGATGCCGCCCATGCTGCTGAGACTCAGCTGGATGAAATAGAAACCACACTCACCAACAACGGGGCGTCGTTGCGCTACCCAAAGGCCTTCTATCTGGCCTTGAGGGAAAACATGCTCTCACAAAAAATAGCCAGTTACGACATCTACGGTGCCCGCCTGGGATACAACAATATCCTGAATGTGTATTTCACCAATGCGCTTGACAACAACAATGTGCCACATCCCTTTATGGTAGTGGTGTCTTTTGCGGTATCTAGTCGGCCCAATATGCTGATCGATGTCAATCGTCCGCCCGGGGCTGATCCGGGAGTTGGCTATGCAGAGTCTACAGTGACCCGCCATGGAAAATTGGGTGACTTCGTGCTCAAAATTCCACTCAAAGACTACGGTCTCGTCGACGATGTGCTGGACAACGACCTTGGGCCGTACGGAGATTTGGCGTCGGCCTTTGACAGCGACCATGGCACCACTACCGAAAAGAACGTTTACAACTACGTTGGCCTGGCTTCAGTTGGGCTTGCAGTGGATGGCGTGACTATTTATCCCGCAATGAATAACAATATTCGTTTTACAGTGGAAGACGGAGAGATCACCCAGTCAGGTATTCATGTCGGTGGGGGACTGGAGTTGCACTACCATGCAGATGGCCATGCCTATAACAGGAATGGGAT
Organism: uncultured Imperialibacter sp.; assembly: GCF_963974565.1. Lineage (NCBI taxonomy): Bacteria > Pseudomonadati > Bacteroidota > Cytophagia > Cytophagales > Flammeovirgaceae > Imperialibacter > uncultured Imperialibacter sp. The sequence goes on along the minus strand of NZ_CAXBCJ010000009.1, from coordinate 150,692 downwards.
CAATCTATATAACGGCGCAGATTATGAAGGGCATGACCATCCGCCGGTCATTGGTATAGCCTACGATGGCGTTGCCCTGTTTGGCCGATATGAGGAGGATTATCCATTCATGGTGGGGAACAGTGTGGCTTTGGATGCATTTGGCGGCCACGACCATGGCGATGATTTTGGGTATCATTATCACGCACATACCCGGGAAGAGCAAAGCTCAGCTAACCCTGGTGTGACCTTTGAAGAGCATTTTCTGCTCGTTGGCGCCTGGAGGGGAAATATCAACAGCATTCCTGGGTTTGACGAAGGAAAGGTGAATCAGTTTGATGATGCGTCTATTGCCAGGTATGCCGGCGCTCCCTATGAAATGGGAGAGGTATTGTCGGTCGCTGAGCTAAGAGCGGAACAACTATACCCCAACCCCACCACGGGCCAGCTCAACATCCTTACCGGGCAGGCTTACAGGCTGGCTTTGTATGACATGGCAGGCAGGCTTCGCTGGATAGGGGGAACCAACGGCGACGTAACAAGCCTGGAACTGGGGCACATGGAGAAAGGCACTTATGTGTTGAAGGGATTCAATCATGCGACATCATTTGTTCGCAAGGTCATTATTGAATGATCGTTCGGTAGCATTGTGTGTGTTGTCCCTGTGAAGGTGCTTTCTGCAACGGAAGCGATTGTTACTCCATTATTCGGCACTTTTTAAAACAAGTTGTCGACCTCCCAATATTTCTCCTTCATCAGGCTCAGGGCAAAGGCTGCTGCGGCTGCGCTAAACACCGAGTAGTCAAGCGGGCCTTTGATGCCGGTGGAAAGCGCCATCGACAGGCCAAACGCCAACAGGAGGTAGCCGCTCAGTTTGGCGAACAGCTCAGTTTTGAAGCCAATCAAAAGAAAAAGAGCAAACACTACCTCGGCCGCAGTGGCAATGCCCGCCAGTGCCGGTACAACCGACGCAGGAGCCCAGGGGTTGATGACCGCAGTGTAGGCCACGAAGCTGTCCCAGTTTCCCCATGCGGAGGCTTCAGCAGGCCACCAGCCGAACCGGTCGGCCACGGCAGACAAAAACCCGGCAGCAAGGGCCAGGCGAAGGAAGAGTTTGATGACGGCGTTGTTCATGGTGCGGTGTGTTGGTATTAGGGGAGTAAAGGTATAGGGCAACACCAAAAGCCCATAGTAGGGGAGCAAAAAGTTGAGGGATTTTCTTTAATTCACTCAATAAAAAAAGCCACCCAATCAGGTGGCCCTTTCCCTTGTTAAACTTAAGGAAATTAAACTTTCTTGTACAGCGTTGCCTTTCTTTCCGACAGACTGCCGCAGAGTTTTTCCACTTTGTTTCAAAACTCCTCGCAGTAACCGATAGAGTAGAGTTAGATTAGAGCTTCCATGCATTCACGCCCGGCACGATATACTGGAAGCCCAGCACCGGATTGAAGTTGCGTTTCAGGTAAGGGTTGCCTTCGAGCCATCCCGCTGTTTTGCCGGTTACGTCGAGTGTAAGCGCCAGGCGGTCGGCCACAGCGTAGGCCACGCCCCATTTGATGGCGCCACCCCAGCTGGCTTTGCTGCCGAAGAAGCTGTCTGGTTGCTTCCATAACTTCACTGTGCACGACATGCTGAGCCCTTGCAGTGCATCGATGGGCCGCTGGTAAACGCCCGCCTCCACGCCGTAGTAGGCATGTTTGTAGTTAGCGAAGCGGTTCACGCCCAAAAAGTAGCCGTCGCCTTTGTAGGTGAAGGGCATATTGAGCGAGATGCTGTTGCCAAAGTGGGTAGGAGAGTATTGAACAAAGGGAAGAATTGTCAGCTCCTCATTGATCCGGATCCGATTGACCAGTATGATCGCCGGATTTAAAAAATTGAGGAGCGACAATCGCTTCTGTTTCACCAGGTATTTCTGCGCCTCTTCCGACAGGTCGTGGAAGCCAATGCGGCGGTTTTCGCCCTCGCCGTTAGGGAAGTCGTCACGGTCGTAGTACGATGCATTGGGGTTAAACATGTCGTAGGCCCAGGCGGTAAGGTCGGCACCGGCGAAGTCCCGCTGCGATGCCTCTTTGTGTTCAAACTTAGGTGCTATCACTTTCACCGAGTCGGAATGGGTGCTGGTGGCAAAGCGGAAGTAATTCCAGACATAATAGGCATTGTAGAGATATAGCGGAGCCTTGTAGAAGCTGCGCTCATTGTAGAAGTCGTTGACCACGCTGGCTTTAGTGAGCTGCGTTTCGTATTGCACACCCGCCGTATAGCTGTAAAGCAAGGCGTTGTTGTCCGTGGCTTTGAGGTTCGCAAGGTCTTCGTCCGACGGGCCATACACGGTGCCGTCCCAGCGGTGAAAAATCCAGTTGCCATTTTTGCTGGCGATGCCTTTAGTGCCAAGCACGGAGCGGTGGTATTCTTCATGCCCCCATACGCCAAGCGGCAGGGGCAGCTCACTGCCGTATTTGCTGAAAAGCAGACCAGTGGCATAGCTGAAGCTGGTCTGTGTCCATTTTTTATCGAACAGGGCATTGCTGGCAGCATCAATGCCCCGGAAGCCCACGTCATACACATCGGCGCTCCATTGAAGAGACTGATGCATGGAAGCGTAGCGGTGCGGAAGTTCAGTGTTTTGGGGCAAGTCGAGCAGCGGCACCGACAGTGAGAGCGTTGTTTGTGCCTGTGACACTGTAGCCCAGCCGAGGAGAATCAGCCCCATGAGTACATTCTTTTTCATAATGGTTTTGAGTTTTTTGACTGGCTGATATACGGAGGGAGTTGATAGCTGATCGTCCGAATTGATCAATTCGGACGCATCAGGATGAGAAACCTCAAATAGCAAGCACCAAAACTCCAATTCAAAGCGGCTAAACTCTAAACCCAGGTCACTTACACACTGCGAAAATCAAGGTTGACTTATGAAGGCAGGAAGGTTGATGTTTCTGTTATAGCCTGATTGAAGCTTATTTGTTATTTGCAGCTTTGGCTTTGGAATCTCCTCCTTGTTGCTTATTTGATCTTTGTTTTTTGAACATTGGAATTTTCCCTTTGGTATTCCGACGGCGTCATCCCATAGTGTTTCTTGAACACTGCATTAAAGGTAGCCTTGGAATTGAAGCCTGCGTTGGAGGCGATGCCCAGCAGCGTGAGGTTTTGGTCTTCCTGGCTTTCAAGCTTGTTGGTAAACTCCTTCAGCCGGTATTCATTCACAAAGTCGTAGAAGTTTTTGCCAAACACCAGGTTGATAGCTTCCGAAACGTACTGCTTGTTCGACTTTAACTTTGCCGCCACGTCGGGCAGCGTAAGGCCCGCCGTTCGGTAGAGCCTTTCCTCTTCCATCAGCTTTTTGATGTCGTCGGCCAGCTGCCGGTGCTGTTCTGTAACCGGTCTGGCATCCTCCTGGGTCGACGGAACTTCCGACACTTCTGCAAAGCCTCCTTCTTCCATTTCTGACTGAAAAATAGCTGGCTGCCGGATGAGCTTATAAGCCGACCAGTAGATCAGAAAAATGACACCCAGGAAATGATAGGGGTAGATACTGCCAACCATGGGGAGGTTATACTTTCTGGCATAAAACACTGCCACACCTACGCACACAATGGCGAGATTGATCCAAAGAAAATTACCCAGCCACAGGAGCCTGGTTTCCTCAGAAGCGGCATAGTTCAGGATTTTTTTTCTGTAAAGGTTATAGAACCAAAGCGAGGCAGAGAAAAACGTGACATGGAGCACGTTGACCAGCTGGTTGATCAGCCCAAAGTCGTCCTTCACCGATCGTGGAAAGTCTTCAATATAGGCTCGTTTCTCAACTGCCGACTGGAGATAGAAGGGCATGTGATAGATCGCCAGTAGTACGAAGGGAACAAAGTAAAGCCATTCCACCAGCGTCGGTTTAAGGGAATACCTGGTGATTCGTCGCACAAAAATGAGGATGATGGGGCCGTAAAGTGATGGCACCAACCAGGTGACGTGCAAAAGGTGCGGGAATTGCAAGAAGAACTCCCGCCTGTCGTTGGTGACAAGAAACAAGTGGATGGCCAGAAGCAACAGTAGAATACCAAACAGCCGGGAACCTCTGATGGCAGAATGAAAAAATAGGTAAGTGGCCAGGAGAATAGCCTGGATGCAGCCTGCAAAAAGTAAAATTTGAAGCAGCCCTATATTCATTGTTCAAGAGTGAACCGCAAATATAGCAGAGGGAAACAAAACACGTAAGGAAGGAAAAATTCAGGAAACTTGTGATGAGATAGAGAAGCTGTGAAGCAGCGAGCTTTCGCTTAGCCTCTGCAGGTGAGCAGCCAGTGGTTACCAAACTTATCCGTGAGTCCTCCAAACCAGGCGCCCCAAAAGGTCTTTCCAACCGGGTGAGTGGCTTGGCCTTTATGGGACAGTTTCTTAAAGTAGTGCTGAAGCTCCTTTTTGCTGTTGCAGTCTATCAGAATAGATACGGCATTTCCACGACTCAGGCCGTCTTCACCCACCATGTCGGTGGCCATCAGCACCAGGTTATCTTTCGAGAGCGTGGCCTGCAGGATGAATTCTCCCATAGGTTGTGGGAACTCAGCAGAAGCGGATGATGCTGCCACAGTTTCAAGCTGAAGTTCCCCACCCAGGCAGTCACGGTAGAAGGTCATCGCCTCCCTGCAGTTTCCGTTGAAGGTCAAATATGTAATCAAATGGGCCATTTATAAGCATTTGTCAGCCATACAAAAGTAGCTTTGGGAGCATCGCTTGCCGGGGTGTGAAAACGGCAGTTTGGAGGGTTGATTGCGTCATAGGGAATTCCTACTTTTATCAGGTCAAATTTCATCCCAATGAAGAGTATTTCAATCCTTGTTCCTAACTCGGCAGTGATGGAAGCGGTGGCCGATCCCCGCTACATGTTCACCGCCGCCAACCAGTTTTTACAGGCTGTTGGCAAAGCGCCACTTTTTGAAGTGCAACTGGTGGGCGCTACAAAGGACGTGAAGCTGCACGATGGCGCTTTCTCTGTCCATACCGACAAGCTGATGAAGGATGTTGAAAAAACGGATCTGATTGTGATCCCTGCTTTGTTTGGTGACATGAAACAGGCTGTGGAAGTCAACAAAGAAGCTATTCCGTGGCTGGTGGATAAATACAATGAGGGCACAGAAATAGCCTCGCTTTGTGTGGGGGCCTTCCTGCTGGCATCCACCGGCTTGCTGGAAGGCAAACGCTGCTCTACCCACTGGGCATTTGCCAACGAGTTTCGGGAGACGTTTCCCGATGTGGAGCTGGTAGATGGAAGCATTATTACCGAGGAGCACCGGCTCTATTCGAGTGGTGGCGCCAATTCCTATTGGAACCTGCTGCTCTACCTGCTGGAGAAATACACAGATCGGGACACAGCCATTCTGGCGGCCAAGTACTTTGCCATCGATATCGACAGGGAGAGTCAGTCGGCCTTTATGATGTTCAATGGGCAGAAAGATCACAACGACCCGGAAGTGAAGAAGGCCCAGGATTTTATCGAGGACAATTCAGCTGAGCGCATCAGCGTCGATCAGCTTGTAGATATGTTTGCCGTCAGCCGCCGGAGCTTTGAGCGGAGGTTCAAGAAGGCTACCAACAACACCATTGTGGAGTATATACAACGGGTGAAAGTAGAGGCCGCCAAACGCAGCTTTGAAAAGAGCCGCAAAAACATCAACGAAGTCATGTATGACGTGGGGTATACTGACACCAAGGCGTTTCGTACAGTGTTCAAGCGAATTACCGGCCTTACGCCCATTGAGTACAGGAACAAGTATTATAAGGAGCCGGTGGTTTTGTAAGGAGGAAGTCGGAAGTCGGAAGACCGGAGACGGAAGATGACCAGGCGTCGGTACGTGCCGGGCAGTGTGGAGGCAACCATCAGCCGCCGGGTAGGGAAGTGAGGCGGGAGTTTGAAGACCGGAGACCGAAGAACCCTTAGTGTCTTTGTGTCTTCGTGGCCACATTGAAGAGCGAAGCGACCGCCTACGCCAAAAGCTTCGGCGGGCAAGGGAATCAGGCGTCGGTACGGCCAGCAGGTCCTGGCGATGGAGCCGTCAGCCGCCGGGTAGGGAAGTGAGACGGGAGTTTGAAGACCGGAGGCCGAAGAATCCTTAGCGTCTTTGTGCCTTCGTGGCCATATTTCAAAAAATGCAAACCGTCCGACGGAGTTACTTCACGCCAACCTTGTACACGGTGGCGTATAGCCTGGCACCTATTGAATGCACAATAGCATGTTGGCTTAGCTCCCGCACAAGCAAGCCAAAAGGATCCGAAGCTGTATATCTCTCAGAAAAATAATTGTAGAAGCTTCCTGCCGACAACAGCAAATGAGCCAGGTTCTCAGCACTGACACCCAACTGGTAGTCGCTGACAAACGAGTCAGTTTCTCTAAGCCCATTCATTTCAAGGCCCGAAAAGCTAGCCCGGTGATTATAGCCCACAGACTCCTCTGGCAAGTGAAACCCAAATGGCAGCCGTTGAAAAAGCACCTCAAAGTCGTAGGCAATGACTATGGCGTTGGGCAGGCACACCCTCACCACCTCATTGAGCATCCCTTGCGACCTGGCGTAAAACAATGACCCCGCAAAAGTGACCAGGTCGAAACTGCTATCAGCGAAGGGCAAATTAATACCGTCAAAATGCACGTAGGTTACTTTCGAATGCCCGATAGCCTGTGCCAGCATCTCCTTGCTTGGCTCAGCACCCGTTATCTTTTCGCAGAAATCGGCCAGTGCGATACACGACTGTCCGGTGCCGCTACCGATGTCAAGCCCATTGTCATAAACTGCCCCCGGCTTCAGACACTTTGCAAGAATCACCTGATGCAAAGGTGGGCGGTAGGCGCTGTAGTGATGGGCGATGACGGCGTCATAGTCTTCAGTCATCACATTTTTGTGTTGAGGTTCAAAATTGCGGCCCTCGCCTTTTCTATAAATGCCGGGCTATTATCGATATGAACTAAGAGGTTATCACAGCTTTTTGTGAAGCCGTATAACTTTTCTATCGTTTGGGTCTTTTTGAATGACAGCATCACATTGGCGGTTTCGAGACCTTTCAACAAAGCTAATTGTTCCATTCCTGGTAGGGCTGTTTCCATACTTCCGGTATGCAATGCCACCCGGTCAACATCCTCCCACGGGATGGTAATGTCTCCAAACAGCCCATATTTCAGGTGCAACGCCTCGGCAGTCATCGTCGAAGGCCGAAAAATCATGGCCTTGATGTGCCCAAAAAGCTGAAACCCAGTGTAAATGCTAGTGGCAGACAGTATCCAGGCAAATGTGGTACTCCAGTGGGCGAGTAAAGTGTGTAAGACAAAGGTTTCGGCAACCAGGATAAAGATGATTGCTCCCAGCAATGCGATCGCTCCGTTATCCTTGTAGCTGCTGAACTCATTGTCCCTTGGGACTTCCTTTTTCCAGGGAAAGAGGCTGAAGTAAAACACGGCTATTTCCGTTGACATGGCTCTAGCTAGCAAGGGAATTTCCAATGCCTCCATCGTGCTTTTTTTAAGAGTGAGGTAGAAATCAGACTCGCTACTAGCGTTTGCTTTAAAAGCGTTGACCGTCTTTCTGACTTTCAGCACAATACCTGTGACAACCAAAAGCTCTACCACCGGTAGCAGGAAGGTTTTCACCAGATTGAGGTGGAAATGTTGATTGTCGGGCAGCAGAAACGAGGCGAGCACAACGCCGACAATAAAAATGGGAACCACAGTAGCCTTTGGAATAGGTCTATTCCAGATCAGCATCAGATAAATGACCGGAGAGGTTAGCGTTAGGTCGTAGATAATGCCAGTAGCGAGTTGTGGGTAGGCAACCAGCAATGGACTTACTGCCAGGCCAACGGAAATGAAAATGACCGCCAGGGGAGCCCCATAAATCAGCAAGCGTATTTTTGGTAGCCGGAGAGTTTCCATATTTGCAATTTACTTACTTTTTGATTGACTAGCCTTCGCATTTTATTGCTCCGATAGTTCTTCCCAAATCTCCCGGTCATTTATTTGTCAGCACATGCGCTAACTTTCTCTGTGGAGTTGGGTTTGGTTTGAAAAGGTGGTTTTCAATGCCAGGAAGTAGCTGAAGGGAACGAGAGGATATTTAAAGTAAAACTTGCTAGATTCGCATTGCAAGTTCCTGGCATTATCATTTAACTCATGCAATCAACCAAAGAAAAGCTCCACAGGATCATTTTTGGTGTAGATACACCCGCAGGCAAGGGTTTCGACATAGCACTCCTCATCCTCATCGTGGCCAGCATTACCATACTTATGCTGGAAAGTGTCAGGGAGATCAATCAGGAATGGGCGGCTCTTTTTTACAAACTTGATTGGATTATCACTGGTCTGTTTACCGTCGAGTACGGACTTAGGCTATGGACATCAGAAAAGAAGACTCAATATGTCTTCAGCTTTTTTGGCATTATCGATCTGCTCTCCATTTTGCCTACTTACCTGAGCATCTTTTTTATTGGCAGCCATGCGCTGGCCATTATAAGGGTGTTGAGGCTGCTGCGGGTATTCAGGGTGCTTAAGCTGGTGCAGTTTATGGGAGAGGCCAGCAAGCTTGGGCAGGCAGTGAAATCAAGCTCCAGGAAGATTGTCGTTTTTCTTTTCTTTGTTGTTATCGTCAGCGTTTTTGTTGGCACTTTGATGTACATCATTGAAGGACGGGAACACGGGTTCACGAGCATTCCCCGGAGTATCTACTGGGCCATTGTGACGCTCTCCACCGTCGGCTATGGTGATATCGCTCCTCAAACCACCCTGGGGCAGTTTCTGGCTACCATTTTGATGGTGACTGGCTATGGCCTGATAGCTGTCCCCACCGGACTGGTTACCGTGGAGCTTGCCAAAGGAAGCACCAATGCCCTGAATCCTTCCGGAGATACAAGCAGGCAATGCCGGCAATGTGGCAATGCTGATCACATGAAAAAAGCGAAGTATTGTTGCGAATGCGGAAAAGAACTTGAGTCTTGATCAGCTATTGCAGCGGTTCTCCATTCCTATCAGTGGTGAGTATCTCGCTCATGTAATCAAGCCAGGGCCTGATGGTTTTGAAAACCCGGCTCACTTCCTGTGGAAAGTCTTTTGCCAGCACCTCCTGGTCGGTGAATGTGTGGCGAAAAACGAAGGACTTGTGTCGTAGCAAATCAATGGCAGGGTGGTCGACTGTGTAGCCCCGTGGTGCAGTGGCGACGGTATTTCCCTGCATGTCGCCATAGGTGCTTTTGATTGCTTTTGAGCCCAAAATCTTTTGCCAGTCTTCGTAGTTGTCTTCTATGTCGAAGCGGATGCGTCTCAGGTCGTCAGGGTTGGGGTTGAAGAATCCGCAGGCCAGGAAGTTGCTACCCGGTTTGAGGTTCAGGTAGTAACCGCCCCGGCGTTCTTGTGTGGCCCGCCTGAAAGACATGGCAAAGCGGGCATTGTAGGGCGACTTGTCTTTGCTGAATCGAACGTCGTTGTAAATACGAAACAGGGCTTTCTTGCCAGAAGGGGTTTCGATCAGGTCGTGCTTGTTCATTTCAGCCAGCAGGGCATCGGCAAAGCTGATGATATTCTCAAGCGATGACTGATACTGTGCTTTATTCTCCGCAAACCAGTCCCGGTTGTTGTTGGCAGATAGGTCAGTGAGAAACTGGAAGGTGGATTGTTGGATGGTTGACTGGCTCATAGTGGTTTAAAAAAGAACAAAACAGGAAGGTGCTGGGAATAGTTCTCGGTTGCTAGGGGTGGTTTATTTCACGCTAAGTCGCAAAGAATCTACACCAGCCTTTGCGAGCTTTGCGGCTTTGCGTGATACCACTCTACTTTGGCGAAGCCAAAAAGTGAGAGTTCCTGGTGACCCCTACCTTTCCAGCACCACCGTTTTCCCCTCCTTCGCCGACCGGATGGCTGCATCCAGTATTTCTACCACCACCATGTTGTTTTCCAGTGACGAAAGCCTGCCCTGCACAGTTTCACTAAGCTTGGTCTCGCCCCTGATGACGGCCGTAAGAAAATCGAACGGATCGTTGAAAGGTGTTTTCATGGGTTCGAGTGTCATAGGCTGCTCTGGCTCCGACTGCTTGATCCGCAGGCTCATGCGGGTGCCGTCTACTGTTTTGATATAAGCGTTGGTGCCGTACACCTCCATGTCTTTGCGCCCAAACGTCCAGTTCCACGACGCCTGAATGACGCCCTGGGTGCCGGGGTACTTCACCAATATGGTAGCCTCGTCATCTACTTTGGGGTAGATGTCAGGTTTGTTGGTTTGGGTAATAGCTGTGACCGACAGCGGCCTTTCGTTGCTCATCAGGTGGGTGAGGAGATTGGCGCCGTAGCAGCCAAAGTCGATCAGTGCTCCAGCCCCGTTCAGTTTAGGGTCAGTGAGCCAGTCGAGGAATTCTTTGCCAACACCAATTTCCTTAGGTCCCTCGTGCCCGTCGTTCACCATTACTTTGCGAAGGGTGCCCAGGTCGCCCGCTGCCGCTTTGGTGAGGGTTTCCTGCGTGGTGGCGTACCAGGTGGTTTCGTAGTTGGTCACCAGAAAAATCTTGTGTTTGTCTGCCAGCGCCTTCATCCGCCTGGCATGGTCGTAGCTCATGGCCAGCGGCTTTTCCACCATCACGTGGATGCCCTTGGGGGCGCACTTCTCCACCACCTCCATGTGGCCGTAAATGTCGTTGAAGGCTGTGACTGCCTCGGGCTTGGTGTTGGCCAACATTTCATCCAGGGTGGGGTAAACCAGCGACATGGAGAAGCCATACTGCTTCGAAAGCTTTTCTGCCAGTGCCTTGTTGGGCTCGGCAATGCCCACGATTTCCACGTCGCCAGCTTTGGCCTTATTAAGCACCCAACCTACATGGCCGTGGATAAGACCGGCCACGCCAATTTTGAGAGGTTTTTTGGCTGGTTGGGCGACAGTAGCCAGGGTGACTACTGTGAAAATTGATGCGAGTATGTATTTCATGGGCTGGATGTTTAAGTTTCCAGCAAAATAGGAAGTTTTGGGGATAAATTACCCCAAAATCTGCTCCGCATGCTCCTTCGACTTGACGTCGTCAATCACCCGCTCGATGATGCCTTTTTCGTCGATGAGGAAGGTGGTTCTTAATACCCCCATGTACTTCTTGCCAAACATCTGCTTTTCTGCCCACAGACCGTAGCTTTCAATGATTTTGTTGTCGGTGTCAGCCAGCAGCGTGAAGGGCAGGCTGAATTTCTTGATGAAGTTGGTGTGCTTCTTGGCGGAGTCGGGGCTTACGCCCAGCACCTCGTAGCCTTTGGCTTTCAGGGCACTGTAGTTGTCCCTGAGGTTGCAGGCTTCAACCGTGCAGGTAGGCGTATTGTCCTGCGGGTAGAAGTAGAGCACTACCTTCTTGCCCTGGAAGTCGGAGAGTTTTACTGTTTTTCCGTTTTGGTCACTTACCTCGAAGTCTGGAGCTTTGTCGCCTGCTTTTAATGCCATGGGTTCTTAGAGTTTTGTTTTGTACACAGTTTCGTTACCGGCGTTGTCGGTCACTACCACAACAAACTCTCCGTCGAAAGGTTTGCTTGTGTCGAGTTTTTCTGTCCACAATAGTTTTTTCTTGTATTCGTAGTTGAGCAGCACCCATTCGCCATCAATGGTACCTTTCCAGCTTTTGATACCCGAAAGGTCATCCTCAATGATCAGCCGGCATTCACTTTTGTTGACCACAGCCGGCTTGATGGTAGGGGGCACTGAATCGGTGGCGATGGTCCAGGTGCCCAGCGAGGTGGTGAGAAAGCTGATGCCGTCTTTGTCCCAGGCACCGCCCACGTAGCCAAGGTTGCCTTTGGCGCTGTAGGAGTACACCGCCGACTTTTCTTTATCGTAGAGCTGCATGGGCTTGAGCGTCACCTTCGCCGAACGCCGAAGCGGATCAAGCACATTGTCAACAGCAAACACTTCCCTGCCGTTTTCTATTTGTTTGTCCTTCACTGCCAGGTAGAGTGTGTCAAACAGACTGTACCGGTTAAAGGCCACGTCCATGTCTTTGTCAAAATAGCTGTATTCATGATGAGGTGACACAGTGGCCTTAAAATCAAATTTTTGCATGGTACCACACAAATCGACGGAGTCGGGCAAGCCATTTCTCAAATCCCAGAGGTAGAAGTCGTTGGCACCCACGTGGTAGACCGGCGGTAGTTCATACGCCTGTCCTGCAGAGTACAAAAGAACGTTCTGGCGGGCCACACCATTGGGGTTCATCAGCTCCATTACATTGCCGGTTATTTCATAACCCTCCCGCCTCAGCTTGCCAAGACTTTTGATGGTGGCATTGCTTCGCTTCCCTTTGTCGCTGAGCGTTGTCTTAAAATACGAGTAGTTGTTGTAGCTGTCCCAGGTGCGTATTTCAAGTCTGTGATCGCTGGAGTCTTTGATTTTCAGCATGCCTTGCCAGTCCTTGGCTTCGTACACCTTCAACCAGTTACCGTCGTCTACCCACAGTTTGGTGAACTTTTGCCCGCTGGTTAAATACTCGCCGTAGTTCATGTGCACAGCCACATTGCGCATTTCATCAAAGCTCAGTTTGGTAATGCTTTGGCTGAACATCTTCTGGTCATCGAGCATCACCTCAATGCACGGGATGCCGTTTTTGCTCCAGGTGCCGTCGAAGCGGTCGTAGGCATAGATTTCCACGCCAATGGTTCCTTCAAATGTCAGCGGAGTATGCATCACGAAACTGTCCCCTTCTTTGGTTACATCAAATTCGAACCTACCAAACTGCCCATTGATTCTCGACTTGATGTCCATGGTAGTAAAGGCCACCTTTCTAATCAAAGGAGGTGCTTCATCAATGAGCTCTTTGAAGTGAAAGCGCATGGGGTCAAGAATCTTCTGCTCTTGGTCCCGTATTTCAAAATGGAGATGGGGCCCCGAACTGCCGCCGGTATTGCCTGAGGCGGCAAACACTTCGCCTTTCTTGTAGCTGAATTGGTTGCGTGCCGGAAAAAGCTCTACGTCGAAGCTTTCTTTGGCATACTGCTGTGCCCGCACCCATTCGGCCAGGGGCTTGCTAAACGACTTCAGGTGGCCATATACCGTGGTCCGCCCGTTGGGGTGAGTAAGGTACAGAGCATTGCCGTAGCCGCCAGTGCTGATCTTCACACGGCTGATATAGCCATCGGCAGGCGCATACACTGGCAAGCCTTCAATGCCGCTGGTGCGAATGTCAATCCCTGCATGAAAATGGGTTCCCCTGATTTCACCCATCGTGCCGGCCAGATAGTTGCGCTCGCCTGGCCTGATAGGAAACATCAGGGAGATAGAGTCATAGCCGTATTGGGCTATGGCCGTGTTTGCTGTTAGTAAAAGTAGAAGTGCTAGTTTATTTAACTTCAAAATCGAGTAGTACGTCACTTTCCAGGTATCCTTTCAGGTGATCTCCTATTTTGACAGGCCCAACTCCTTTCGGCGTTCCTGTGAAAATAATATCTCCTTTTTTAAGTGTAATGAACTTTGATATATAGGCTATAATGGCCTCAATAGAGTTGATCATCAGACCGGTGTTCCCAGTCTGAACTGGTTGATTATTGAGCTCAAGCTTGAAATTAATGTTCTTCATATCCGCAAACTTCTCCTTCGGAACAAATTTGGAAATCGGAGCTGACCCATTGAATCCCTTGGCAAGCGCCCATGGTAACCCTTTGGCTTTGGCTTTCTGCTGCAAATCCCGTGCCGTGAAGTCGATGCCCAGGCCTATGGCATCATAGTAAGTAGAGGCAAATTTCTCCTCAACACTTTTTCCTTCCTTGCAAATTCTGATAATGATCTCCAGCTCGTGGTGAATCTCCTTTGTGTAGTCAGGAAAATAGAACGGCTTGTTGTTCAGCAACAGCGCAGTGTCAGGTTTGGTGAAAATAACCGGCTCATCGGGGGTCTCGTTGTTGAGTTCTTTGATGTGCTCTACGTAGTTGCGACCGATACAAAGGATTTTCATAGTAGTGATGTTTGGTGCCAAAATATCTGATAGTCAGCGATTCCGCAACCTATCTTTGATCTGCGTGACTATTATTTGAGCAAAGGGCTATAATTTTCGAAAATTCCATTCGTTTTCATTCAGATTCCGTTAAAGCTAAAAGTAACTCACCTAACACGCACACAGTAGGTATGTAAGCCATCGGCACGTGCGAAGAAATCATTCCCATAGTATTATTTTTGTCCAATGAAGTTGTCGGAGTATTCCAAAACAGACTGGTTTTTGCAGTCTCGAAGGACTGGAAAATCTACTTTGGCAAGAAGCTTGTTAACTTTCACAATAAATTAGAAACAAATGAAGAGGATAATAGCATTGTTAGGCATTGGTGCCACGTTGATTGTTTATAGCTGCTCAACGGTGGCGATTACAGGTAGGAAGCAGCTTGCGCTGGTGCCTGATTCAGAACTCAACTCCATGAGTTTTACACAGTACGACCAGGTGCTCAGCGAGTCCAAATTGTCCACCAACACGGCCCAGGTTAATCAGGTGAAATCGGTCGGCAAGAAGATTCAGAAGGCTGTTGAGTCGTACATGTCGACGCACGGACTGAGCGATCAACTGAAAGGTTACAAGTGGGAGTTTAACCTGATTCAAGACGACGAAACGGTGAACGCCTGGTGCATGCCCGGCGGCAAGGTGGCTTTCTACACGGCCATTATGCCTATTTGCAAAACTGATGAAGGTGTAGCCGTGGTGATGGGACACGAAATTGCTCACGCCATTGCACGTCACGGTAATGAACGGATGACGCAGGGCTTGATTCAGCAGTTTGGTGGTTTGGCGCTGTCTTATGCGGTGAAAGACAAACCGGCGGAAGCGCAGCAGCTGTTTATGACAGCCTATGGTGCAGGCACTACTGTTGGGGCTATGCTGCCTTTCTCTCGTCTTCAGGAGTCTGAGGCTGACAGGATGGGCCTTATTTTTATGGCCATGGCCGGCTACGACCCCAATGAAGCACCTGCTTTCTGGGAAAGAATGGCTGCCAACAGTGGTGGCGGGGCTCCTCCGGAGTTTTTATCTACCCACCCTTCGCACAGCACTCGTATTGCCGACTTGAAGGCGGCGATACCCGAGGCGATGAAGTATTATAAGAAGTAGAAAATATTAAAGCGAGTCTTGCGCCACATTAAAGAGGTTACTATCTGCGGTACCGCAGATAGTAACCTCTTTAATTACTCATGCCTCAGCAATTACTCATAGCGAAGCGCATCCACCGGATTAGTCCGTGCAGCCCTGATCGAGTGGAAGCCGACCGTTACGATAGCGATCACCAGGGCCAGCAGCATGGCTGCCAGCGGCACCAGCACACTGATGTCGACATGAAAGGCAAAGTCGGTCAGCCACTGATCCATCAGGTACCAGGCAAGGGGAGAGCCTATCACTGCCGCTATAATGACCAGCAGAGCAAAGTCTTTCACAGTGAGTGTGATAATTGAAGAAGTGGAGGCGCCAAGCACCTTCCGTACGCCAATCTCCTTGGTGCGCTGCTGAATGGCGAAAGCAGCCAGGCCAAATAACCCCAGACAAGAAATGAATATCGACAGCCAGGCGAAGCCTTGAAACAGCTGGCCGGTGCGCTCTTCATTTTCATAGAATTCCGCCCAGTCAACGTCGAGGAAGCGATATTCGAACGGGTAGGCCGGGGCGTAAGTAGTATAAATGCTGTTAAGGGCATCAATGGCAGCTGTGTACTGTTGTGGCTTGGCCCGCACGATGATATAGCTGCACCAGTCCTTTTCGAACATCATGAACATAGGCCTGATGACAGAGTGAGACGAGCTGTAGTTGTAGTCCTTCACCACCCCAATGATGTGCCCTTTTCTTTCTCCCCAAACGGTGATGGGCTGATCTACAGCTTCCAAAGGCTCGAAGCCCATTTTGCGGGCTGCCGATTCATTGATAATGATGTTGGCAGTGTCGGTGGCCATGGTTTTGTCAAACGTACGCCCACCAACCAGGGTGAGTCCCATGGTTTCGATGTAAGAACCGTCGATGGCAAAGTTACTGAACAGAATGCGCTCTTGTGGATCTTTGCCAGGCCAGTCGAGCCCCCAGGTGGAGTTGCCAATTGAAAGGGGTGAAAAGCTGCTTTCACTAACCGCCAGAATGGACGGGTCTTGTAGAAGTTGATCTTGTATCAGGTCATATTTTTCTGCCATGTTCTCCTGCATTTCAATGTAAATGATCCCTTCCTTGTTGAAGCCGGTGTCCTGATTTTGAACATACCAAAGTTGCTGATACACTACCACGGTGCAGAAGATCATGATGATAGAGAGCACAAACTGCGTGGTGACCAGCACCTTCCTGAACCTCACAGCGGCCTTACCACTCTTCAGTTGGCCTTTTAGAACTTTTGCTGGTTCAAAACGGGCGATGTAAAACGCTGGGTAGCTACCGCCCACAAAGCCGGTGAAAAGGATCGTGCCAACAAAGAGCAAGACGGTTTGCATGCTGAAATCCAACACGAGGCTCTTGTCAGAAATTTCATTGAAAACGGGCATTAGCAGCAGTACCAACGCCATGGCAAGCATGCCGCCCAAAATCGAAAACACAACAGACTCGGTAAGGAATTGGTAAATCAGGTGTTTCCTGAAAGCACCAACTACCTTTCGCAACGCTACTTCTTTGCTTCGCTTTACCGCCAGGGCAGTAGATAAGTTCATGAAGTTGATACATGCAATGAGCAAAAGAAAAACAGCAATGATGGCAAAAATTTTCACGTAGCGGATGCGCCCGCCGTCCTGCACGCCATTTTCAAAGCTGCCATACAAGTGCATTTTCGTGGCGGGGTACAGAAACAGTTCGATGGAGTTGTTCTCATTTTTCTCATCGAGCAGCCTGTTTATTTTGGCAGAATAAGCTTCCCAGTCCTGCCCGCTTTGTAGCTGCACAAACGTGGAGACGTTGTTGTTGCCCCACTGGTCGAGCCATTGTTTGTTCTCATCCATGAACTTGTCAAAGTTGAGCAGGTAGGCAAACCCACCAAAGTCGCTGTTTTTTGGCCAGTCTTCCACCACGCCGGTCACTTGTAGGTTATCCTTATTGTTAAAGCGGAAAGTTTGACCAGTGGCAGGCTCATTTCCGAAGTACTTTTTGGCCATTGTTTCGGTGAGAACTACCGAGTTTTTATCTCTGAATGCTGTGGCAGCCGAGCCTTCGATGAACTTGAAGGTAAACATCTCCAGGAAGTCGGCATCCACATAGCGCCCTGATTCGTAGTAGGACGCTTCCTCGATATTGAAGAGGTTTTCGGTAGGCCAGGTAAGCCTGGAGGCATATTTAACCTCCGGGTAGGTGGCTTTGAGATAGGGAGACAGTGGGCCCGGCGTGGAAGACGTGGTGCCAATTCTGTCTGAATAGTGTTGGTTTTCCATCACCCGAAAAATGGAGTTGAGGTTTTCGTGCGAGCTGTTGTAAGTAAGCTCATCGTTGACCCACATCAGGATAAGGATGCTGGAGGCGATACCCAAAGAGAGACCGAAAATATTGATGGTGCTATAGATTTTGTTGCGCTTGATGGTTCTCAGCGCTACCAGGAAGTAGTTTTTGAGCATGGCCTTGAGGTTCTTTTAGCCTAGAGTACCTCGCTGGAGGTGAAAGGTTGCAGAAAAGACGTGGATTTTTCTCGTTTATGAGAAGACTACAAAACAACTTTTTTTGCTGTTGAGATGAGATGGACTCTTTTCTCCCATTCATCGTTGTGATGATCTGGCATGTAGTGGCAGTCGCATTTGGTGAGGTAGTGTATGCACTAAGGGTAGTTTCGAAGGCAAAGTATTTTATGAGAGGAGATATTTTATTAAATTGAATTCTACCACAATTCAACTCCATGACAAGGAAGTTATCACTTTGTATTGTTTCTGCTCTTGGTATTTTATGTTTTTCTTGTGAAAAAGAATCTGAAGGGTTGTCCTTGCTTACTATAATGGTAGAGGAAAATGCGATAAATGAAGGGCAGGAACAGTGGGTGTATATTTCAGAACCTTCAGGAAAAGTGTTGGATAGTCACAAATGCAAAAATGGTGAAGTGTTTGAACTGAAGGGGCCCGTAACCCTTGAAGCGATTGATGTGACGGTTTTCATACCTGGTTCAAGTGGCTCGGGAGTCGCTTCAGCAGTTACCTATCTTGGGATTAACCCTGGTCTAACCCTAACAATTGCAGCCCAGGATGAATATGAAGCACCGGAGGTTATCGGTACTGCCACCATTGAAATAGTTAACTATCATGAGTCAATGCCTCCCGATGAGTCAATTAAGTTTTCTCCTGGTACTTCAGGGTCGCCGCTTAACGACCGCTCTGTTACTGAATCAGGGCTTTTGGCCACTATTAATATGTATAAAGACCCACAAGAGCTACTGATGACGGGATTTAGAGGTGGCCAGAGAGTTTATTTGAAGGTGGCGGCGATGTTACCGAATGAAAATCTTGTGATTGATTTTGATTCATTTCAGGAGTATGATCAAATAATAGAGATTCCTGCTGAGTTTCACGAGGATAGCAGAACGATCGGGTACTTTAATGACGGGAGAGGTTATTTCCTGAGTGATGCCTACGATTCATTTTTGTACAGTACCGAAACTTCGCTGGGCTACATACAAGGGTATGATTCCTACTCTACCAAGTTCAATGAATTTTATGGCCCTTCCCATATCACCTACCATAAGCATGGGGAACCTGCGCTCGATGTGGAATTTCCATCATTTACCCTTTCTATAGTTGACCGGACGACTAAGGGATTCAGTTTCGACGCCTCTTTCGATTACACCTATAAGAGTGCTCAATGGCTCTACTCTTCTGCCGACGGACAAGCTGGCATGTCCTGGACTGTTTATGGCGATGCAGGAGCTAACGTTAGAATACCAGTTGTTGCCAATATTGTCTACGAGAAAGAATCTGGATTGGAGATTGACGATTTTTCCATCTATGAACTCAGCTGCACAAAGAGGCTTGACGGTCGAACTTACGTCGATTTTCTCGCCGAAGCACTTGATCGTCAAGGATTCGGTAAGTATGAATACTTGGTTTTTTCGACCCATTAGTTCTTTCCGGGGATAGAGTGGATCGTCGTCCATTTTTTTGTGTGGTCTTCAGAAAGTCTTCATAAATTGCCTACTGCAATCCTTATTTATTTTTCGTGGTATGAAGGAAGTTCAGATTGAAGTCGCTGGAGTCATCAAGCACTTCAAAGATGTGAAAGCTGTCAACGGCATAGACCTCACCATTTACAAGGGGGAATTTGTGGCCTTGCTTGGCCCAAATGGTGCTGGAAAAACAACCCTGGTTGAGATGATCGAAGGCATTCAAAAGCCCGACTCGGGAGAAATCAAACTCAAGGGTATGACCTGGGCCGAAAATGCCAGGAAATTGCATCAAATCATTGGGCTTTCCCTTCAGGAAACCCGCTTTATCGAGAAACTTCGGGTACGAGAAACACTTGAGCTTTTTGCCAGCTTTTACGGCTTGGGCAGCGAAAGAGTAGAGAAGGTGCTTGAACTAGTGAACCTGACTGAAAAGCAGAAGGCTTTCACAGACAAACTCTCGGGAGGCCAACGGCAGAGAATGGCATTGGGCATCTCGCTATTAAATGAACCGGAGATTTTACTCCTGGATGAACCCACCACTGGCCTTGATCCGAATGCCAGAAGAGAACTTTGGGACATCCTTTTGAACCTCAGAAAAAGAAAGGGCACTACGCTGATCCTCACCACGCACTACATGGAGGAAGCAGCCTATTTGTGCGATAGAATTGTGATCATGGACCAGGGGAGTATATTGGCTGAAGGCACTTTGAAGCAGCTGCTCTCAAAGCACGTGAAAGGGGAAATTATTGACTTTAGCATTGACAGGCCGCTGGAAAAAGAAGCGTTGCCGGGACAGCAGGCCATTTTAAACTACACTTTTGAGAAGGATACGCTCAGTGGCGAGCTTTTGGTTACCGACATAGTGAAGTTCTTGCCAGACTTTCTGCTTTACGTGCAAAAAGAGAAGATCAGAATCGATTCGCTGGAATGCCGGAAGTTGACACTCGACGATTTATTCACTTCGATGACTGGCCGCCATATTAATCAATAAAGAGATGAAGCATCCGATTATACTTTTGATACTGACCAACTTCAGAGAATTTCTTCGGCAGCCGGGAGCTGTGTTTTGGGCCGTCTTTTTCCCAGTGTTGATGGCAGGCGGACTTGGTCTCGCATTCACTCAAAAAGGAGAACTGAATCAAAAGATCGCCTTTGTTGGGAATGAGGAAACCGAAGAAAAGAGCTGGACGAAGAAAGTGGGCAACGAAACCACGGGCTTTACCAATTATGAGTTCCTGAATGTAGGGTTTGATGAAGGGTTGGTGCTACTAAAAAGAGGAACAGTTGATCTGATCGTGAAGAAGGAAGGGGACAAGTATCAGTATCATTTTGATCCACTGAACCCCGAAGCGCAGTTGGCCTACATCAATCTCACCGCAGTGCTCAACGGAAACGAAACACTGTCAAGTGGAGAGGATGTGGTGCCTTTGAAGGAAATAGGAAGCAGGTACATCGACTTTCTGGTGCCCGGACTAATGGCCATGGGTGTGATGATGTCGTGCATGTGGGGGATCAGTTATGGACTGATTGAGAAAAGATCCAAGATGCTGCTACGCAGAATGGTGGCTACTCCGATGCGAAAGACACAATTTATGGCGGCGCTGTTGATTGCACGCACCATGATGAGCGCCATAGAAGCTGCGCTTCTTATAGGCTTCTCATGGTTGTTTTTTGATATACACCTTGAGGGGAGCTTTTCAGCACTTGTCGTTTTGTTTCTGTCGGGCACCATCGCCTTTGCTGGTATAGCTATTCTTACGGCTTCAAGAACAAACAACACCTATGTCGGTAATGGCATTTTGAATGCTGTAGTAATGCCAATGATGATTCTATCCGGTATCTTTTTTAGCTACCACGGCTTTCCTGAATGGGCAGTGAGCATTATCAGGCTGTTTCCGCTGACCATTTTTGCCGACACAGCCCGGGCCATCTTTATTGAAGGGGCTGGGTGGAGCCAGATCGTGTTGCCTGTCGGAGTGCTCGCAGGGCTTGGGCTGGTGTGCATGTCAGTCGGCATGAAAGTGTTCAAGTGGTATTAGGTAGCCCGACTTCTTAAGTCAGGCTACCTCCATTGGGGGGGGCTGGGGTATCAATCTCCAACCTTGTCCAAAGTCATTTCAAAAAACTGAAACCATGATGTGCCCATATTGATCTCCCCCTTCTCATACCACTGGCCCTTGCCGTTAATGGAGATAATGTATCTCATATTTTCAGCGGGGTACCAGTAAAATTCCTCTCCGATTAATTCGCCTTTGAACTCACCCTTTTGTCCTGTGGAAAGGTAGGAGTAAAAGGAGTAGTTGTTATCACTCTTGTTGAATGTAATAATTGCCATGGCATTGTGAACGTTTTTGCCGCCGGAAGAACCTTTTCCTTCAATCAGTATGGCTGTACTGTCGAGTTTGAATTTGATGTCTTCCACCTGATCAAACTCTCGCCTGACCCTGTCTTGTCCGTACATCCATCCTTTCCCTTCCCAGCGTCCGGTGATGAAGCCAAGCTTCGTAACCTCGGCTTTAGCTAAAGCATCTGTTTCAGGCGCCTGCGCCCAACCTATGACGGGAACGAGTAATATGACGAGTATTAAATGAGTGATAGTTTGCATGGTTATAAATAAGTTTATTTTATAAACTAAATTGATAAAAAAATTATGGGAGGTACTTCTTCAAAGCCGTAACATAAGCTTCGAAAGCTTTAATGCCTGTTGTGGTAATCTTACAAGTCGTTAAGGGTCTTTTGCCTTTGAAAGACTTGGAGATGCTGATGTATCCGGCCTGCTCCAACTTGTCGAGCTGCACACTGAGGTTGCCGGCAGTCGCCTGTGTCTTTTCCTTGATGAAGGTAAATTCGGCGTCCTCCAGGCTTATCAGCAGCGACATCACCGCCAAACGCAATTGCGAATGCAATAGGGGATCTAATGGCTCAAAATTATCCACGTTCGGCTCTTTTAAGTAAGTATCCGGGGATCAGGTAACCTAAAATGATGGCGCTGCCTGCCACGACGTACTGCTGAATTTCAGGCAAATTAAACGAAATTAATGCCGCTAGCCATAACACAAAGCTTCCAAGTAAAATTGGTGTGAATCTTAACAAGCTACCCGTGATGAACATCCCCATTCCTGCAATCAGGAGAATCACAGCATTGTGGTTAAAGTTGATTTTGTGCATCATAGATAAACAGATAACAATGCTAATGCCCGCTGCTATCCATACTTTGGCATACACGCTGTCTATATGGCCAGTAGCTCCACTTTGCCTCATCTTCGTGCCTATGACCGCCGAGGTAACGGCCGCTGGAATGGTAATGAGCCAAATTATGTAGGGGGATGGAATACCCGCCATAGCCAAAAAGTAATGTCCAAAATTGGCAAGGGCAATAGTCCAGCCCCACAGAAGTATTTGCTTACTTCCTCCTTTCGCTACATTCCTTTTCGCCTGTTTGATCATCTCGGTGATCAAATCCAGGCTTTCCTGATGTGTGAGTTCTTCTTTCATATATGTGGTTTTCTATGCTTATACGAATGTATAGTAAATTAGTTTATATTATAAACTAATTTGTTAAAAAAATATTGAATTACTCGCATAGCGTGAGTATGGTATCTTGATTTTTGGCTCGCTGGCCTCGTTGGAGAACAGGCGGAGGTGAGCGCTAATTATTGGTTGGAGACAACATTTTGCCAGCAAAAAGGATCACGTTGCTGTGCTTTTCTCTGATAAAAAAAGCAAAAGGCCGGTCGACTCGAAAGATTCTCGGGTGAGGGGTGGAGTTTGACGACAATTCCACCATTTCAACGATGGTGGCGGCCGCTGCTTCCGAGCCTTTTTCATTTACCTCTATGAATGATTGATGCAGCACACGGCTGATAACCAGAGCCAGTTTCTCATCAAACAGATTGGAAAAGTCGGCCTTGTCGGAAAAAGCGATACCCATGCCCATGTCGGAGAGTGTCTCTTTAAGCTCCTCTTTGAATTGTAGTTTAAACCTGGGCAGGTAGAGCTCTGCTGTGATGGTGTCTGCCTTGTCGAGGTAGTCGGCAAACGTTGCGCCGTCAAATGTTTCAATTATTTGGTTGATACTTCTGCTTCCGGCCTGCATAAAAATGGTCATGCTGTACTGTCCATTGCCGTAAGGGATATCTACCATGGTGAAATCTTCACCGTAGCGATAGTTAATCCTGGCTCCTTTCGAAAACATCATGTCGACCTCGGTTTCACCGGTAGGTGCGTAGAATGTTGCCTTCGTAGTTTTTGAGTCATCGAACTTATACTGCCAGTCGGCTTTGAAATAAATGGCATTGATGAGGTACATCACGGCGTCGTCCGGGATGCGATCCAGCATATCCCGAATCTTGCCGTTGGTTTTGTCTTCAATCCAACCGTTGATGTCGCCTACTGTGGTCGGTGCTCTGAAATCGGCAGATTTTACTTCGGCGTTGTAATAGTTGAGCAAAATCTCCTTAAAAGCACTCTTGATGGTGTATTCCTTTGTATACCAGTTGCTGTTGGCTATTTCGAGAGCCACTTTTTTGTCTACATCGAGCAGAAAACCCTGCAAGCCTTTGTAAGCCTCGTTCATGTCATCATCTGCCACGTCAGCATTGCCAATCACTTGCTTGATGGCTGATTTTGTGTCGCCTTCCGCACCGTTGGCAGTCATAGAAAGAGCAGCGCTGATGCTAAAAGGGGAGATGAAGATATTGTCGCTCTGATGTTGCTTGTTGATTTGGTAAAAAACATCGAACGAAAAATTGTTCGATGCCGATGCCACTTGTTCTTCCGGCACCGACAGCGTTCGAAGGTTAGGAATATTGCTAACGGGTTCTTCGGTTGAACAGCCGCTGATGAAAGTAGTAACAAACAGGCTCACCCAGGTAAGCCTGTTGATATTGGCCAGTAGGTGTTTCATAACAAGGGGATTAAGCTTTGGACTATAAGACCCC
Source organism: uncultured Imperialibacter sp. (assembly GCF_963974565.1). Lineage (NCBI taxonomy): Bacteria > Pseudomonadati > Bacteroidota > Cytophagia > Cytophagales > Flammeovirgaceae > Imperialibacter > uncultured Imperialibacter sp. The sequence goes on along the minus strand of NZ_CAXBCJ010000009.1, from coordinate 126,719 downwards.
TCCCCGTGAATAATGGTTGGTGATGTAGAATTGAAGAGAAAAAAAATTGGTGCAGGCAGAACCGTATCGAAGAAAGGTTAATGAACCAGTATCTCTTCTTCAGCTTCTGTTACTTCCACAACACCACGGTCGTTGATTTCACGCAACTCCACTTTTTTGGTCTCGTTGATCAGAATGGGGTCGTATTTGGCAGCCACCCGGATGTAATTTTCGGTGAAGCCGTGCATCATACCTTCTTCAATGTCTTCCTCAAACAGCACGGTGAACTGTCCCCCCAGGTTTTCTTCGTAGAAGTTACGGCGCTTCTTTTCAGAAAGGGAGCGGAGCATTTTGGAGCGTTTGTTACGGTCCTTCATGGGCACCACGCCATCCATTTCAATGGCATCGGTGTTGGCTCTTTCGGAATAGGTGAACACGTGCAGGTAGGAGATGTCCAGCTCATTCAGGAACTGATACGTTTCAAGAAAGTCTTCTTCCGTTTCACCAGGGAAGCCCACGATGACATCTACCCCGATGCAGCAATGAGGCATTAGTTTTTTGATGGTAGCTACCCGTTCAGCATAAAGCTCCCGAAGGTAGCGGCGGTTCATGCGCTGCAAAATCTTGTTGGAGCCCGACTGAAGAGGGATATGGAAGTGGGGCACAAATCTTTTGGATTTTGCGACAAAGCTGATGATGTCTTTGGTAAGCAAATTGGGCTCTATGGAGGAAATGCGGAAACGATCAATACCGTCCACCTCATCCAATGCTTTAACTAGATCCAGAAACTTCTCCACCCTGCGTCCATCCTGAATGCCAAAGTCACCAATATTAACACCGGTGAGCACCACCTCCTTTACGTCGGTAGCAGCTATTTCCTGTGCTGCCACTACTATGTTCTGTATACTGTCGCTGCGGCTTTTGCCACGGGCCAGCGGAATGGTGCAAAAGGCGCAGCCGTAGTTGCAGCCGTCCTGCACTTTGAGGAAAGTGCGGGTGCGGTCGCCGTATGAATAAGAGTGATTGAAACGCTTTGCTTCTTTGATTTCAGAAGCGAACACCTGAGGCTTCTCCTTCTTTTGGAACCCATCGAGGTAGTCGATCAGCTGGAATTTTTCGGCAGCACCCAATACAGCATCCACCCCGGGAATTTCCGATATTTCCACCGGCTTCAGCTGTGCATAGCAACCAACGATGGTTACGTACGAATCCGGAGAAATCTTCTTGGCCTCCTGCACCACTTTGCGACATTTCTTGTCGGCGTTTTCCGTCACCGAGCAGGTATTAATGACAAAAATATCTGGAGAATCAGAAAAATCTACCTTCTGATAGCCACGGTTTTCGAACATCCGTGCGATCGTTGAGGTCTCGGAATAGTTGAGCTTACAGCCTAAGGTATAGAATGCCACCTTTTTCATTGGAATGCAAAGGTAAGGAGATTAGATCGAAATCCTTATGGACACCTTAAAGATAATAGCCAGACCTGCCTGCATTTGTGTTATCGTGCGAAGAAGGCTGCTGTTTGCAAGGTGATAAGAATCAGAAATTGAGGTGATTAAAGTTTTTAGTGAAGACTATATGATTGGTTAGCTTGACAAAGTACCAATTCTCACGCATAAACAATTTAGTCATGAAAAACATACTCATTCCAACCGATTTTTCACCTAGCGCAAACAATGCATTGAGGGTGGCCGCACTCATAGCCCGGCAGGCCAAAGCAGAGATACATTTACTTCACTCAGTAAGAACCAACATCGACTGGGCGCATTTGCCAATAGAGAAAAGGGCGTCGTATCCTGAAACGCTGGCAAATATAGAAAAAGCAGAAAGTCAACTGGAGAAAGAGTCGTGGAAGCCGTTACTCAAAGGACTGAAGATTCACACTCACCTTGTCGCCGGAAACATCTATGAGCAAATTGTTCACTTTGCGAACAAGAAAGTGAAAGCAGACCTTGTGGTGATGGGAGCTCATGGGCCGGACGAACCGAAGGAGTTGTTTATTGGCTCCAACGCACAAAAGACAATGAGAATGGCACAATGCCCTGTGCTCACGATCAAGAAAAATTTCAAAGGGAAGACTTTCAAAAAAATACTGTTTGCCTCAGATTTTGCGGAAAACGTCAATGCTTCCTTTGAGAAGATTTTGGACGTGGCCAAAGCGGTGAAGGCAAAAATCGAAATGGTCTTTATCAACACGCCGACAGACTTCAAGAATGACGACACTATCAATCAGATAATGGACAAATTTATAGCGAAGTATCCCGGGGTGAAATTCAGTAAGGCCGTTTACAATCATCAGTTGCCCGACAGAGGAATTCTCAACTACAGCCTTGCTTCTAAGCCGGACATGATTTCGCTGGTGACCCACGGCAACAGGCATATTCCGCATTATCTGTTGGGTGTTACCGAAACGCTCGTTTATCATTCCAATTTTCCGGTGTTGAGTATGAATATAAAGTAGTCTGGCTGGTTTCTTTGAATGGCCAGCTCTTCCATATGCAGATATTTGGAAGGACTGGCTTTTTTTATGTTTCATAAAAATCGGCTTGGCTTCATTGGACACAAGAAAAATTGTTTACTCCACTACTTATTTGAATCAAAGGTGTTTCTGCTTAGTTTGAATCAGTAATTGTAAACTGAAAATCAATTAATGAAACCATCAATTCAACGCTTGCTTGAAGGAAACGAATTGTATTACGAAGGTGAGACAAGAAAAGACCCTGAGTTTTTTCTTCGTACTTCTCAAGGCCAGCAGCCCAAATTTGGAAGAAGGCTTGCTGACGGGTCGTTTTACTTAGCCAAACCCAACGTGCTATGATAGTATATGAATCTAACCGCTTCTGGGTAAAGGATATGGTCAACTTCACCAGAAGTTATACAATGAAAAAAATCATTTTTGGTGTGTTGCTGATAGGATCCTATACTGGTCTGGTGTGTTTTGTGTATGAGTTTTACGGTCTGGAATCAAATTTGCATTCGGGCATCTACTCTCTTCTGGGTGTCATTTTAAGCATACTCCTTGTGTTTCGAACAAACACCGCCTACGACAGGTGGTGGGAGGGGCGCAAGCAGTGGGGTGCGCTGGTGAACAACTGCCGCAACTATGCCATCATGGTGGAAAGCCTGCTGCCAGCCAATGACAAAGACACCCGGAGATTCTTTGCAAAGCATATCGCAAACTTTTGCATAGCACTCAGGGATCATCTGCGTGACGGCGTCAAAACAGACGCTTTGCTGCTGTTGTCTGATGAAGAGATTTCGGAGCTTACCCCAAAAAAGCACAAGCCCAACCACATTTCTTTGTGGCTTTACAAAAAAATGACAGCGCTTCAGAAGGCTGGTGTTTTATCGGAGGCCGATGCCATCAATATGAAAATCCACCACAACTCGTTGCTTGACATATTGGGTGCCTGCGAAAGGATACGAAAAACACCCATTCCATTTTCCTATGCCGTGCATATCAAGTTATTTATCACGGTTTACGGCATCATGCTTCCTTTTGGGATGATTGCCGACTTTGGCTATCATACAATAGGACTTGTGATGGTGATTTTCTTTGCATTGCTTGGTCTTGAGCTGATGGCCGAAGAGGTGGAGGAGCCTTTTGGTGTCGATTGCAACGACCTGCCCACCGGTGACATAGCCCACAACATCAAGAACAATGTTTTCGAAATTTTGATGGACGAACGCCCTGTGCAGGAAGAAGCAAAAAGGGAATTATACGAGAAAATACATTGATCAGTCTTCGTAGAACTCAATAGGAAGATCATCCGGATCACTGAAAAACGTAAACCTTTTGCCGGTGTGTGGATCAACCCGAAGATCTTCACAAAGAACGCCTTTGGACTCCAGGTGACTTTTCGCAGACTCGATATCGCTGACCTTGAGAGCCAGATGCCTTAAACCGCAAGCCTCCGGCCTTGAAGGCCTCGGGGGCGTATTGGGAAAAGAGAAAAGCTCTATTTGATAAAGCCCATTAATCTTTAAATCCAGCTTCCACGAATCCCGCTCTTCCCTGTAAACCTCTCTAAGCGTTTCAAACCCCAGAATTTCGGTATAGAATCTCTTCGAGGCCGGATAGTCGGAGCAGATAACGGCAATATGGTGAACTCCGGAAACAAAGAAAGGTGAATCTTTTTGCATAAAGCAAAGATTCACCCTCCTGAAGTATAAGTCAACTTTGTCGTTGCTTTATTTTTTCTTTGTAAAAATCTGAATTACGCCGTTAGCTCCCCGCATGCCATACATCTGTTGTCCTTCAGCCCCTTTGATAACATTCACAGTTTTGATGTCATTCACATCAACAGCACTCACAGCGTCGGCATAGCTGTTACCTATGGCTGTATTGTTGATAACATACAAGGGGCTGTTGTTTCCTCCAACAGAGGACATACCTCTCACCATCACATTTACGGTGCTGCCTCGCTGGTCAATTTGCAAGCCCGGAATTCTGCGCAGGTAGTCCACCAGTTGCATGCTGTTATTGTTCAGCGATGAGACACTGCCGGCTTTAGTGTCAGACGAGTCGTCCATTTTGATAGATATTGTATCGCTGTCATCACTACTTTCTGTGGTGGAGGCCTTTTTGTTGGCAGCACAAGACGAGAGAAGCACGATCGCTATTGATGTGGCGATAAAGCGGTTGAAAGTAAAAAATGTTTTCATAGGTATGATATGTTTAATGATAGTAAGCTATTTTCAATGAAATTACGAAAATTGGCTGTCATTGAGCGTGCAAAGACAATTTTTAACAACTTAAAAGCCAAACCCGTGTAAATTCATGAGTAATGTGGGCTGCTTGTTATTACTTTTGGCAGAAATCTCTTAAAAACGGTAGATCAATTTGAAACTGATAAAAGTGAAACATCTGTATCTGGCTTTTCTCTTACTCCCCGGGGCAATGCTTGTCGCTCAGCCGGCGCAGCAAGCAGTCGAACAAAGTGTTTTTGTAATAGATGCTGAAACCAATCGGCCGATAGAAGGAGCAGTCGTGAGCTTCCAATCCGGGCAGGCAATAGCCGGTGAAAATGGAATGGTTACTTTGTCAGCAGAATTGCCTGTTGAAGTACTGCTTTCACATGTGAGTTATATTTCCACCAAAGTGATCATCAGTAAGTCCGGCCAAACGGTGTACATGCAGCCTTTGGAAAAGATGCTGCAAGCTGTAGAGGTAACAGGCTTTGATTTTGAACGGGAGTTGATCGATCAGGCAGCGCCGATAGCCTACCTGCAGCCAGCCGACCTGGCCAAATTCAGCGAAACCTCCCTTGTGCCCTCGCTCAATACCCTACCCGGTGTGCGGATGGAGGAGCGGGCGCCGTCAAGCTACCGGGTTTCTATCAGGGGTAGTTCGATCAGATCTCCATTCGGTGTCAGAAATGTGAAGGTATACTGGAACGATTTGCCTTTTACAGAAGCCAACGGAACCACACCATTGAACATATTAGACTTGTCGAACACAGAACGAGTAGAGGTGCTGAAGGGGCCATCCGGAAGTGTGTATGGCGCAGGCACAGGCGGAACACTTTTGCTCAGCAGTGCCAATCCCAGAGACATCAAGGGCAATGGCCTGGTCTGGCAAAGCATGGCTGGCAGCTACGGTTTGTGGAAACACCAGTTTTCCGGAACTGTTCGCCGTGACAAGAGCCTGATAGAGGTAAAAGGTGTTGCCCTTAAGTCGGACGGGTACCGGGAGCAGTCTTTTACGGACAGAAAAGTGGCGCAGGTGTCGGCGCATTTGTTCCCATCGGCCAACCACACCGTTTCCGTTCATTCATTTTTCAGCGACCTCAACTACGGTATCCCGGGGGGGCTTACGCTGGACCAACTCAACGAAGACAGGCGCCAGGCCAGGCCAGGCAGTGTCGACAGGAACTCGTCGATTGACCAGAAGTCGGTGTTTGTTGGAGTGGTGAATGATATTGTTATTTCCGACAATTTTGAGAATAAAACGAGTCTTCTGTACTCATATGTAGATTTCCAGAACCCATTCAATCTCGACTATAAAAGGGAATTTAACTCAGGACTGGGTGGCAGGACAAAATTTGTTTGGCACAAAAGTGCAGGCGAAGCCCAGGCCCACCTGTCGTTTGGAGGAGAGTGGCAGCAGGGGTGGAGTAATGCCTACAACTTTGGCAATGTGATGGGCAAGGCCGACACACTCCGTTTTCACGACGACCTGCTGATCAAGCAATACTTTGCCTTTGCGCAGCTGGATGTAGATCTGCCAGGCGAGTGGGTGGTTACCGGCGGATTAAGCAGAAACTACCAGGTATTTGATATCGATAGAGATCAGTCGAAAGTTGGGCCGGTATTTACTTACAATAACTCGTTTGACCCTATTTGGGTGCCGAGGCTGGCAGTGCTTAAGAAGCTATCCGATCGCCAGTCCATTTATGCTTCTTTGAGTAACGGTTTTTCGCCACCGACGATCGACGAGGTCCGAACCAACGAAGGGAGCATCAATAAAAAGCTGACAGCGGAAAAAGGCATTAATTATGAACTGGGCTACAGGGCATCGATTATTGGAGACAGATGGTTTGTGGATGCCACTGCTTTCTATTTCAAGCTCAAAGGAACAATTGTAACCCGCACCAATCAGGACGGTGTTGTGCTGTTTGACAATGCTGGTAATACCAACCAAAAAGGAATAGAGTTGAAAGTAAACGGAGTTTTGTCAGAGAACCCAGCGGCGTTTGTAGCTTCTTCCAAGCTCCAGGTAGCCTACACGGGGTATCACTTTCGGTTTGAAGATTATCAGAAAGGTGACGATGACTTTTCAGGCAACAAGCTGACGGGTGTGGCGCCAAATACAATTGCCACAGTATTGGATATTGCTTTTAAGGGCAACTTCTATTCGAATTTGAGCTGGTTCTGGAGCGATAAAATACCATTGAGGGACGATAACACTGTATATGCCGATGCTTACAGCAATGTGACTTGCCGACTGGGTTGGAAGAACCAACTTGCTTCAGGCAAATGGGGCTTGGAACTGTTTGCTGGCGTAGATAACCTGCTGGATCAGAAATTTAGCTGGGGCAACGACCTGAATGCATTTGGAGGCCGGAACTATCAACCGGCACCGGCGAGGAACTACTATGGAGGATTAAAAATTCGTTTATAGGCAAAAAGAAAAGGGTGGAATCGACCCATCGTCAATTCCACCCCTGTGTTCCGTTTAGAAGGCTGTTTCTTATAAGAAAGAGAATCCCAACGCTACCACCCACATGCTTTGACGCTGGTCGGTGTTGTAACCGCCAACAGCATCGCCAAGTTTGCTGAGGCTGCCCTCATATTTTACATCAAGTATAAGAGGGCCAAGATCAAGACCAGCACCTGCCTGAAAACCGACGGTGGCGTTGCTGTAGTTATTTTTCACGTCAGTTGTAATGTCACCCACTTTTGATTCAGCTTTTAGCAGGTAGCTAAACGACGGGCCAACGTTTACACGAACAATTTTAGCGAACTTCTTTCCAAACATGATTGGTACATCCAATTTTTTAAAGGAAAGCTCTCTGGTTTCGTCCAAAGATGCAGAAACGTCTTTCACATGTATTTCGCCACCTGTTGCAGAAAACAGCAATTCTGGCTGTAAGTAAAAGCCTGCTATACCCAGCCGGGCAAATGCGCCACCCTGGAAGCCGATTTTGGCATCGCCGCTTTCAAATTGGGCACCCAAAGATGCGCCGGTTGATTCCTTGTCAACCTTTATGGACGATGATGTAAGGCCTATTCTTGGCCCAATCTTAATGTCTTGCGCATTGGCAGACGCCGCCATGGCAACAATAGCTAGTAGGAAAAGTGTCTTTTTGATCATTTTTGTAAAATTTTAGTCCTGAATGCAAATAACGACAAAAGTGGCTGCATTATTAGAAGCGGGTAAAAAAAACAGACTTACTTAATTTATCGGGAGGATAAGGTCAATTTAGTGGGTTTATGGCATTAACAAATTACCTGATTCCTTGCGCATACCGCCTTTAGCATCCACTTTTGTGGTGGCTATGAAGAGCATCACCCCTCAAATGCAGCAAAGGTTGGACGAGCGTAAGACCAAAGGCAATCTACGTTCTCTGCCTTCTATCCAGTTACCACACGACTTTACCTCAAACGATTACCTTGGCCTGGCCAGGTCACAAGCGCTTGGGCAAATGATAGCTAACAGGTTGGCCGAGTTGGGAGCTCCAGCCCACGGAGGCACCGGCTCCAGGCTGCTTTCGGGCAACAGCGACTTTGCCATGGCGTTGGAACAAAAACTGGCTGGCATTTTTAATGGTGAGGCAGCACTGGTTTTTGGGTCTGGCTATCAGGCCAACCTTTGCCTGATTTCTTCGGTAGCACAAAAAGGAGACACTATTATCTACGATCAGCTTTCACACGTTTGCCTTAAGGAAGGTGCCTGGTTGAGCAAAGCCCAGACTTTTGCCTTTCTGCACAACGACCTGGAGGACCTTGAACGAAGGCTGAAAGCTGCTGAAGGCAATAAGTTTGTGGTGGTAGAATCGGTGTATTCTATGGATGGAGACGTTGCCCCCTTGAAGGAGATAGCAACACTTTGTAAAAGATATGAAGCAAGGTTGATCATAGATGAAGCGCATGGTACCGGAGTTTTTGGAGAAGGAGGCAATGGTTTGGTTTGCTCTCTAGGCCTGGAACATGATTTCTTTGCCAGGGTTTACACGTTTGGGAAAGCCATGGGTGTTCATGGCGCAGCGGTAGTGGGTAGCCAGGAACTGATTGATTATCTGGTGAATTTTGGCCGACCATTTATTTATACTACAGCGATGCCTTTGCATAGTCTGGTAGCTATTGAGCAGGCATTCAATTACTTGTCGAAAAACCAGCATCTGCAAGCCGAACTAAGACAAAGGATAGCGTTGTTTTTAAAGCAGTTTCCTGAGGAGACTGACATGAAGAGAATTCAGAGCAATACAGCCATTCAACCTATTGTTGCGCAGGGCAATGAAAGGGCAAAAGCCATGGCAAAAGCCTTACAGAGCAAGGGATTTGATGTTCGCCCGATTTTAGCACCTACAGTGAGAGAGGGAGAGGAGAGGCTGCGAATTTGCTTGCATACCTATAACACAGAAGAAGAAATAAATGCACTATGTCAGATTTTAAGCCAGCCACTCTAAGCAGGTATTTTGTGACGGCAATTGGTACCGATAGCGGGAAGACGCTGGTCAGCGCCATTGTTTGTGAAGCACTTCGTGCCGACTACTGGAAGCCAATACAGGCCGGACTGCCCAGGGACACTGATACGGTAAAATCGCTGGTGAGCAATGAGAAGACGCAATTTCACCCGGAGGCATACCTGCTGAACACGCCAGCCTCACCCCATGCGGCAGCGAAGGCCGATGGCGTTGAAATAAGCATGACGAAGATCAAGTTGCCGCAAACCGACAATTGTCTGATCATTGAAGGGGCGGGCGGTTTGCTCGTGCCGCTCAATGATTACGATTTTGTCTCCGACTTGATCATAGAATTTAAGGCAGAGGTCATCCTTGTCGCCAATCTTTATTTGGGAAGCATCAATCACACCTTGTTGTCGGCAGAATACCTCAAGGCGCACAAGGTGCCCGTGGCGGGAATTATTTTCAATGGTCCTTCCAATCCGGAGAGTGAGCAAATCATTATGGCAAAAACAGGATGGCCAGTGCTTCTTCATATCAAGGAGGAGGAGAAAATAGACAAGGAAGTGGTGAAGAAATACGCAGCACAATTGAATGAAAACTGGAAATGAGTAAATCGCTTCAAGAAATAGACAAATCCCTTATTTGGCACCCCTTCACGCCCCTGGAGGGAGGCATTGCACCATTAGTAGTTACGAAAGGGGAGGGCGCCTACCTTTACACCGAAGATGGGCGGAAAATCCTTGATGCAGTGTCATCGTGGTGGGTAAACATTCACGGCCATGCGCAACCAGACATCGCCCTGGCTATTGCCGACCAGGCCATGAAGTTGGAGCAGGTCATTTTTGCAGGCTTTACGCATGAGCCGGCCATTCGGGTAGCGGAAAGCCTTTTGGCCCTATTGCCGGATAAATTTTCTAAGGTATTCTATTCCGATGATGGCAGCACGTCGGTGGAAGTGGCTATTAAGCTCGCTCTTCAATACTGGCACAACCTGGGAACCCCTAAGAAGCGATTGATAGCCATAGAAGGTGCCTATCATGGCGACACTTTTGGGGCCATGGCTGTGGGAGACAGGGGAGGGTTTACCGCCCCATTCGGTTCTTTACTGTTTGATGTGGATTTTATTCCGTTCCCTACCGAACAGAATAAGGATCAGGCGTTTGAGCGACTAAATGAACTTACTGCCACCGGCGAAGTAGCGGCCTTTATTTTTGAGCCACTGGTGCAGGGTGCCGGAGGCATGAATATGTATTCTGTGGGCATTTTGGATGAGCTGATGAGCATTGCCCGGAGAAATAAAGTGATCTGTATTGCTGATGAAGTAATGACCGGCTTTGGGCGAACAGGCACCATTTTCGCCACAGACCAAACTACCCACAAACCCGACCTGATGTGCATGTCGAAAGGGATTACCGGAGGTTTTTTGCCGCTGGGAGTTACCGCTGTGGCTGACTTTATTGTGGAGGCTTTTGCAACGGCGGACCTTTCAAAGACCTTCTTTCATGGACATTCGTTTACCGCCAATCCTTTGGCGTGTGCCGCTGCCATTGCCAGCATGAAGCTGTTGCTCGATGAATCGTGTCTACGGCAGCGTCAGATGATTGAAAGAAGTCATCGGGCTTTTGCCGGGAAGATCGGTGGCGATGCGAGGGTAAAAGACGTGAGAGTTACCGGTACGATTCTGGCGCTGGACATCAATACAGGTGATACGTCTTATTTCAATGACATACGCACGAAGGTGATGCCCTTTTTTCTGGAAAGAAACATTTTGCTCAGGCCGCTGGGGAATGTGATATATGTGTTGCCGCCTTATGTGATAACGGAGGAAGAGTTACAAAGGGTGTATGAAGCGATTGAAGACTTCCTGGGTGCTTAGTTTCTTTCGCTAAATCGCCCTTCTGCTTTTCAACTCCAAATACTTATTCACGACATCTGCTGTCAGGCTTTGTGGGGTGGTATAGAGGCTCAGGATGCCATGCTGGCGAAGCAATTGAAGGATGGCAAACTTTTCGTTGAGCATGTTTTGGGCGATGGCCTGATGGTAAACCTCCCGCAGGTCACCCGCTCCTTTGGTAATCAGTCCGTCGAGTTCTGTGTTTCTGAAAATGATGACCAGCACGAGGTGTTTGCGATTGAGCAGCTTCAGGTACTTTAACTGGCGCTCCAGTGAATACAACGACTCAAAGTTGGTGTACAACAGTAGCAAGCTTCTCGACGTTATTTTCGCTGTTATCTGGGCATAGAGCATTCCGAAGTTATGCTCAGTGAAGGCTGTCTTTTCGTGGTAGAGGCTTTCCATCAGTACGTACATCTGTTTGGGGCCTTTTTGCGCAGGTACGATGGTGTCGGGTTTGTGCTGAAAAGTAACAAGACCCGCCCGGTCTCCTTTTTTAAGCGCAATATCGCTGATGGCCAACGAGGCGTTGATGGCGTAGTCGAGCAGTGTCATTCCTTCAAAAGGCATTTTCATTGGCCGGCTCTTATCAATCACATTATAAATCGGCTGCGACTTTTCATCGATATAGTGGTTGATCATCAAATGGCCTCTTCTGGCACTTGCCTGCCAGTTGAGGTGGCGTGGGTCGTCGCCAGGCGTGTATTCCTTGATGTGGTCAAACTCCATGCTGTGGCCTATCTTCCGAAGCTTTCGCTGGCCTTCTATTGACTGTTGCTGAGAAAAGGCGATCAGTTCGTATTTGCGAAGGTGCAGAAAGGCAGGATACACTTTTACCGTTTGTTCGTGCGCCGCTTTGAAGCGCCTGTTGATCATAGCAATTTTGGTGGTAACCAGCAGGTTGGTGTATCCGAAGTTGTATTCGTCTCTTGTTGTAGGCCGAACGGAGTAAGACGCCAGCCGTGTTTCACCTCTGGCGACAGTCAGAGCAATGGCCAGGTTCCTCATCTGAAATTGAGGAGGCAGCTCGTCCAGCATCTCAACGTCCAGGCCGAATGAGTACCTGTTAGTTATTCTCAAGACCACAGCATTGTCATCACCATTCGAGAACCGCTCTGGTAATTCCCTTTCGCAGCTCACCTCGCCGCCGGTAATAAACAGCAAGAGAAAATCGGCAGCCAGCAGTGCCATAAAGGCAAAGAAAACCAGCTTAACCGGGATGAGAAGCGCCGGAAAGAAATAGCTGGCCGCAAACCCGATAGTAAGGACGGTGGCACTGTAGTAGAACCGGTTGGTAACGAATAGCTTCATTTTACTTGGGCACCGTGACCTGCTCAATGATTTGCTGACAAACTTCTGTGGAGGTAAGCCCTTGCATTTCAGCTTCAGGATTGAGGATGATCCGATGGTCAACCACTGGCTTGAACAGGTACTGAATGTCCTCGGGCGTCACGAAATCACGGCCCTGCATAGCGGCGTAGGCCTTCGATGACCGTAGCAGGTCGATTGACGCTCTTGGCGACGCACCAAGATACAGGGAAGGATGGCTTCTTGTTTTGCCTACCAGGTGCGCAATGTACTCCACCAGCGAGTCTTTGGTTAATATCTGCCTCAGGTTTTCCCTTATTTCTATTACCTCCTTGCGGTTAATCACGGGCTCAATAAAGCTCAGCTGCTTGAAGCCAAAATTGCCATTGACCAGGTGCAGCACCTGAAACTCTTCTTCCAGCTTTGGGTAGTCGACCTTAATTTTGAAAATGAACCGATCCAGCTGAGCCTCGGGTAGCCGGTAGGTTCCTTCCTGTTCAATAGGGTTTTGAGTAGCCAGCACCATAAAAAGGGGATCCAGTGGGTAGGTGGTGCCGTCGTTGGTGACCTGCTTTTCCTCCATTACCTCAAAAAGCGAGGCCTGGGTTTTGGCTGGTGCCCTGTTGATCTCGTCAATGAGGACGAGGTTGGAGAAAATGGGCCCCTTCTTGTAGTCAAATTCAGCCTTTTTGGGGTTGAAAATAGAGGTGCCGAGCACATCGGCTGGCATCAGGTCGGGAGTAAACTGAATGCGCTTGAACTCGGCATCAATCATTCGGGCTGTTAGTCTTGCTGTAAGCGTTTTGGCCACACCAGGCACGCCCTCAATCAGCACATGGCCTTCTGCTAACAGCGCCACCAGTATCAGGTCGAGCATTTTGTCCTGGCCCACCAGCGCTTTCCTGGCTTCGGTTTTTATTTTAGCTACTTTCTCATTGAGAAGTTTCAGATCAATTCTGTTTTCAAATTCACTCATGCTATTTGTATGTCAACTTCTGATTCCATTTTTAACATTTTTCAACTCACTATCCTGTTGAGCTTTTCAGCCAGCAACACCAGCTCGTTGCCTTTTATCTGTTCCTTTTGCCTGACAGCGATCACCGCTGCCAGCGTAGCGTTGATCTCCTCAATAGGCACCTCACTTCGCACCGAAAGCATGTGATTAAAATACTCAGTTGGCTCAAAGGTTAAGTAATATTTTTCCTTTACCCGGTGAATGAAGTGCCGGATCATCTTTTCTGCCAGGTTTTTGTGATTGCCTTCCTGAAAGTACAGATTGCCCAGTGTTTTCACATAAGTCAAAGTGGCATTCTCAGGCGGTGTCATCACTGGAATGGCTCGTTGCCTCCTTCGTGTTTCGATAATCAGAAAGACCAGTAACGCTGCCAAAGCCAGGTAAAGCGCCCATTTCAGCGCTTCCTGCGAAAGGATATAGCGCAATGGGGTTTGCACTTCGGGTCGGCCAAGCTGGTAGAAGTAGCTGAGCTGGGTGCGCTGCTCAGGGAGGAGGTTCAATATACCAGCCGCAAACCGGTAGTTGTCCTGATAGAGCAGCCCAAAATTGGTGAAGATCAGCGGCGAACTGCATAAAATCAATTCGCCATCACCAACTGCTTTTTTGATTACCAGTGGCTGGTCGGTTTCATCGGTGACAATGATTTCCCATTTGTCGGCTTCTACTTCCTCAAAAACTGCCTGTATCATTTGCCGGGGGTACCTCGATGAAGAAGAGTTTATGCGGCTGATTAATTGAATTTGATCTTCTCCGAATATCTCCTCGTTAACGAAGCTGTAGTTGAACGCCACCTTCAGGCCCAATGAATCGAGCCATGCCTGGGGAAATTGATGGGCTGCCAAAAAAACGGAACTACCTGCGTGGAGCATCTCACTGATGCTTTCCTCGTCAGTTGGGCTTAGTTCCATTTCATGTGCCAAAACGAGAACATTTTCTTTGTCTGTGAAAAGCTGCGTGAAGTTATAGTAGCTGGTCTCAAGCTCAGGAAAAATGTCCGGCAGCCTTTCAATGAGCACAAAACCCCCGAATGGATTCTTGTCATCTTCATGAAAGGTGATAGTCCAATCGAGCGGTTTGGGTGCCGTGTATTGCACGATCACGTAACCGACGAAAAGGCCGATAAAAACCCAAAGAAAGATTTTGTCCTTTTTGTTCATGCCTTTTTCTTTTCCAGGTCAGCCACTGTTGCCTTGCACAGTTGAACGTCGGTTTCGTCCGGCTCAAACTCTCCATACCAGGTATACTCAAACACCTGCTTGAGCTGGATAAACTTTGATTTTTGGTCTCCGCTCAACTCACTGGCATAGTCGGCGCCAGTTTTCCAGGAGCGAATCTTCAGCAGGTTTTGATCGCTCAGATTCGTGAGGCCTTTCATATACAAATAGCGAATGGCCATTTTAAGGTCGCCCGCTTCCAATGCTTCATTGATGCGCTTGTTGTAGTCAACCTGCTGGCTGCCGCCATACACGGTAAAAGCCGAACTGCCAGCCTCATTCGATTTAGAAAAAACGGAGCCATACTGCATTTTAATAATCAAATAGGCTGCTCCCACGACCACAGCCGCAAGAAAAAGTAACCAGAGGATTTGGCCTATATTCTGTCCGTTGGGCCCACCAAACAGCCTGGCGATCAGGCTAAATATCCAAAGCCACAATTGATCCCACAGCGAAATGCCCTCCGGCCGAAGGCTGACGTAGTCAAAAGCTGGGTCGGCTTTGTAAGCTTCCATGGCTGCCCGGTCAAAGGCTCTCCCTCCCGCTAGCCACCTGGCTTCTGCGTACAAGGCACTACTGCATACAATGCAGCTGGATGTGACTGCAAACGCAGCCTTACTGAATATTTTCAAAGTCCTGAATTTTATTGATCAAGCCAGGGGCGCTGTTCCTTTCTGCCAAATTGAAATACTGAAAGCCAAGTGCGATCAGTGGAATGGAGTAGGAGAGGTAGCCCCCCACACCAAGGATCACCATGCTAATGGCCATGTACCAACTTGAGAAGATATTGGTGAAGGCAGCTGGGTCGGTGTTGATTTTGTCTACCACACCTACCAACTCAAACATGTATACAGCATAAAATGGCACGGAGAAAATCATCGATACCACATATGAAATCATCACAGAAATGAAAAGCAGCCCGAAGGTGCTCCACCACTTGTCTTTGATAAGGGTAAATGCTCTTCTGTAGGCTTCCACCGGGCTTACTTTCTCGAAATAGAGAATAGGAATAGCCAGCGACAGGACAACCCCGAAATAGAGCGCTGGAAGAAAGAAGAAGAAGACTGAAATGAAAAGAGTAATGCCCACAAGGATGGTCAGCAGAAAGGTGGAGCCAAACCTGCTCAAGGCATTGCGAAGCACGTCCATGGCGCTAAACTCCAACGCTTCTTTTTGGCTGTAGAGCTCCATGAAGGCATAGGTTGTAAGTGACAACATAATGCTGGCAAAAATGGACACCAGGAACATGACGAAGTAGTTCGTGAAAAGTGTGGGTAGGTCATCCAGTATAGCCGGATTCCCCGGGTTGGCAGACATGCCCATGAAAAAACCCATAAACTGTTTCATCACTATGCCCATGATGAGGGCAGTGGGGCCAGCAACGAAAAGCAACGTTGTAAAAAGCTTTTTGAAGTTTGCTCTTATGAATTCGATGGTGGCGTTCAGCTTCTGGCCGAAGTCACGCATTTTGTACAACTCAATTTTTGGCGTGGTCATGAGGGTTGGTTTTTAGAGGCAAATAGAAAAAGTAGAATAGAATGAGCAGCAGCGACAAGCTGATGATCAAAAGCTTCAGGTAAAGTGGCCATTCGGTATGCCGTGTTACAAACGACTCGATAAACCCGGCAACTACGAAGAAAGGAAACAGGCCAAGCACTACTTTAATGGCTTGCTTTGCCCCTCGCTGGAACGAGTACAGCCGGGGGTAGGTGCCGGGAAACAAGAAGCCATTGCCGAGGACAATACCCGCTGCCCCAGCTACGATGATAGACCAGATTTCAATAGTGCCGTGAAGCCAGATGGTGAGGATGGTATCGTCGAAGAAGCCTTCTTTGAAGAATAGGTAATGAAAGGCACCGAGCATTACACCATTTTGGAACAGCACCCACCCGGCCCCAACACTAAAGAAAAGGCCCAGCGCAAAAGCCACAAATGATACCCGGATATTGTTGGAGGTAATAGCCATGAACATATGGTTGCCCTCCATAGAACCATACACGCCCATGGGGTCGCCTTCTTTGATATTATTTAGCGTCATGTCCACATAGGCATCGCCCATGATCAGGCGCACGAAGGTTTCGTCGTTGGCAGAAGACAGGGCTCCAATGGCGACTCCAGCAGCAGTAATGAGGAAGGCAATTAGGATGTATTTGTACGACCTTCGGATTTCCAATGGCACCTCATAGGCCCAGAATTTACGGAACCGCCCTTTCTCTTCTTTCTTGTTTTTGTACACCGTTGTATGGACCTTCAACGCCAGGGCATTCAGATAGGTGAAAAGTTTGGTGTTTGGATAGTTGGCCTTGGCAAAGGCCAGGTCTTCGGTAAGGTGGATATAGATGAGCGAAAGTTCGTCGGAAGAAAGTGTGCCAGTATTTGTCAGTTTCGACTCAAATTCATTCCATTTAGCCTGATTATTTTTTACAAATATTGACTGCTTCATTATCTTCCGCCCAAATATGCGTCAACATAATCACTAGAAGGGAAATGCCCAAATTTGTCACCAGTCAGAATATAGAAATCGACCTTGAGCTAGCCAGCCTTGGCGAAAGGATCCTTGCATTCCTGATTGACATGTTTGTGATTTTTGTATTCATCGTGCTGTGCTTTTGGATCATTTCCACAGGTTTTGACCGACCGGAGTTCTACTTCATTCCATGGGTATTGGTCATGTTTTATTCCCTGCTTTTCGAGTCTCTTTTTCAGGGGCAGAGTATTGGCAAAAAAGCCATGAATATCAAAGTGGTGAAGGCTGACGGCAGTCCCGCTGGAATTGTGAATTATATCCTCAGGTGGGTGCTTCGGCTTGTCGACATCTACTTTATGAGTGGAGGCGTTGCCGTGATTACCATTATTGCAACTCAAAACGGACAACGGCTGGGCGATCTGGCTGCGGGCACAGTGGTGATCAGACTACAAAAGCAGGTTTCTAATGCTGACCTGGTCGCAAAAGTCGATGAAAACCATCAGGTGACGTTTCCAACCGCCAGGGTGCTGAATGATAGCCAGATTGAAGTCATCAGAAATGCTTTGAACCTGCGGAAGGAGGGACTCAACGATCAGGCAGTGATGCTGGTGTCACAAAAAATCAAAGACCTGCTGTCCATAGAAACCCCGATGCCAGATGTGAAGTTTTTGTACACAGTGATTGCCGACTATGAATACATGGCGGCCAAGGAGATGTAGGAGGTGTGGCTAGAAGAGTAAAGAGGTTACTATCTGCGGGAGCGCAGATAGTAACCTCTTTACTTTAGGCGCACAATTTTGGGAGCATCGTATTCCCTCAGAGTCTCCCGACGATAGGAGGGGACTCTGAGTATTAAGAAAATATTTTCTACCCTATGTCAACACACACTAAGCATACAGAGATCGGCACAATCTACTTTATTACATTTACCTGCTTTGAATGGCTACCCCTTTTCGACAAGACTTCGCTTTATGAATATTTCAATAAGTGGTTTGGTTACTTGCTTAAAAATGATGCTTCTCTGGTGGGGTATGTCATAATGCCAAACCATTTTCATGGACTTGTTTATTTGGGCGACAAATGCGGAATTTCTTTGAATAACCTCGTAGGGAATGGCAAGCGCTTTTTGGCGTACGAGATTGTTAAGAGGCTAAAGAAGTCTGGTCAGTCAGACCTTTTGACGCAATTATCGTCGCATGTAAGAGAAAGTGAAAAGAACAAGAACAAGCAACACGAAGTTTTTAGATTGTCGTTTGATGCTAAGAAATGCTTTAATCGAAAGATAGTTGAGCAAAAGCTGGATTATATCCATCATAATCCAGTGAGCGGAAAATGGAGCCTTGTAGAAGACTGGAGAACATATCCGCATTCAAGTGCAGGATTTTATGAGTTAGGTAAGGATAATAAATATTTGCTCCATTATAGAAACGTGATCTAGTTCAAACTCCTCAGCGTCCCTTTCAGGAGACACTGAGTGAATTCGTTTCTCAGAGATATCAGAGTTTCGGTTTGACCTGTTGCCTATATGTTTGAGTTGAAGTACCGCCTGGAATTTCTTGACTTAGCAAACTCGCCCTTCCGAATGTGCTTGAACCAGTAATATATTTCGCCAAGCAAGCCTCCAACTACAATGAGCAGTATCCACTGGAACTTGCCCTCCCGGTTGAGTTCCTGGTTTTTTGTTACATGAGTTATGTAAAGGATGGAAGCAATCAAGGCCATGATTAAGCCCGAAAATAGCGCATCAACACCCCAGTAAGAATCAAACCGAACCCCAAAAAAGCTTGAAATAATGAGTGCCAAATGGAACCCTGGGAAAATGAGATAAACAAAAGAGGGGATTTTGTTCATGGTTGTCGAAAATAGGTTTTGTTCATACAATTTAATTGACTAATTCGAATATGTCACCTTCTCTGGAAATATTAAACCCATTATTTTTTACATTTTCTTGTTCCTCGTTGCTCCAAATCAACGGATTGGTATGATTGAAATGAATGAAATGTACCTTCCGTCTGTCACTTTCGGGCAAGTCTTTCAATAGCGCCATCGACTCTTTCACAAAAGGGTGGGGCACCTCGCTCATGTCTCGGTCGATTTCTCCGTTTCGAAAAAAGGTGGCATCCAGAAAGGCCACGTCGGCAGATGCTACCAACTCTCTGATGTTTCTGTCCCACTTGCTCCATTTATCAATATCGGGGATGAAGATGACACCCTTACGCCCGCTTTCAATGCGGTAACCCACGGTTTCTGAAAACTCGTCTCTGTGTGGAACAAGAAATGGGGTGATGGAAATGTCAGGTGACAATTGAATCGTAGAGTCTGCCGCCAGCTTTTGCAGACTGATATTTTCCAGGGCAACCAGCTGGCTCCAGGGGCCATTTTGGGTTAAGAAAGACCGCATAACCGGCATGCCGTAAACGGGGACACTGGCAGCCCCCATGATTTCTCTGCCCAGCTCCATCAATCCGGTGTAATGACCTACGTGCGCATGGGTGAGAAAAATGCCATCGGGAGAGGTATTGTTTAGACCAGCCTTCTCATTCAGGTCATGCCATTGGCTTTTGAAGTCAGGCGTGGCTTCGATCATCCACACCTTTCCGGCTTTCTTGTCTACGATGCCAAGGCTCACCACCCTCTCTTCTTTGTGCTCACCCGACCAGTAGTGTTGGCAACAGGCTTTTTCGCAGCCAGCCTGCGGGTAACCGGCGTCTTGCGCCACACCCAGCACCATGATGAATTGGTCAGGCAATGAGGCTTCAGCTTGTCCTGCTGATTTTTCTTTGCAGGACGAGATGGCTGTGCTGATCAGCAGGAGGAATGCTACATTGAAAGTGTCCGATCGTATCATACTTCAATCTAGTGAAACATTCTAAATGTAGGGTTGATCGTTCAGCAATGAAACCTCCCTTCCATCACATTCCCTTTCAAAGGCTCATAGGGCGTCGGTATCTTATTGCATCAATCAAACCGAAAGTCATGCTTAAAAAGTTGCTCTTCATTACCGTTCTTGTCACCGCTGCCCAATTCACCCAGGCGCAGAAGGAAGACCCTAAAAACCCCAATTGGGCGAAGTATCACACCACTGCTGATGCTTACTACTTGCTCCAGGAGTGGGCCAAAGCCTATCCTAACCTAACCAAGCTGTACTCGATAGGGGAGACACTGAAAGGCACTCAGCTGATGGTGCTGGAAATCACCAACAAAAGCACTGGCGCCGCAGAGGACAAGCCAGCCTATTACTACGACGGCAATATCCATGCTGGAGAGTTAACGGGTGCCGAAGTAGCGCTGCACTATACCTGGCTGCTGCTCAGCAGCTACGGCAAGGATCCACGCATTACCAACCTCATCGATACTCGTACTATCTACATCCGCCCCAAGTTCAATCCGGACGGCGCTGACATTGCCCTGACTACTCCCCAGGCGCTGCGCAGCACACCCAGACCCTACGACCAGGACGGCGACGGCCTGCTCGACGAAGACCCGGGCAACGACCTGAACAGCGACAACCTCATCACCGACATGCGGGTGAAGAACCCCACTGGCAAGTGGAAAATCAGTACCGAAGATCCCCGCATCATGGTGGAAAGAGAACCCAACGACCTAAGTGGCGATTTTTACGACATGTACGACGAGGGAATTGATGATGACAAAGACGGACTGTACAACGAAGACGGCATAGGTGGCATTGATATGAACCGCAACTTCCCCCGCAACTGGGGGCTGGAGTCGGAGCAAAAAGGAGCCGGGCCTTATCCGCTTTCGGAGCCTGAAACCAGGGCGACCATTGAGTTTTTGAGCACGCACCGCAACATTACCGGCATTTTCCATGGGCACACGGCCGCTGGGTTTCTCTACCGATTGCCTTCCACTACCAATTGGGACAACTTTAATATGGAAGATCAGCGCCTCATCCTTGAGCTGTCGGACAAGTATGCCACCACTACCAGCCAGAAGGTGGTGCCCAGCTATAGCAACCCACGCCTTCATCGCCACGGCACCCTGATCAGCTGGGGCTATTGGGACTACGGCGTCGTAGGCTTTGTGCCGGAGTTCTGGGGAGCCTTCCAGGCTGATGCCAACAAAGATGGCCGTGTGTCTGATTTGGAGAGGATGAAATGGAATGACGCCGAACTGGGCGGCAAGGGCTTTGTGAACTGGCAGGCTTACGATCACCCGCAGCTGGGCAAGGTGGAAATTGGTGGATGGGATTATAAGTTTACCCGCCAGAATCCACCAACTAAATTTCTGAAGGGCGAAATAGAAAAGTATGTGGAGTGGATGCTGTGGCTGGCAGAAACCAGCCCGAAGATTGCCGTTTCGCAACCGAAAGTAGAAGTGCTGGAAAAAGGTAAGCTGGTGAAAGTGAGCCTCACTGTAGAAAACGACGGCTATTTGCCCACCAATATCACGGAAAGAGCCATAGAGCTGGAGATAGCCAAGCCGGTGAGGGCGATTGTTGAGCTAAGTGGCGCCGAGTTGGTCAGCGGTAAAATGAGGACCGATCTTGGAAACCTCGCCGGGCGCCGAGATGGTGAAAACGCTGACCGTACCAAAACGGTGGAGTATGTATTCAAAGTAACCGGTAGTGCCGCCAAAACGACCATCACCATCGATTCTGAAAAAGGAGGGAAAGTGAAGAGGGAGGTAGGGTTGAGGTAGTCGTTGTAGCTCATTCAATTCAATTATAAGGCTCAGGTATTGCCGTACTTGAGCTATATGACGGGTCTTGCTGAGCCTTAAATCCTGTGCAGCCTTCTATGATACTTTGCAATCGACCCTCGACGATTAATAAAAATTATGTAGTATTTTTACTTGATGAGCGAGAAAGATCAATTCTTAGAAAAGGTTATCCGGGTTATTAATACAAATGCCCCGGATGCTGAGGTCTACCTTTATGGCTCCAGAGCCAGAGGCGATGCCAGGGACTTGTCTGATTGGGATTTATTGATCTTGCTTAACCGTCCAAGTGTTCCCTTTGATTTTGAAACCAGTTTCATGGACGCATTCTACGACATTGAGCTTGAAACAGGTGAAGTCATCACTCCTTTGATATACTCCAAAAAGGATTGGAATGAAAATCACTCCTTTACACCACTTTTTGAAAACATTGAGAAGGAGGGAGTTCAGATAAAATGAAAGGCACAAAGGAAGACTTAATAAAATATAGGCTTTTGCGTGCCAGAGACACTTATGAAGATGCTCAAATACTGGCTGAGAGAAATAAATGGAATTCCACAATCAACAGGCTCTACTATGCGGCTTATTATGCAGTCATGGCTTTGCTGCTAAAGTCTGACCTGAAGCCAACGACTCACAACGGAGCCAAATCCAATTTTTCAGAATATTTCATTCTTCCAAAAAAGGTATCAAAGGAGTACGGTAAGATGTACTCGCAACTCTTTACCTGGAGGCAAAAAGGTGATTACGATGATATGTTTGACTTCAACGAAGAAAAAGTAATGCCGTATTTTGCGCCGGTACTAGAATTGATCAATCTGATTGAAGAGATGGCTCAGGAATAGCAGCCGGTTCCTCGCCCTTTTCGTAGACCTCAGCCTAAATACTCCTGCTCACATCAAACTGCTCCAAATAGTCCGCTACCTTCCTCACAAACATGCCTCCTAGTGCGCCGTCCACCACCCGGTGGTCGTAGCTGTGGCTGAGGAACATCATGTGGCGGATGCCGATAAAGTCGCCCTGCGGGGTTTCTATTACCGCTGGCTTTTTCTTCACTGCACCCACGGCCATAATAGCCACCTGAGGCTGCATGATAATAGGCGTGCCCATGATATTGCCAAAACCACCCACATTGGAGATGGTGTACGTGCCTCCTGAAAGCTCGTCGGCCTTCAGGTTGTTGGTGCGGGCACGTTCGGCCAGGTCGTTCACTGCATGGGTAATGCCCAGCAGGCTCAGCTTGTCTGCATTTTTGATCACGGGCACAATCAGGTTGCCTGAAGGCAATGCCACGGCCATACCAATGTGCACAGCCTGGTGCCTGACAATCTTTGTGCCATCCACCGAGATATTGATCATGGGGAAGTCCTTGATGGCCTTCACAATCGCTTCAATGAAAATGGGGGTATAGGTAAGGGCCGCTCTTTCCTTTTCCTGAAAGGAACGCTTCCATTTGTTTCTCCAGTTCACCACGTTGGTTACGTCAGCTTCCACAAACGAAGTAACGTGGGCGCTGATTTGCCTGCTGGCCAGCATACGCTCAGCAATCATTTTGCGCATGCGATCCATTTCGATGATCTCATCATCGCCGCTATAGGTAATTTTTACAGGTTCGGCTACTTTAGGCGCAGCGCCTTTTCCTCTGGTTTGAATGTAAGCGAGGATATCATTTTTGGTTACACGGCCTTCTTTGCCTGTGCCCGGAATGCCCTCCAGTTCTGATATGCTGATTTTTTCCTCTTTGGCAATACTCATCACGAGGGGAGAGTAGAACCTGTCGGAGCTTGGCTTCACCACAGGGGCGTGGCTCACTGCTGCTACGGCTGTTTCGACCATTTCGGTAGCAAGAGCCACAGCGTCCTTGCCATTTCCTGAGATGTCAGTAGCGTGTCCGTTTTCGCTGCTTCCTTCAATTTCTATAATCGCAATGGCTTTGCCCACCTGCACTACTTCACCTTCTTTGGCCAAAATCTCTTTCAACACCCCAGCATGGGTGGCGGGCACCTCCGTATCCACTTTATCAGTAGCCACTTCCAGCACCGACTCATCCTGTTCAATGGTCTCTCCTGGCTTTTTCAACCATGAAAGGATCGTGCCTTCCATTATACTTTCACCCATTTTGGGCATCACCATTTCAACTACTGCCATGTCACTAAGTATTTCGTATCCTTTTGGGTAATAGGTTATTTGTATTGTTGTTTATTGCTTTTCAAAATATTCTTCTAATTCATCGTCTCTTTGTAGACTAAAACCTAAGAATCGTTTGTTTGCAAAATAGCGCTTACGGCCTCTAAGTTAACATTTTAATGGGAATGATGTATAATTTTTCCTTGCTGTGTCGCAAGCTTTACCAAACCGGGCAGAGAGAGAACACTTATTTAGCAACCTCCTCCATTTCCATCAGCGATGTCCTTAAAAGATTCAGTGTGTGCAACGCACTGGCGTGGATATTGATTTGCCTGTCGGTGGTCAGTTGTAGCTTTCGTGTAAAAGTTTGCCCCTCAAAAGCGCAGGCAATCCACACGGTACCGACAGGTTTTTCAGGCGTACCACCGTCTGGGCCCGCAACACCCGATGTAGCCAGCCCAATATCCGTTTTCAGCCTTTTTCTCACGCCCTCCGCCATTTGTCGCACAGTTTCTTCGCTCACAGCGCCCACCGTGTCGAGGGTTTCCTGCTTTACGCCCAGCTCATCGGTTTTGATACGATTGTCGTAGGAGATAATGCTGCCTACATAATAGGCGGAACTGCCTGGTACGCTCGTGATTTCGTGAGCGAGGTAGCCGCCCGTGCAGCTTTCGGCGGTAGACACTGTCAGCTTGCGCTCCAGCAGCAGCTTGCCGATGGCTGATTCAATGGTTTCCTGATCGTAGCCGTATACAAACTTTTGAATATCGGGCAGCACCCGGTCTATTTCAGCTTGCACTTCTTTCGCCAGCGTCTCCAGGTTGGGGCCGGCACCCGTCAGCCGTAGCTTCACCTCTCCGGGGCTGGGAAGATAGGCCAGCCTGATGTGCGGAGGCAGCGA
The DNA here is from genome assembly GCF_963974565.1 of uncultured Imperialibacter sp. Classification (NCBI taxonomy): domain Bacteria; kingdom Pseudomonadati; phylum Bacteroidota; class Cytophagia; order Cytophagales; family Flammeovirgaceae; genus Imperialibacter; species uncultured Imperialibacter sp. The sequence goes on along the minus strand of NZ_CAXBCJ010000009.1, from coordinate 102,003 downwards.
TGTTTCCCACCATTCAATTTTGTCCGACAACCATGACTCACCAATACCGATAGTACGGATCATTTTGTGGTAGATAACCGGCAGGGTATATTTTTCTCTTAGCCTGGGGATGACCTGTTCGCTGATCAACACTTTCATTTCGTAAGGCACACCTGGGAGCGACACAAAGGTTTTGTCGCCTTTTTCGAACCACATGCCCGGAGCGGTGCCCATGCGGTTGGTGAGTTTGGTGCTCCCTTTGGGCAACCACGCCTGCTGGCGGTTGGTGTCAGTCATTTGAAAGCCACGCTTCTCAAAAAGGGCGGTGATCTCTGCGAGGGCTTCTTCATGCAAGGCCAGTTCCATACCAAAGTACCTGGCCAATAAAGGTTTAGTCAAGTCGTCCTTGGTCGGACCCAGGCCGCCTGTGATGATGATGATATCTGCCCTTTTTTCTGCCTCAGCAAAGGCGGCCATCATTTCGTTTTCTACGTCACCTACCGTGGTTTTGCGGATTACCTTTATGCCCCGTTCTGATAGTTGCTGACCTATCCAGGTGGAGTTGGTATCATTGATTTGTCCGTAAAGGATTTCATCTCCAATAGTGAGTATTTCTGCGGTGATATGCATGGATGAGATGTTGTTTGTTATTCTGGCGAAAGTTAATAGATCGCTGTGTTATCAAACTGGGTTCGGCTACTTTAAATTCCTGCCAAATTTGTAACATCGTTTTTTAGCTATAAACATATAAAGTGGTTTTATTTGAAAAAGTTTAAAACAGCAACGTAATGAGATTTTTATCTGCAACAATATTGGCCTTTGGCATACTGGCAATTTCAGCCTGCTCAGTTCAGCAAATACAGAAAACAGTTGACGGCTACCTGAAAGACGCCAAGCCAACCACCGAGGAGGTGGTATCGGGATTGAAGGAGGCGCTGGAAAAAGGGATTACCAACGGAGCCAAAAAAGCCTCTGCTGTCGATGGCTACTACAAAAACCCTCAGATCAAGATTCCTTTTCCTCCTGACGTGCAAAAAGTGGAGACAAAGCTCCGTCAGCTTGGCATGGACAAGCAGGTGGATCAGTTCATAGAAACGCTGAATAGAGGAGCTGAAGAGGCTGCAAAAGAAGCTGTACCGATCTTTGTCAGTGCTATTAAGCAAATGACAATCAATGATGCGTGGAATATCCTGAAAGGAGACAAGGACGCCGCCACTCAATACTTGCAGAAGACAACGACCAGCCAACTTGAGGACAAATTTAAGCCTGTCATTCAAAAGGCGTTGGACAAGGTGAATGCAACTAAATACTACGGCGACCTGGTAAATACTTACAACAAGATTCCATTTGTGGACAAGGTCAACCCTGACCTGAACGACTACGCAACTACATTGGCTATTGACGGTCTGTTCAAACTGGTGGCCCAGGAAGAAGCCAATATCCGCAGCAACCCCGGCGCCCGAACTACCGAACTGTTAAAGAAGGTGTTCAAGGAGCAGGATAATTGATTGCGGGGATAAAGTTGAAAACCAGTTAAATCTGAGAAATTACTACTGAATTTCGTAAGGGTTTGCCAATTTCAAAGCTTGTATATATTTGAAGTCATTGATATTTCTCGTCAAAAGAGTCAAGTCAAATTCGACGGCAGTGGCGGCAATGATCGCATCGGGTAGTTTTACCTTATGAGCTTTGCGGATTTCAGCAGTTTTCATTTTAACAGCGCTTTCAAGCTCAAATACCCATGCATCCTCAATGAAGTTTTTTACTACTTCCAGGTCTTTTTCTGTTGGCGCATTCCAGCACAAGAGTTCAATCTCAGTAATACTTGAAATTGATGGTTGAGAATTGGCTAAAATAGCGTCTATGAATTTTTCTGCAGATGGAGAAAACTGTTGCTGTAGATAGTAGATGACCACATTGGTATCCCAAAGGTATTCTATTCCCATTCGTCACGCAGATCATCAAGCTGCTTGTCAATATCATGCAATGGCTGCTTGGTCATGGCTCCTTTGTACTTAGCCCAATTAGTCGTTTTATCAACTAGTTTTTCTTTTCGAACTCTGATGAGCTTAAGCAGTTCTAAATCTTTTAATAAGCTAATAGCCTTTTCGTTAATAATGTCTATCGTGATGGTTCTCATGGTTCATTTATTAAAAGAAAAAAGACTCCTGCACTTCTTACAAGTCAAAAATAATGAAAAATAGTCAATTACCCTGTCTGGCTTTTATACCATCCCAGTTTCTTAGCAATAGCCGTGCTGCCCCAAATCAACAAAAACATCTCCAAAGCCCTTTTCATCAACAGCACAGTGTTATTGCCTTTCAACCCGACAGCCCTGATCAGTTGATCAAGGAGAATACTGCTCCCCACCAATACCACAATGGCCAACACCACTCTTAAAACCCGGATCGGCCACTTACCTTCATCCGAGGGGAATCCCTGCAAGCCAATGAGGAGGAAAGCAATATTGAGCCCCAGGAATTGAGCAGCTATGCTGTTGCCCAGGAAAATGAAAACGATGGGAAGTATAACACAAGAAGAAATGAAAATGAGAGTAGGCATATTCATTTGCAGTCGCAGCCTGCTGAGGGAGAGATAGGCCGAAAGTTTATTCTTTTTGATCAGAAAAAACCACGCCAGCCAAACGGTGATGCCACCGAGAACGAGCCCACCCAGCACATCGGCCAGGAAGTGCCTGCCGAGGTACATGCGTGAAAATGGCATCAGCGCAATGATAATGATGGCCGCCACCCTCACCCAGGTTCGGTTAAACAGCAACGCAATACCTCCCCAGTAAGCCACCGAGCCACTCACATGACCTGATGGAAACCCATGAGAATCGAGCTTGTTCTCTCTGTAGTATTCAATGGCTTCCGGTGCAGGCAAGCTAAAAAAGGATTGCCCGCCTTTTCTGACGAAGGGAGAAACGGCATTGAACTCATTGACAAGGTGCTTGAGCGATGAATCAACATTTTCCGGGCGGGGCAGGGCAAAAAAGTCTTTCAGAAGAGCTCCGGCAAACCCTGTCCAGATAAGCATGTGTGTAGCAAGGAAGGCCTTCTTCATATGGATGCCAAAAATGAGCACAATGGCCACGGCAATGAAGGCGGAGTTGTACCCGAGCCTGGTGGTAGCGTCCATAAGCCAGTAAATGGCCGGGCTGTCAAAACTCTGGAGGAAATGGTTTGGCTCGGTTTGAAACATCAGCTGTTTTTTGCCGAAACTACGGGATTACTCTGTCAGACAAAAAGACAATTTGACCGATTCTATGAATTTTTATTCAGAAAACATGACATAAATACCTGAAAAATGCGTTGGTACATTGATTGATTGGTGATGTGGGAATTTAGGATATATGAAAATGAAGTTATCTGACTCTTTGGTAAAAAACATGGTTGTGACGGCCGATTTGCTGAATACAATCAATGGCGGTATGAGTCTTCCTTCCACAAAAATGCGGAAGCTGGAAGATTGCTACGAATTGGATGTGGTTGCTCCGGGACTCTCGGTGGAAAACCTCAAAATTGAAATTCACAACAGGCACTTGAGTGTGTTCCATTACCTGAACTATAAGGCACCCAACCACACGAATGAACAGGAGGGAGCACCAAATATTGTACATTTGATGCCGATCCCATTCGACGTGGAGCTGGATAGCATCACTGCCCTGTATGAAGGAAAGCACTTGAAAGTTATCATGCCTTTTAATGAACTGGCTGAGGGATATTTCAGGAGCATAGATATAGATACTGTGTAAAAGAGAATAACTATTAAGCATAGTTTTGATTAGTCCTTTTTGAAGACCCTGCGAGCGTTTGCCCGTGGGGTCTTGTGTTTTAACGGTATTGTATTCCATTTTTCTACTCCTATTTTTGCTGCTCGTCTTTTACATTTCAGCGGAGGCTAATGCTTGGAGTTTTTGTAGTGATTTATCTGGTATTGACTGTGGCTATTGGTATAGCCGCTTCCAGGTACATCAAAACATCCACGGACTTCATGCTGGCAGGCCGCAAGCTGCCCATGTTTCTCTCTGCCTCAGCGCTGTTTGCTCTCTGGTTTGGCTCTGAGACTATTTTTGGAGCATCCTCCGAATTTGTGAAGCATGGCGTGCTGGGTGTGATCGAAGACCCGTTCGGAGGTGTGCTTTGCCTCGTTTTATTTGCGCTCATCTTTGCCAAGCCGTTGTACAGGTTAAACCTGCTGACGCTCGGTGACCTGTACCGCAACCACTATGGAAAAAGCGTGGAGTTGATCGCCAGCTTTTGCATGCTGCTGACCTTTTTTGGTTATATAGCTGCTCAGCTGGTGGCACTAGGCATACTCATCCAGATCATCTCCGGCCTGCCCACCATTTACGGCATCCTGATCAGTGCTAGTGTGGTGACGATTTATACACTGATGGGAGGGATGTGGGCCATTACTATTACTGATTTCTTGCAAAGTATCATCATTGTCGTCGGTTTGGTGATTGTGGCGGTTACTATTGTCAATAAAGCTGGCGGAATGGCACCAGTATTGGACGGTGCGCCGGAGGGGTTCTTTTCGTTTGTACCTACCGACGGAGACCCGATGACCTGGATTCATTACCTGGCGGCCTGGCTCACGCTGGGCCTCGGTTCGCTCGCTTCTCAGGATATTTTTCAACGGGCCAACTCTGCCGAAAGTGAGAAAACGGCCGTTCGGTCTACATTGCTGGGAGCTGGCATGTACGGCCTGATTGCTATTCTCCCGCTGTTCATTGGCCTGGCAGGTAAGGTGCTTTATCCGGAATTGATCGATGGAGACACCCAACAGGTGCTGCCCTCCATGGTAATGGCACACACCAACTTATGGGTACAGGTGATGTTTTTCGGGGCGTTGCTGTCGGCGATCTTCAGCACATGTAGTGGAGCCGTGCTGGCACCTGCCAGTATTTTGTCGGAGAATATCATTCGTCCGTTGGTGGATCAAAACATGTCCGACAAGCGCTTTTTAGTTATTTTAAGGGTTTCTGTGGTTGGTATGGCAGCTTTGGCTGCCTGGTTGGCTGCTTTCCGAACCAATATTTACGAACTGGTGTCGGAGTCGTCTATTTTGGGCTTAGTTACACTGTTTGTGCCAATGGTAACAGCACTTTTTTGGAAAAAGTCGTCCCAGGGCGGGGCGATATTGTCGATGGTGGTTGGGCTAATCAGCTGGTTTCTGAGCGAACATGTATTTCACTTCGAATTTCCGGCTATGTTTATTGGGTTTGGTGCCAGTGCGGCGGCAATGGTCGTGGGAACCGGTCTTTTTCCCAGGAAACCTCCTATCTCAGCCAATCGGTAAGTATCTTACCTTTTTTCAAGCAAACACTTACTACTTACTCCTCACCATTTAACTCCTCACTATTCCCTTCCCTGCACTCCAACAGCTCCACCGTCAATTGTTCATTCACTTCCTTTTCCTGCAGCATCATTTCCTGGTATTTGTTGGCCATTAGCGAGTTAAGCTCAGCTTTGGAAGCCTGCATTTTGGCATAGATGCCCAGGAGAATCAGGGCCGCCGATAAGATGACAATAATGATCAGTGGGAAGTTTTTCATGAGAAAGTACTTTGACGGCAAGTTACTTCTTTTTGCTTTCGCATGCTTCCAGCATCTTTCTTAGTTGCTCTGCCGTTTCTGCTGCAAGTGCATTTTGTCGTAGGGCTTCTTCTGCGTTTTCTTTGGCCATTCTTCTTTGCATTTCAGCTTCTTGTTGTGCCGCTACAGCGATTTGTGCTTGTTGCTCAGCGATAGTAGCTTGTTTGGTTGCCTCTGATGCCAGGATGAAGGCGTAGAGAAGCATAAAAACGATACAAAGGCTTTGAACGCCTATTAGAATTTTTGCCCAGAGTTTCATGGTTTTAGTGGTTTGGTTCGTTGTACTATTTACTGTTTTCGCAGGCTTCAATCGCTCGTCTGCTTTGCTCGACTTGCAACTGTGCCTCAGCTGCACTCTGTTGAGCTGCTGATTGAGCACTCATGGCTATTTCAGTTTGCTTCTCAGCCTCCAACTCAGCCCGTACCAGCAGGGCTTCTTGCTCCCTCAATAGGTTCAGGAACGTGGATGCTTCATTCGCTTTGATGTAAGAGTAAGTAGCAAAAAAGAGAATGATGAGCGTTTGAATGCCGACGGTGATTTTTGCCCAAAATTTCATTGCGTTAATCGTTTAGTTGTGATGTTTCCACTTGCTGTTTTCACAAGCTTCAAGCGCCTGCCTGGCAAGGTCAGCTTGTCTTTGAGCTACTGCAGCGTTCTTCAGGGCCAATTCTGCTTGTAGCTCAGCCTCTTGCTGCGCCTGAACGAGCAAAGTTTCCTGCCCGATCAGCAGGGCTGTAGTGCGTTCTGCTTCTTTTGCTTTAATACTGGAAAAGATGTAGAAAAATACAATAATGACGGTTTGTACACCGATTAAAATTTTCACCCAGAGTTTCATAATGGTTTAGTTCTAGTTTTTCTTTTGACAGGCCTCAAGCTGCTTTTTGTAATCGTTGGCCAAAGCTGCTTGCCTAACAGCCTCAGCATTTGCCTGAACCGCTCTTTCCGCCTGGATGAGCGCTTCTTCCTGAGATTGATCGGTAATTGCTCTCTGCTTTTCGGCTATTAGTGTTTGTTGCTCAGCCTCACGTCTCCTCGCCTCCACAATAGCCAAAGCTTTTTGAATTTCTGCCTTCAATGAGTCGTTTACCACCATGAGCTTCTTTACTTCATCCTTACAGGAATATACTTTTGGCGAAGCATAAGAGGCAAGCACCATGAACAGGCCACCTCCAATAAAAAATAGAATATTTTTCATGCTTAAATATAGAATTTTAATTTGAAAATGGCCCTTTCTAGGCAATTAGACTCCCTTATTGAAAATGGCCAATGCACCTAAGTGAATATTGGCTCGAACGGATAGCACTACCACTTTTCAGCTCGCCACTCTCTTTTGATATTGCAGCAGCCGCTTACTTCGATCCTCGGTCTTCAAACTGCTTTCCCGATTCCTGAACGCTGCCACTTCTCACTTTGATACGCTTTACTCATCACTCTCAAACTTTCGCACCTCTCAATCTGCCACTTCCATTTTCCTCCCGACTTTCCCATCCAAAAACTAGTTTAAACTAACCCCCCGTATTATTTTTGCGGATGGCTGAAATGATTCTGATCCTCGACTTCGGATCTCAATACACGCAACTCATCGCTCGCCGGGTTCGGGAGCTCAATGTTTACTGCGAAATACACCCCTACAACCACCTTCCTGAGTGGAGCGACGACATAAAAGGCGTCATTCTTTCTGGTAGCCCCTGCTCGGTAAGAGATGAGGGATCGCCTGACATAGATATTGACTTTTATTCTTCCAAGGTGCCATTGTTAGGCGTTTGCTATGGTGCGCAGCTCATGGCAAAAAAGAGTGGAGGCAATGTTCTTCCCTCAGAAATCAGAGAATATGGCAGGGCCAGGCTTAGCAAGGTAGATTCGCACCACGACCTGCTGAAAGAAATTACGCTTAACTCGCAAGTGTGGATGTCGCATGCCGACACCATAGCAAGCATACCTGACAAGTATGAGGTTATAGCCAGCACCCCGTCGGTAAATGTGGCGGCATTCAAGTTGAAGAATGAGCCAGTTTACGGTATTCAGTTTCACCCCGAAGTAACGCATACCACCGAGGGCAAAACGTTGCTTCGCAATTTTGTTGTGCACATCTGCGGTTGCAGTCAGGACTGGACACCAGACATCTTCGTGGAAACCACAGTGGCTGAATTGAAAGCCAAACTGGGCAATGATAAGGTGGTCATGGGACTTTCCGGCGGTGTGGACTCTTCAGTGGCTGCCATGCTGATCCACAAAGCTATTGGTAAGAACCTGCATTGTATCTTTGTTGATAACGGGCTCCTTCGTAAGAACGAATTCGCTAGCGTACTTGAGTCTTACAAGCACATGGGCCTGAATGTGAAGGGTGTAGACGCTTCACAACGTTTTTATGCAGCGCTTAAAGGATTGACAGAGCCTGAGCAAAAGCGGAAAGCGATTGGCCGGGCGTTTATTGAGGTATTTGACGAAGAGGCGCACAAAATTCAGGACGTGAAGTGGCTTGGTCAGGGCACCATATATCCAGATGTGATCGAGTCCGTTTCGGTAAAAGGGCCTTCTGCCACCATCAAGTCGCACCACAACGTGGGTGGTTTGCCCGACAAAATGAAAATGAAGGTGGTGGAGCCGCTCAATACCTTGTTCAAAGATGAGGTGAGGAATGTAGGACGCACGCTGGAGATTGATCCTAATATTTTAGGTCGGCATCCTTTTCCCGGCCCTGGTTTAGGAATCAGGATTTTGAGTGAGATCACCGCTGAGAAAGTCAGGGTGCTACAGGAAGTGGATCATATTTTCGTTCAGGGCCTTAAAGACCATGGCCTGTATGATCAGGTGTGGCAGGCAGGCGCTATGCTTACGCCGATTCAGGCAGTAGGTGTGATGGGCGACGAAAGAACGTATGAAAATGTAGTAGCTTTAAGGGCAGTAACTAGTGTCGACGGCATGACTGCCGATTTTTGCCACCTGCCTTATGAATTCCTGGGAGAAATATCGAGTGAAATTATCAATAAAGTAAAGGGGGTCAACAGAGTGGTGTACGACATCAGCTCTAAGCCACCTGCAACCATTGAATGGGAATAATCAACATGCGATATCCAGCTATTTTTAGACAGTTTCTAATAGTCTTTCTTTTGTCTTTCTGTGCGCTTTATACGAATGCACAAGATCTCAAGACCAATTTTACTTTTGGTAAGGAACTCTTTCGGGAGGGACGCTATGAGTTGGCCATGCAATCATTCAGGAAGGTGATGCTGCCTGCGCCTGACAATCCATATGCTGCCTACGCTTCATTTTACAATGCATTGTCGGCTTACAAGCTTGGGCAATCAGAGAACAGCCGCAACTTGTTTCTGGAGCTGACGCAACGATTCCCGGCCTGGGAAAAGTTGGACGAGGCTTACTATTGGCTGGCCACAGGATACTTTGAGCAGAATCAGCCTGCCGCTGCCCTTGATTATTTGAAAAGGGTGAAAAGCCCGGCCATGTCCGGCGAAATTAAGCTTCTCAAAACAAAATACATCTCCAAAATTGATAGCCTCAATCAACTAAAGGTATTGTACAATACCTACAGTCAGGATACTTTGGTAGCTACCTGGTTAGCAAGAAATATTATGAGTGATCCGGGCAATACGCTTGACCAGGCCCTGGTGAGGGAGATAGTAGAGAAGTTTGATCTGCCCGTGGAATCATTTGGTCTGGTTGATCTAAGCAAGTCTGTTAAAAAGAGCGAGTATCATGTGGCAGTAATGCTGCCTTTTATGTTCTCCTCATTGGATGAAAGCAAAGCTAACCCACGGGCCGACTTTGTTACCGAACTCTATACAGGCATTCTCCTGGCAACAGAAAAGCTCAATAGCGAGAAGAAAAAAGTGATTGTTCACGCCTACGATACCAGAAGGAACGGTACCGTTACATCCAAACTACTCCAAAAAGAGGAGCTGAAAAGAATGGATTTGATTATTGGGCCGCTTTACCCCGAACCCAGTAAGCTGGTGTCAGATTTTTCCTTTGCCAATAAGATCAATATGATCAACCCGGTGTCGGCCAATCCGGACGTGATGGCAGGCAATCCGTTTTCGTTTCTACTTCGACCAACCTACCTGACCCAGTCTTTAAAGGCAGCAGAATATGCGATAGAGAAATTTCAGGCTAATAAGAACGCACTTGTTTTTTATGAATACAAGCCCAACGACAACAGAGACTCACTTGCAGCAGTGCTTTATGCCCAGCAGTTGAGAGATAATGAGTTCAATGTGTTGAAAGTAAAGCCTTTGAGGTCGAGTGAAGCCCACTATCTTATCGACACACTGAGTTTCAAGAAGGAAGTTGAGATAAAGACCCAGGAAAAATTGGATACCATGCTGTTGTATCCTGAGAAATACATTGTGAAGTCAAAGCAGAAGACCTATGGCAAGGATTCTCTGGTTTATCATGAGGAGGTGTGGGGTATCAAACGAGACAGTATCGGCCACATTATGATTGCTTCGTCTAATCCTCTTTTCGCCACCAATACGATCAGCGCAGTAGAAATTCGTCCTGATAAAATCCCTGTGATTGGCAGGGAAGACTGGTTGGATATTCCCCAGGTAAATTATGACCAGGTGGAAAGGATCAATGCGGTATTTATATCACCTGTATTCATAGACAAGAGCCGGGCAACCTACCAGTCGTTTAGCGGAAACTATATGAGAAAATACAAAGCACCGCCATCGGTATATGCTTCGTTAGGTTACGAAATGACTATGGTTTTTGGAGGCTTGATGCATGCCAATGGCAACTATTTTCAGGCAGGCCTGCCAGAGGGTAAGATAGTGGAAGGGGTATTTACATCTGGTTTCGAATATGGATTCCACAACGATAATCAAGTGGTGACTTTTCTGAAGTTAGAGAATAACCAATTAGTGAAGGAAGTTAAGTAGCAGTATGAGGTTGAACAGATCTAGCAGTGCAGCGCTCTTTGACAGGGCACAAAAGGTAATTCCAGGTGGCGTAAATTCTCCGGTAAGGGCATTTAAAGCAGTAGGGGGCAACCCACTATTTATCAAGTCAGCCAAGGGAGCCTATCTTTATGATGAAGATGGCAACAAGTACATAGAAATGATCAACTCATGGGGGCCAATGATTTTAGGCCACGCCAATGAGATGATTGAAGAGGCTGTAAGAAATGCCATCGGTAAATCATTTTCATTTGGAGCGCCTACGAAAGCTGAGGTGGAAATTGCGGAGCTGATTTCACATATGGTGCCTTCCATTGAGAAGGTGCGAATGGTTAACTCGGGTACTGAAGCTACCATGTCGGCAGTAAGGGTGGCTCGTGGATTCACAGGGAGAGACAAAATCATCAAGTTTGAAGGTTGCTACCATGGCCATGGCGATTCGTTTTTGATTGCCGCAGGAAGTGGTGCAGTAACCATGGGAACGCCCGATAGCCCGGGCGTAACTGAAGGAACTGCCAAAGACACGTTAACGGCACCTTTCAATGACCTGGCGGCTGTGGAAACGCTGGTTGCGAAGAATAAAGGGACTATTGCGGCCATTATTTTAGAGCCCGTAGTTGGTAATATGGGCTGCGTACTGCCTGCGCAGGGGTTTCTGGAAGGGCTGCGTAAGCTTTGCGATCAGGAAGGCATTCTTTTGATATTCGACGAAGTGATGACCGGTTTCCGCCTGGCAAAGGGCGGGGCACAGGAAATATTCGGCATCACTCCCGATCTCACCACTATGGGTAAAATCATCGGTGGTGGCATGCCTGTTGGTGCCTATGGGGGTCGTGCTGAAATCATGAACTATGTGAGCCCGGCCGGACCGGTTTACCAGGCGGGCACTTTGTCGGGCAATCCTATTGCCATGGCAGCCGGCAAGGCGATGCTTACCTACCTGAACGAGCACCCCGAGACCTACACTTACCTGAACAAGATTACGCAGCGAATTGTAGACGGCTTTAGACACAACCTGGAGTCACTCGGCTTGCTGCATACCATCAATCACGTTGGTAGCATGTTCAGTCTGTTTTTTACCAATTCTGACGTGGTAAACTTCGACTCCGCCAAGACCAGTAATACCACTATGTTTGGCAAGTATTTTCAAAAAATGCTTGAAAAGGGTATCTACCTCGCACCTTCACAGTATGAAACACTGTTTATCTCTACTGCCATCACTGAAGAACTAGCTGACAAGATTATTGCCGCCAACAAAGAGGCCTTGAAAGAAATCCATTCGTGAGAGATTTGGTGCCCACAGCGCAGCTGGTGGCACCAAATCCCTATTTCATTCCTTCAGTCGAACATCCAGCTGCTGTACTTTTGGTGTCTTTTCAGGAGACATAGTGAAGAAAACTTCTGCACTCCCGTTTTCGCCTGTGAGGGTAAAAACACCCCTGAGCTGGTTGATGGCTTTCATTTCCCCCACTTTAGTGACATTACCTATAGGAGCCAGGGCCTGATTGTATTCTTTGATACGTCTGTCTCTGGAAAAATCCAGGAAGAAATTTTCCGCAAAAAGCGCTTCTTCAACACCTGCTTCGTTGGTCTGTAGCCAACTGGCCACTTTTGTCTGAGCGGCCAGGAGAATATCAGAAGCTGGCAATATCCTGGGCTGGAGGCCGGCTTTTTTGAATATCAGGTTGGCGACCTCATTGTTGATGGCGCCAGCGCCTGCATAAGTGCGGTTGGCGAAGGAAATGATGCCCAGGTCATATTCAGGATAAAAACGATAGTCACTGCCAAAACCAGGCAGCCCACCGCTGTGCCGGATGTACACCACGGCGTTACAATCTTTTCGGGCACTCAATCCATAGCCATAACCGCTGATCATCGGACAGGTATTTCCATCAGCATCCCTGGCGTTAGCCATCAGGCTTGGTTCTTTGGGTTTGTGCATGCTTCTGAGAGAGCTGCGCTTTACGGGGCCATACTCGTCATCGTTTTTTGGTGGATAGGCGGAAAGGTGATAGGCCACGTATTTGCTGAAGTCGTCCAGAGAGGTGATGAGCCCGCCCATGCAGCCAAAGGCACCGTCGTGCAACAGAGGCTCCGGCTTCCATTGTTCATCTTCCCAGCGGTAGCCCAACGCCAGCAGGTCTTCAGGAAGCCCCTCAAACTCCCAGTAGGTATTGTTCATACCGAGTGGCTTAAAAATGTTCTCATTAATGAATTCTTGGTAAGGTTGGCCTGATACATTGCTGATGATCTGCCCCAGAATTGCAAAGCCGGTGTTGCTGTACTCATAGCCAAAGGAGGGGATATTGGAGAAACTCAGGCCTTCTGCCACTAGGGCTTGCAATTCTTCTGGGGTGTCTTCCAGCTGTCTGTCTCCCCAGGGGTTGTCCTCGGGAAAGCCCGCTGTCATTGTGAGCAGGTTTTCGATGGTGATGGGTGTGGCGTCTTTGGTGAGGTATACCAGATTTTTCATTTCTGGCATATAGTCAGCGGCTTCATCATCAAGTTCGAGTTTGCCCATTTCCACCAGCTTCATAATAGCCATGGCAGTAAAACTTTTGCTCATAGAGGCTATTTTGAAAAGAGACTTGGTTGAGACTGGTACTTTGTTGCCGGTATTGACGATACCATAGGAACTCGACCAAACTAATTTCCCTTCCATGACAATGCCATACACCATGCCTGGGTAGTGATTGTCTTTGGCGGTCTGCTGAAGCAAAGCTTCGATTTCCGGCCCCAGTGCAACTACTCTTTGCACCCTATTGGTTTCTGTAAATACCGCAGGCTTAAAGGAACGGTCGAACCTGCTGATTTCAGCGGAGTGTTGAGCTTCCGTTTCTGCTGGTGGCGAAGTGGGTTGACAACTAGCCAGCAGAATGATGAATGCCAGAGGAAAGAAGGATTTCATAAAGGTTTGGTTTAGGTAAGACACAATTTAACAGCGAGCTTCGACTTAGAATAGCAAAAAGGAAACAGTCATCTCTACCATTACTCCCATAAACAAAGACCAAAAATAGATCCAGCCAAGGAGCCAGAACTTGGTAAGTGTTTTGAACCAACCCTGCTCATATACCCTGAGGAAGGACAGGTAAGAATAGACGGTTACTGTCAGAAAACTAACAGTAGTGATCCAGTCCTCCAAAACGTCGGTATTGTCGTACATAGCGACGGCAAACATACCGATGCCATAAATGATGTAGGCAAAGCTATGAAGGTGGATGGCATGCATAAGATGATTAACATAGAGGATGTTGCGACGGATATAAAGCACTTTGAGTATTAAAGCAAAAATGGGCAGCATGATAAACATGAGGATCGGTAGATTTTTTGCAACAAACTCTAACAGGGTTTGTTTATCCGCTCTATTTATCCTGATTATTTGCCTGACAACGAAGCGTTCAGAAGTGCTATTGTTCTCCAATTTCAGGCTATCGAAGAGCATGTCATCAGTCAACTTCCTGTCGTCTTTTAACCGGTTGTACACTTCCCAATTCTCGGAGCTTATTCCGAAAAAATTGTCTTCCTCATCCGAAAGATTGATTTTAATGGGGTCAAGGGATTTTTTTCGCAGTGCCAGCTCAGTGCTGTCTTTAGTTAGTTCCTTAGCTCTTTCTAATTCGCCCATTTCAGCTCTTATGCTGTCCATTATATGCAGGCTGTCGCTGCCATTGAGAAGGTTAGGGCCAAACGAAAACTTCGTATCAGGTCTTGCTACTTCCTGCTCGACAAGGCTTTTTTCTATATCTCTCGTGATTTTTTTGCCCACCAAATTGAGAACGAAGAAGAAGAAAAGGCTGATGACCAGATAGAGCCGGACAGGATTAGCATAGGAGGCTCTTTTTCCTTCGTTGAACTTCTGGGTAAGCCACCCGGGTTTGAAGAAAAAAGGCACTAGTGAGTTGGTGAACCGGCTATCGAAGGAGAAGGCATTGTTAAAAAAATCGTAGAGAAGCTGACCAAAAGAGATATTGATATTGGTGTTTTCTTGTCCGCAGGACGGGCAGTAATTGTAAATCTCACTATTGAGCGGATAGCCGCAGTTCAAACAGGCGTTTTGCTTACGTCTCCGTCGCATGCTGGGTCGGTTGGTCGGTAACTAAATTAGGTACTGGGTGTTGAAACTGCAACCACGAGGGTTCCCATCCTTGACTTGATTTGGTTAAACATTATAATGTTTCAAAGCTTTCTCCACATCCTCTGGGGCGTCTATTCCCAGCGTTTCAAGTTCGGTTTCCACCACCTTTATTTTGTAGCCGTTTTCCAGCCAGCGCAACTGCTCCAGCGACTCCGCTTTTTCGAGAGGGGAGGGCTGCAGGTGAGTGATGGCCGCAAGGGCATCGACACGGTAGGCATAAATACCAATGTGTTTGTAAAAAGTGAATTGCGACAACCGGTCTTGGTTACTAACCCCCCGCAAGTGCGGAATGCACGATCTGCTGAAAAGCAGTGCCTCCATTTTTCTGTTAAACACCACCTTAACAATATTTGGAGAATCGAGCACGGCTGGATCGGTTATTCTTTTGATGAGCGTTCCTAGCTGCACTTTTCCATTCAGAATACCTGCCAATGTATCAATCTGTTGCGGATTGATAAAGGGCTCGTCCCCTTGTATATTGATCACATACTCAAAGTCACCTTCAGTTAGTTGCAACGCTTCCAGGCACCTTTCAGTGCCGTTGGTATGATTAGTCGAGGTCATAACCACCTCAAGGCCCAGGTTTTGCAGGTGGAGCAAAATTCTTTCATCGTCCGTTGCCACTACCACCCGACTCAGGAGCTTCGCTTTGCAGGCTTGCTCATACACCCTTTGGATCATTGACTTGCCAGCCAGGTCAATCAAAGGTTTGCCTGGAAACCGGGTGGAAGCATAACGGGCTGGGATTACACCAAGGATGTTAGGCATAGAGCAGGTTTTTGGAGTTATCGGCAAAACTATTCAACCTCTTTAACTTTCAGTGAAGTTCCCTCGTCAGATATTACCACAATTCTGGCGCCCTTGTCGATGTAGTTGCCCCGGGTAAAAGCGTCGAATACATCGCCGTCGATCAGTACCTTGCCGCTGGGTCTTAATATGGTGTGGGCCTCTCCGGTCTTGCCTACCATCGGCTCTTTCATAAAGCTGGAGGTGTAGCCTGCACTTCTGTCCATGCTGGTTCCCAGGGCCACTCTGTTGAATACTTTCGACTGACTGAGCCGGGCTCCACCAAAGAACATGAGGACAATACTCCCCATGATGCCAATAATGGCTGTGACGGAAGCAATAAGGAGGCTGTCTAATTCAACGAAAGAGAAATCAAGGTTGTCGTTGTTGACCATTACCAAAATAAGGGCACCCAGGGTGAAGATAATACCAGCCACACCTGCTACCCCGAAGCCGGGGATGACGAAGATTTCGGCGGCTATCAGCAGCACGCCTATGAAAAACATAATAATTTCCCAGTTTTCCGCCAGGCCATTGAGGTAATAGGGCACAAAATAGAGCGTAGCCGCAATAATGGCTGCTACAATAGGAAAGCCTACACCTGGTGTTTGTAGCTCGAAATAGAT
This sequence comes from uncultured Imperialibacter sp., assembly GCF_963974565.1. NCBI lineage: Bacteria > Pseudomonadati > Bacteroidota > Cytophagia > Cytophagales > Flammeovirgaceae > Imperialibacter > uncultured Imperialibacter sp. The sequence goes on along the minus strand of NZ_CAXBCJ010000009.1, from coordinate 85,958 downwards.
TCCACCGATAATGATCAGTATGAGGATGCCTGAAATAAAGGGGTTGAGAAACAGGGCAATGATCTTATCAGTAGCATCCAGCTTGAAATCGATGAGCTCGTAATCGGTTACTCTCGAGCGTTCCATTATTTCATCAATGCTGCTGACCTGGGCTTCGCAGTAGCCATTTTTAATGGCCTCGCTGGTTGAAAATGTAAGCACCTTGCCTGCCTGCGTGATGCTATCAAACTCCAGCGTTTCATCTACCATGGCCTCAGCTATCCGTGGGTCACGGCCGTTGGCTTCAGCGGTAGACCGCATGATAGAGCGCATATAGCTTTGGTACTTATCAGGGGCGGCGGCACCATCCGAAGTCACAACCGTTGCCGCACCAATGCTTGCAGCTTTGGCCATATAGATACTGTCGCAGGCAATAGAAATCAATGCACCGGCAGAAGCCGCATCTTTGTTGATGTAAACGTAAACGGGCCTCTCGAAATCAAGCACCCTTGTCCTGATCTCATCAGCATCGGTAAGTGCACCTCCGTAGGTGTCCATTTCAATCACCACATAGTCAACTGAGTCTTCAGTGGCCTGGTTGAGCGCAAGCTCCATCAGCCGGTTGGTGCGTGGATCAATTTCTGCCGCCAATAGCACTCTTAATACCTTGGTTTGCTTTTGCTGGGCAAGCCCCAAAAAAGGCAAAGCCATCAGGAGGATAAGTACGCTTTTTTTGTTCATCAATTTCAATAGGTTCATATTACCTATAGTTTTACGTAAAGTTAATCAAATAGAAGTGTCGGAACGCTTATCACCCATTTTTATCCATGATTTTGAACAGCCCATTTGGCAAATGGCGCTTGAACCGGAAAAAGGATTGCTGGCCCTGGAGCTACGTGACCTGAAGGAGGCGTCTGTGAGCTTTTCTTTGCTGGACCTTCATACACAAATTCTGGTGTTTGATCGTTATGCATTCGAGGAAGAATGGTGGATGAGTATTGTAACGATAAAAGACAACCTGTTGTTGATAAAACAGTACCATGATAGCCAGCAACCGGAGAAGCAGGGGCTCTTGGCGATCAACATAGAATCTATGGAGGTACAATGGTGGCTGCAAAATTTTCAACTGCTACAATTGAATAGCCTGTCAGTTTCTGGTAAACAGCACGGTGAAAGTGAAAGTATTGTGAAGCACTACGAAATTAATTCCGGGCAGGAGCTTGCGACCGATTTGGTAGACAAATCTAATGGGCAGGAGCAATCGATAAAAGCCAAATACCCAACGCACTACGATAGTGAGTCACCACATTTGGAAACTATTAAGTCATTCATTGCCAATTACTTCAACGTAAAAGCCGTTGGTGCTTGTGACTACCTGGAAGTAGAAGACCTGATCGTTATCTCCTGGTTTTATTCAGAGGGAAGCTCTTATGCAAATGTGCTATCCGTGATTGATTCTGAAGGGAATATTGTGATCGAAGAAAAAATTGGCACTGGATTGGATGCATTTGCGGCTGATACTTTCTTTGTACTGAAGAATAGATTGATATTTGTGTCAAACAAAACGCAACTTATTGTTTATGAATTATTTGAGGGTGCTTAAGGCTGTCTTTTTATTGACCATGATCACCAACCTCTCATTTGGAGCGGAGATGGACTCTGTGCGCCTGGAAAAAAGAGAGGGTAAGCAGTTTGTTATTCATAGGGTTGGACAGGGAGAAACGCTATACGCCATTTCGAGGCGATACCAATCAAGCGTGGAAGAAATTTCCAAAACCAACAACCTTAGCGGCAATAGTGTAGCTATAGGCCAGGAAATCGCTATCCCCTGGAGGGGGGATGTCCCAAAGAGTATGAATCAAAACTCGACTTCGGGGCAGCTTTATCACACCGTTGAAGCAGGTCAGACGCTGTATGCTATTTCGAGGCAATATGATGTGAGTGTGGATGAAATCAAACGGCTGAATAACCTGACAAGCAACGAGCTAAGTACCGGACAGCAGCTGGTGGTAAAGAAAGGCCAAAAGCCACTGGAGCAGACAGCCCCTGTTAAAGCTGAGCCTGCCACCCCGAAAAATCCTCAGCTGACTTATCATACCGTAGCACCTTCCGAAACGCTTTTTAGTATTTCGCAGAAATACGATGTGTCTGTAGACGATATCAAAAAATGGAACGACCTCAAGGGCAACAGCCTGTCGGTGGGGCAGGAGCTGGCCATTGGGAAGCCGGCAACTATTAAGGCACCCGTAGTGGTTGTGGAAGAAACACCGACGAGAGAGAAGAAAAAGGAACTTGTGGTAAGCGAGGCCAGCAATGGTTCGCTGAAGCAGATCAACAAGCAAGGCTATACCAGAGATACGGCCTCGGTGGCGGGCTACGAAAAAGTGGTAGAAGAGGGCTTTGCTATGGTGATTGAAAACTCGCCTGAAACAAGGAAGTTTCTGGCGCTGCACCGTACTGCGCCCATCGGTGCCATTCTGGAAGTGAAGAACAGAATGAACGGCAGATCGATTTATGTAAGGGTAGTGGGTAAACTGCCTGACACTGGAGCGAACAACAAGGTGCTGATCAGGCTTTCGGAAAAAGCTTTTCAAAGGCTTGAATCAGTTGACCCGAAAGTGCCTGTTGAAGTGTCTTATGTTCCGTAACTGAAAGATTGATAGTGAGAATAAGGCTGAAGTCTGGTAATTCTCGTCTTTAATTCTCTTATCTTAATAAATATTTGGAGATATGGTCATTGAAAAAACAAAAGACGAATTAATTATCAGGCTACCTTCAACCGTCAATGTGGAAGAGATAGAAGATTTTTTACGCTATTTGCGCTATCAGGAAATTACTTCAAAGTTCAAAGTTAAGCAGGTTGAGGTTGATAAATTGGCAAAGTCGATTAACAAAAGCTGGTTTGAGAGTAATAAGTCAAAATTTCTAAATGAAGATAATAGTTGATACTAATATTGTTTTTATTGGTATCTTAAACTCATCAGGAAATATTGGCCGTCTTCTCATTCACTCAAAAGCAATCCTTGAATTCTACTCTTCTGAATACTTGTTTGTCGAAATTGAGAGCCACTTCCCGAAGCTATTAACATTGACGAATCTAGGTAGCGATGAATTATCCGAACTGATTGCTACCGTGACTAGTGACATCACTTTTTTGTCAGATAGCTTTTTGTCAAACTCTTCTTTGAAGTCCGCCTATGATATCGTTAAAGACATAGATGCCGATGATTTGTTATTTGTAGCAATGGCCAGTAACGTTCCTGACGCTAAACTCTGGACAGGAGACAAGAAGTTATATGGAGGACTACTGAAGAAGGGTGTTTCCAATGTAATAACCACAGCTGATCTGTTGACTTATCTAAATAAGCGGAGCGCCGAATGATCGACATTAAAGAACTTAAAACGCTACTCGATCAAAAGGTGGATGAGTACAATCGCTCCTTTTTCATAGAAAAGGATCCGGTTTGCATTCCCCATAGCTTCACCACCAAGCAGGACATTGAGATCACGGGATTCTTTGCTGCCACTCTGGCCTGGGGGCAGCGGGTCACTATCATCAACAAGTGCAGGGAGTTATTTAGCCTGATGGATAATGCACCCCATCAATTTATCCTGCATCACAGCGACGACGATTTGAAGGCCTTGCTAAAGTTCAAGCACCGCACGTTCAACACAACGGATCTACTTTACTTTATTCAGTTCTTTCGTGAGCACTATGCCAGCCACAACAGCCTTGAGAGTGCTTTCTCAAATTCGATGAAGCCTGGCGATGAGACGATTGAAAATGGGCTGATCGGTTTTCATGATTTGTTCTTCAACCTTCCCGACTTTCCACAGCGCACCAGGAAACACATTGCGACGCCAAAAAGGAAAAGCGCCTGCAAGCGTATCAACATGTTTCTGCGCTGGATGGTAAGAAAGGACGACCGGGGTGTTGATTTTGGCTTGTGGAAAACCATCAGGCCCTCGCAGCTTGTTTGTCCGTGCGACTTGCACGTGGACAGGGTGGCCAGAAGTTTCGGATTGATCACCCGAAAGCAAACCGATTGGCAAACAGCTTTGGAGCTCACTCACAACCTGCGGCAAATGGATCCTGTGGATCCTGTTAAATACGATTTTGCTTTGTTTGGAATGGGAGTGATTGAGCATGCGTAAGCTCTTTTGACACAACTCGCTCCAAATTGTTTGACTACAGGGGGCTGAACTCAGAAAATATGCCGTTGAACTCTTCTATGTTCACAGGTATTTCATAGTCACAAGCTTCCTGAAATTTTTTCCACATCTCCTGCACAACCGGATTAGAATGGGCAGTTTGTATGGCTTCGGCCGACTTCCAGCCAAAAACCTCAATAACAGTTCCGTCTTTCGATTTCATCATCACTGGGAGCCTGTCACTCACCAGGCCTTCTCGCTTCAAAGCGGGCACATGGTTTTTCACCAGCTTTTCAAGGATTTTGTCCTTGCCAGGCTTAGGTCGATAGCAAACTACCACTATTCTTTCCATAACAACATCATTGGTTTATACCAAATTATAGAATTCGTGGCGGTAAACCTTGTGGAGGATCAAGTTGATTCGGGTGCTAGGCTGCTTGAATTTGCCGCTTCACCTTCTCCTTCACGATCTTGTTGATCACGCCCATCATCAGAATTGTAACAATCATGGTGCCGGTAACCACATAGCCAAGCAAGTCGTATCGCTCAAGTGGCCCGGCTGGTGTTTGTATAACAATAATGCCAGCCAGCGCTGAGGCAAAACCACCCGAAATTTGTTGAATGGAGGAGTTTACCCCCATAAAAGCGCCACGCTCCTTTGGTTCGGGAATGGCTGTCATCAAAGCAGATGCAGAAATCATTCTGGCAGTGATGCCTATGAAGATGGCGATATTGATCATGATCACAACCCAAAGAGGGGTAATGCCAAGGTTGCAATAGATCAGGATCGTAGCAATCCCTATGAAAGTACCAATGGTGAATATTTTGTACTTGCCATAAAGGTCGCTCAGCTTCCCGGCCAGTGGCCCTACCATGATGGTGCTGATGCCGGTAAGCATGTATACCAATGGAAGCTGGTCAAGTGTGATGCCCAGGTTGTTAACGCCAAACGTGCTACCAAAGGGCATAAGCATGAAACCGCCAGTGGCTAGAAGGGCGGTGGCACCAAAGGCCTTCAGGTAAATGGGCTGGGAAACCGTTTTATAGAGGTGCTTGAACGGATTGCCTGGCGTTTGAAGCTTCAGGTGCTCATCTACAGGCTTCATGAAAAAGATGATGACAGTGGCGGTGGCGATCGCCAGCCCCACGATCAGAATAAAGGGAGAGTGCCACCCCCAAATGTTAGCGACATAAAGGCCTACCGGCAATCCAAGTACCTGGCTGCTGGCAAATGCCATTTGCACAAAACCCATCACACGACCTCTCACTTCTAGCTTGAAAAGGTCGGTGATGATGGCAAAAACCACCGAGCCCAGCACACCGCCGAAGATGCCTGTGACGATTCTGGCGGCAAGAAGAAAGTGATAGTTAGGTGCCACACCGCAGAGCAACGTACCAATAGTGAAGCCGGAGTAAAAGAAAAGCAGCAACTTCTTTCTGTCGAACTTGTCGGCAAAGCCAGCGGCTAGCAAACCTGAGATCCCGGCACTGAAAGCATAGGCCGACACCACGAGCCCAAACTGAGAGGTGGTGATATCAAGCTCCACTAGCAGCATGGCACCCAGTGGTGACAACACCATAAAGTCAAGGATGACGGTAAATTGAATAATTGCCAGTATGGCAATGATAAAGGTTTCGTACCTGGTAAATATCTTTTTTCTGGGAGATGAGTCTTTTGTCATTCAATATTGGAGTTTGAATCAGTCGGGCAGCTCCTCGCAAAAATACCCGGCTGTTTGGATCATGGTTATTACTTCTTTTGGATGAAGTTCATCCGAAGCAATCCTTAGCACATTGTCTATATCCATTTGATCCACATTCCACTCCATGACTCTACTATCCGATTCCAGTAAAGGTGAAACCTTGTTCACATCTTTTTTGTAGCGGATGTTGGTTTTAAAAACAAGAATCTCGTTGGTAACGGTAGAATTCATAGCAAAAAATTAGTCCTCTGAATGATAGACGATTGTACTTAAGAATTACTTTAAATTGTTTTCATTTTATGGTTTAAGCGCTTTTAACACCAAAGCCAGCGCCATCTCCAGTTTTGATTCATCGAGAAGAAATGGGCCTCTGTTGCCCAATCCTTTTCCGGCCAGATGAAATTTAATGAGCTGGTAGAGGGGAGCAAATGCAACCGACCAATACACTTCAGCTGGCAACGGAATCACTTCTTTTCGGGCGACAGCATTGGCCATGAAATGCCCCATTAACCTCGGAAACACCTTATCCTGACCAAAAAAAGCTTCATAAGGCGGAGAATGCTTCACTTGCTCGAGAAACTGCCCACTCATTGGGTTTTCGAGCCAGTAGCGGTACCTGTTCTTCCACTGAATGCTCAGGCCTTCTTCGAAATGCATCTCAGGGTCAAAACCATCGAAGGTGGCTTCTATCATTTTTGTGCCTTCCTCTTTACAAAGTTGCAGGATGAGGTCGTCCCTGTCTTTGAAATAGATGTAGATCGTGGCAGGTGATACGCCGGCCGCTTTGGCCAGTTTTTGCATACTTAAGCCCTCAAATCCTTGTTTAGCGATCATTTCAAGGGCCTTTTCCCGTATCAACTTTTCTTTGGCTTCGTCCCTGATTCTCATACATCACAAATATAAATGAATGTTCATTCATTTAATACATCCTGGAAATAAATATTCTTGTGACAACAAAATTATCGGGCATTTCCAAGTACATTTGGTTCACTATTTTGATTCTATGAAGACCATTCTTCGGGTTACTTCAGTAGTTGTCTTTCTTTTTTTCTTCCTGCGGGTTATAATATTCCCTGTATTTCTCAGTCATTCTTATTATGCAAGCCGAAGTGCAGGGGAGCACTATAAGGTAGCGGTGGATTATAATTTTGTGGCTTACTCTACAGGCCAGCATGCCGTTCAAAAATCCTCATTTCCCCTGGGAGCGTGGTCAAAGGAAGATGAAGCGGCGAAGGTTTCTCTCGACGGGTACTTTACTGCATTGTTTCAAGTAGAGGCCTCACGTGTCTATGTCGATAAGGGTGTCTTTATTTCCTCACTGACCAAGGCACCATAACTCAGTAGACGGAGTTGCGTGCCCGCCACTCCACTCACCCGCCTGTCAGTTTTCTTACCTGCGCTGCATTTGCAGTGCTAAACAATCATATCATGGTTTTAAATTTCACGTTGCTGGTCATCGGCTTCATTGTGCTGATCAAGGGTGCCGACTATCTTGTTAATGGCGCTTCGTCTCTTGCAAGGGGCTTTAAAATTTCAAATCTGGTCATCGGTCTTACAGTTGTAGCTTTCGGCACTTCAACCCCCGAGTTGACCGTCAATCTTTTCTCCTCTGTCAGGGGCATGAATGATGCCATCTACGGTAATATTATCGGGAGTAATGTGTTTAATCTGTTGTTCATTTTGGGGATAGCCGGACTCATTTACCCGCTTTCTGTTCAACGGACAACGGTCAGATACGAAATCCCATTTTCGCTCTTCTGTGCACTCATCCTTTATTTTCTGGTAAATGACGTGATGTTTTTTGGCTCGCTGGAGAATAGTTTGAGCCGTACGGAGGCATTAGTTCTGTTGCTGTTGTTCGGTCTTTTTATGTTTTATATTCTGAAAACAGCCAAACTTGAGCAAGAGGTGGCAAGCAACGGCGAGGAGGTGAAAACTTTATCAAAATGGCTGTCGGTGGTTTTTGTGGTGTTAGGTATTGCGGCGCTTGTGTTAGGAGGGAAATTGGTCACAGACAGTGCCGTCTATATTGCCCGGGCATTTTCAATGAGCGAAAAATTGATCGGCCTTACAGTGCTCGCAGCAGGCACCTCTTTGCCGGAATTGGCGACGTCAGCCATGGCCGCTTACCGGCGAAATACCGACATCGCTATTGGCAATGTGGTTGGCTCAAACATCTTCAACATCATTTTTATTTTGGGAATCAACGGAACTGTCAGGCCGGTACCTTACAATGCCACAATGAATGCCGACATGTTTGTTTTGATGCTTGGAACGGTGGCTCTCCTTTTGGCCATGTTCACTTTCAAAAGGAACAAACTGGATAGGGTTGAAGCGGCGATCTTTCTGGCAGCCTATGTCCTTTACTCAGTTTACCTTTTCTGGAGAAACTAATTCGTTATTAAGATTGGCAGATGCGACCCTCCATTAGCGCTGGTGCAGGAATATTGGCCGGAAGGTCGTTCTGCTATCTTATTTTTGAACTGATTGATCCTCTTGTTTTACTCTTGTAGGGAAATGTTGTCCTTTTCTGACGCAGTTTACTTCGATACGAGCCAGTTCCATGGGCAAGATTACCAGAATTAAATGCTTATGCGATCGAGCAAGTAGCTCCTAAGCACCAATCAGGTGATCTCTATACACCAGATACATGTTGTAAAAGACGAAAAACATCAGCAGTATAAGGGCTTCCCAGCGATCCAGGATTTTCTTCTCGCCGGTGAACATGGCAATAAACAGAATGACAGTGCCAGCCATAAACGTGATCATGTCCACATTGAAAATGGTCGGGTAGGGAATTGGGTTGATCATAGAACTGATAGACAGCACAAAAAACATATTGAAGATGTTAGACCCGACAATGTTACCGACAGCCAGGTCACTTTTCTTTTGAGTAGCTGCCACCACTGAGGTGGCCAGCTCCGGCAGCGATGTTCCGGCAGCCATAATGGTGAGGCCAATCAGCTGCTCGCTCACCTGAAGGTACCTGGCGATGTCTATGGCATTGCTTACAACCAGCTTTCCGCCAATGGTCAGGCCAATAAGCCCCAAAATCATAAAAAGTATAGTCTTTGGCATGGCAATGACCTTGATCGGTTCATCACCTGATGAATCCTGACCTTTCTTCATCGAGAAAAAGACATAGACCAGAAACAGCAGGAAAAAGACAAACAAAATGACTCCTTCCACCACACTGATGATATTCTGGTCTCCCATATTCAGGAGCACGTCGTTGGCAAAAAACAAGATGAGTAAACCCCCAAATAGAGAGTAGGGTATTTCTTTGAAAACGGTGCTCTTTTGCACCGAGAGAGGATAGACCACACCGGCTATCCCCAGAATGAAAAAAGTGTTGAAGATGTTTGAGCCAACTACGTTGCCCAACACCACATCGGTATGGCCCTCGTAAGAAGCGACTCCGTTAACCACCATTTCTGGCGCAGAGGTACCAAATGCGACAATGGTGAGTCCGATAGCCAACTCAGGAACATTGTATCTCTTGGCTAGAGATGAGGCACCCGTTACCAGTAAATCAGCTCCTTTTATTAAAACAAAAAATCCGACAATGAGAAGGAAAAAACTCAGTATCATAGTTAGGTTCGATCAGCAAGCTTAGAAATATGTATTTTTCAAAAGCAATGAAAAATAAACATTCTTTCTCTTTTCTCTCTTTTATGTAAAGAGAAAATCGGCGATACCCGAAAATATAATTTGCTAAGCGGGAATCAAAATATCGTCCAGGCGTTCGTCGTCAATAGGTTTTACAATATAATCCGTTACGCCATACATGCTTCTTGCCCGGTCAATGTCCGAATCCTGGATTGAACTTGATACGATGTAAAGAAGAATTTTCTTATTCACATGAGGCCGAAGTCGGGCATATTCGTTTAAAAAATCCCAGCCATCCATAATGGGCATGTTCAGGTCAAGGAAGATAACGTCTGGCAAACGGCCGCCGACCTTCACCACCTCACCCAAATGCAGAATGGCGTCCTTCCCGTTCTTGAAAGTACTTACCTCGGCAGAAAGTTTACGCTTCAGGATTTTCTTTTTGACGGCGTATTGATAAATGTCGTCATCGTCAACAACGTAGATAATCTCTATTCTGCGGTTCATGATGTAAAGCTAGAGGCCATAGGACAACTTTTGGTAAGACATTCTCTGTTCCCATCCATAGCTTTTTCAATAATACGACCGGGATACTGGAGCCATCTCCATCGGTCATGTACAATCTTAAGGAATTAGGGTTTTGTGTGCGGCTTATTTCGACGACTACCGCTATTTTGTAGAGGAAAAAATGAGAGTTGCACCTTTACACCTCTTTGGTCTAAGTAATGTGCTAGAAAATCAATGATTAATTATAGAAGGCCAATTTTTCTCTGCTGTTGTAAAGAATGTGCCCTCGTCTTTGTTCCAAAGAGTGAGCGTATTGGTGAAAAGCCTGTTGTAGAAAAGTAGCAGCTTGCCCTGGTAGATTTTGTAGGTGAGCGGATCTACCTCTACCTTTTCGCCGGAAGTGCCGAGGGCATAGGCGCACCACCCGCCATACGACGGTTCATAAGCCGCAGGTGAATTAACGAACTCAGAGCGGTTGCTAGCTGAGCTAAACCAATAAGTAATTCCTTTGTAGGTATACGACCATGTCGCTTCGCCTTTTTTTGGTTCCGGGCTTTTGAAGTAGCTCACCGGGTCATAGCCAGATAGGGCAACACCATTTTTAGTCAGGTTGAAATTGTTTTTCCTTTGAGTTGCATCTTGAGCTACACCGATTTGAAAAACAAACAGAAGGAGAGTGAATATTAAGAGCTTCATATTTTTTATATACAAGCTCGAACGTGGCTGGTCTTCCCGGGTTTGTGTTCGGTTCGCCAATCAGATTGGTTGGTCATTGGGAAGACAGTTTTACCCGGCGATTTCGACAGTGAAGCCGAATGTTTCGGTTGCGCCAGCGGCCAGGCTGCGAATGCCCTCCTTTTTTTCTAAAGCCTGATTGTGACTGACACTGTCAGCAATGCCGTTCCATGGCTCAAGACACACGAATTGAGATGTGGCTGACTTAGACCAGATGCCAAAGTAAGGAGCATCGAAATAGAAATTTAAGAACGGTGCCTCTCCGGCTTTTGCCAGTGATAATTTTTTTGAGGCAAGCCCCTTAAACACAAGCGCATCTTTGTCGAACAGAGAGTCACTGATAGCCAGCCTGTTTTGCTCAAGGGAAAGGGGTCCGGTTTTGCCAGAAAGCAGTCCGCCGTCAATTAGGTGCACAGCCACTGCCTCTTCTTTTTCAAAAAGGATTTCGTAGTCCGACCTTTTGGCTTTGGGATGAATAGGAATACGAAATGCAGGATGGGCACCAACGGAATAGAGGAGGGGACCAGTGCCTGGGTTTTTTACAGCGTAGGAAATTCGGAGTGAGTTTCCTGAGAGCTCATACGTTACTGACAATGAAAAGTCGAAGGGATATACAAGCTTCAGCTTGTCATTTGACGTAAGTTCGAACACCAACTTTGACGTGGTCGATTCTATCAGACTAAACGGCTGGTCTCTTGCAAAGCCATGCTGTGGTAAATGGTATGTTTTCCCTATGTACTCATAGCTGTCGCCTTTGAGCTTGCCCACTATGGGAAACAAAATAGGGGCGTGCCTGCCCCAGTCGGCTGGGTTAGCCTGCCAGACGTACTCTACACCACTGCTGGCACCTTTGATGCTACAGAGTTCTGCACCAAGTGTTTTAACACCAACAATGAGGTCTGACGAAGTTAGGCTATAGTCCATTGGTTCAAGCTTTCCAGTTGGCGGGGTCAGTTCTCCATGCTCCGAGCGACGCCACATGGGAGGCATTGATATAGCCATTATCGCTGGCTACTTTAATCAGCGACTCATAGTCGCACAGGCAAGCCAGGTTTACCTCGGCCCTGACGAAGTTTTGCTCGGCCTGAGGGAAACCATAGGTAAAAATGGCTGCCATGCCCAGCACTTGCGCTTTGGCTCCTCTAAGGGCGTCTACAGCTTTCAGTGAGCTGCCTCCAGTTGAGACTAGGTCCTCGACAACAACTACTTTCTGGCCAGTCTCTATCCTTCCCTCGATGAGATTTTCCATGCCATGGTCTTTCGGCTTGGAGCGCACATAGCAAAAGGGCAAATCAAGGCTGTCAGCTAAAAGTGCTCCCTGGGGAATGCCTGCGGTGGCCACTCCTGCAATACCCCCGACGCTGGGAAATTCCTTCTTGATAAGATTGACTAACTGTTCCTTCATGAAACTTCTTGTTTCAGGGTAGGACAATGTCATTCTGTTGTCGCAGTAAATAGGCGATTTCCAACCAGAAGCCCAGGTAAACGGCTTGTCGGGGCTGAGCTTTACTGCCCCAATGCTGAGCAAGTGCTTGGCGGTGGCGGCGGCAACGGCAGGGTCTGCAATTTTAATGTTCATGTGTCAAAAGTAACCATACTCGATAAAATTGCCATTTCTGTTCTTAGTTAAATATTGACCCGAATAAGAAATAGCCGAAAGGTGCCTTACGATGTTCATTCAGTGTGTCCGGGCTAGTAGATTTTTTTTAATGAATTCCTGGCAAAAACTTTTTCATATTGAGGAGAATTTACATTATTGAATTCCCTTAGATCGCAACATGAAAATTTTCATCAACGATATTCCTGTCTCCATAAAAAAGCTCGACGAAGTGCAAAACTTCGAGCAATACAACCATATCGTTGACGGAAAGCGAGGCGGCATCGATACCAAAAAGTTGCAAGACGATGTGCTTGTGATCAACGCTTCGAAAGAAGACATAGACAAGCTTCTTCAGTTGATGACAAAAAAGAAGTTGAAAGACCTTGATGCAGTCACATTTGCCGTGAGTAAGCGCAAGGCGACCATCAATCACCTGAAGGAAAAGTTCAATATTGTTGAGGCTGCGGGTGGTGTGGTGGAGAAGGGAGATCAGATTTTGCTGATTCACCGCCTTGGTAAATGGGACTTCCCAAAGGGAAAACTAGAGAAGAAGGAAACGCCGGAAATGGCAGCCGTGAGGGAGGTGGAGGAAGAGTGCAGGGTGAAGGTGCTTTTGGGCGAGAAGATTTGCGCTACCTACCACACCTATATCATGAACGAGAAGTACATCTTGAAAAAGACCCACTGGTACCGTATGGACCTCATAGATGATAGTCAAATGACTCCGCAAAAAGAGGAAAACATTGATGAGCTTAGGTGGATGGAAATAAGAGATGTAAGGGCCTCTCTTTACAACTCCTACCGATCAATCCGGCACGTGGCCCGGGAATTCTATAAAGTGAAAAGAGAAGCTTATAACTCGTAAGGCAGAAAGGCCTTTACATCGCCACCGTATTTATGTACTTCCCTGATAATGGTGGAACTAATGGGGGCGTACTTGGGGGAAGTAATCAAAAACATGGTTTCTATTTCGTCGTTCAGGTACCTGTTTACCTGCGAAATACTGTTCTCATATTCAAAGTCCGTTGTATTTCGGAGTCCTCTCAGTAGTACTTTAGCGCCCAGCCTTTTGGCGAGGTCTGCGGTCAGCTCGTCATAGGTCACTATTTTTACCTGCGGATACTTCACAAAGGCACTTTCTATCTTGCTGAGCATAGTCTCAAGCGGGAAATACCTTTTTTTCTGACTGTTGTGGCCAATGGCGATGATTACTTCGTCAAACAGCTTCAGGCTCCTTATCACAATGTCGAAATGCCCCAGGGTGAAGGGGTCGAATGAACCAGGAAAGACAGCGGTTTTATTTGGCATACAAAAAGTCTCTGGCTAAAAGTTAGCCAAGATTAGTCGCAAAGAAAAATATTGAATACATCGAAGCCTTTGTGATCAGGAATCTCGTCAAACACAAAGCTGAAAGAGAGATAGGAAGGACGACTTCCAAACGAAATGTCACGGATATACTTTTTGAGCTCCTGAATATGCGGAGACTGTGGGGTTAAACCACCCCAGAATAGCACTTTACTTTTCTTTTGCGACAGCTTCATTTCCTTAAACACAAGCATGATGTATTTAAGGTAGTCAGCACTTTTTCGTACGGCAAACTGGTTGTAATAGTGTAGCTTTTTATCAGAAGTGATTACCACGTGAAGGATGCCTTTGTCGACCAAACAAAACATCGACTTTTCGCCTGAGTGGTCGTTGTATTTCAGAATGCCCTCAATGAATGCGCTTCCCTGGTGGACAACAATTACTTCTTTTTGATTGTACAGCTCCCTGACCCAGTCTATCAGCTTCTTGTCGGCAGAGAACACGTTAACAGCATCGGTGCTGATGTGCTTATAGAAGTATACTTCTTCGTATCTGGGATTAAACGGGGTATTAAACGACAGATAGTCGACAAGCCCTTCCTTTGAGAATACCGGCTGAGGTACCAACGCAAACTTGTGGCTTTTGATCGAAAGCTTGATGGTGCTCCAAAAGCCTGCCATGAGCAGGTGATGATTCTCAAAAAGATCTTGAACGACTTGAAGACGGGCATTGACCGTCTTCACGTTTTCAAAGGCAAAGTCTTCATAAAGAAGACATCGATTGTCTCTGTTGTCGATTACACAAAACTGGAAATCACGGATGCCAATCTGAAGATACAACCCATAGTGATGAAGGTCATCGACTTCAAACTTGGCGTCTTTGACCTTTTTTAAAAGCTTGTAGTTGGCTACGAGAGTCTCCAAAGGCAATTATTCCCAGTTTCCCGATGTGGTGATGTTTGTTCTCGAACCGAAACGAAGTGGTTTACGGTTAGTGATCTCGTTGGATTCTTTTCTGGCCGGATCAACCGGAGCAATGTCTCTTACTTCCACTACATCAACCATCACACCTGCTTTGTCAATCTTATCAGCCCACATATCGAACCTTTTACCGTCTGTTCCGGGGATAAGAGGGAGCGTGGCAAGGTCGAAATTAGGAAACTTGCTTGGGCTAAAAATTGAGTCTTTCACCAAAACTGTTCCTATTGTGTCAATTTCAACATAAATACTGTCAGCACCATAGTCAAGTGGAATAATGATCTCCGTTTTGTTTGTGATGTAGAAGCTACCCGTATCCACGAATGCAAGTAATTCATCCCAATTGCCAGAGTATTTTCCGTTTACTTTCTGGAAAGCTACCTGAGCCTCACGGATCATCTTAAGCTTGTTAATAACTCTCGCCTCAGTTTTGGCAATTCTTTCAGTGGTATCAATGTCAGTTTTGATGCTGCTGAAAAGATAATATCCTAAAGCTAGAGCAATAACTAGAATTACAATGGATAGAATTTTGGTGGTATTCATCTTTTGACTATTTGAGTGCTTAAGTTATTAGTTTACGAAACTATATGATTTTAATAGAAAACGCTATTTTATTAATTCTTTTCAAATTTAAAAAATCCTGTTTTACGAAGTAGGTCTTCCTTGCTGTGAACACCCTTTAACATGTGATGGAGACTTTCCAGCGCAAAATCGTTCAGCTCCTTCAAAGATACAAAACGAACCTCATCTATTATTTGCTGGGAATCAGACATTTCAGGATCAACGCCTCTGCACAGGTCTCCGCCTGTGGGCTGAACTTCGAAGAATAGTTCTATTGTTTGCAGGGGCGGGCCCACATATTCATAGACAAAAAGAAATCTAACCACTTTTATGTTAAGGCCGGTTTCTTCTTTGAATTCCCGAATGAGGTTGGTTTCCAGATTGGTGCCGTATTGCACGCCACCACCAGGCGGCGCCCACAGAAACCCGGCTGCGGTAAGGCCCAGGTGCTTGATCAACAGCAGCTTGTCTTCCCTGAAGCAAATGCCGCACACCCTCGTTCTTACTTCGTGCCCATACAGGCGCTCTACCTCCTGGCTAACATCCATCTTCAAATTTAGGGAAAATTCCATCACCCACCTGCCGGATTTTGTATACGCAATTCATTTCAATGTTTGATTTGAGCAGGCTATTGAGGAAATTCGACGTTTACAGATAACCACCTTCTCATTTTGCCCTTACCCTCCGAAGTACTCGAACGCCGTTTTCCGTTTGCCCCCACAAAAGGGCAGAGAGCCTTTATGGGCCTCCTGGATGAGCTGCTCAATGATGAAAAGCCGGGCCCGCAGATTCTGCTGCTGAGAGGCTATGCCGGAACAGGCAAGACGACCCTGGTTAGCCAGTTGGTAAATGTGCTACCACTTTTCAATCGAAAATATTCTCTGCTTGCACCTACCGGCCGGGCCGCAAAAGTGATGAGCGGCTATGCCAAGCGCTCGGCATTCACGATCCACAAAGTGATTTACAAGCAAACCTCAGAGCCGGGCAGCCAAAACCTGAAATTTAGCCGACAGAAAAACTATCAGAAAGATACCATCTTCATTGTGGATGAAGCGTCAATGCTCTCCAACGAAAGCGACTTTGGGCAAAATGGGCTGCTGGCAGATCTTATGGAGTATGTTTTTGAAAAAGAGACCAACAGGCTTATTTTGGTAGGGGACGTGGCGCAGCTCCCACCCGTTGGTCAAATTGAGTCGCCGGCCATGAGTAGCGCTTACCTGCGCAGTCAATTTCACGTGGATGTGAAGGAAGTGGAGCTCACTGAAGTGCTACGCCAGGAAAAGGCGTCGGGTATTTTGGAAAACGCTACCGCTCTTCGGGAGCTGATAAAGGCTGAAAATTACACTCCCAGGTTCGTAACCAGGCCGTTCAAAGACATCTTCCGGATGACCTCCGAGAAACTGGAGGAGGGGTTGAGGTATGCATATGACAAGTTCGGCCAGGAAAATACCATCATTATTTGTCGATCAAATAAGTCAGCAGTGATGTACAATCAATACATCAGGCGACAAATCCACTTTATGGAAGACGAGATCAATGCCGGCGACATACTTCTTGCTACCAGAAACAATTATTTCTATTTCCCCGAGGATGCTCCGGGAGGGTTTTTGGCCAATGGCGACTTTGTTGAAATCATGAAAATCATCAGTTTTCAGGAGGCGTATGGCTTTAGGTTTGCAGACCTCGAGCTGCGAATGATCGACTATGATGCAGGCAAGTTTGAGGCAAAGGTTTTGCTGGAGTCGTTGCATGCGCCAACGCCCTCCATTGGCCCGGAGGATCATAAGAAATTATACGAGGAGGTGCTGAAGGACTATGAAGACCTGGTCAATAAAAAGGAGAGGGCGGAGGCTTTAAAAAAGGATCCGTTCCTGAATGCGCTTCAGGTTAAGTTTGCCTACGCTCTCACTTGTCACAAGTCGCAGGGCGGCCAATGGCAAGCAGTGTTTGTTGATCAGGGATACGTAAAAGACGATATGATAAACCAGGATTTTGTCAGGTGGTTGTATACGGCTGTCACACGGGCCACCGATGAAGTTTTTCTTGTTAACTTTGACGCTAAATTTTTTGCTGGCTAAGGAGCCTAAACCTAGTTGAGGTTCCTTATGTATGTTATTATTGTATCTTTTCGGTATATTAGTTAGCAACCAACCTGGGCCATTGTGTGAAAATTGACAATCAAGTCAGCCAAACTCAGCTGAGAAATATCTTGCCCTGGTGGACGTGGGTGGCTCCCCTTATTATCTTTTTTGCTGCAAGCTATCTGTCGTCGTTATACAGAATTTCCTCTTCGGCCGCTCTGATTTACCTCCCCACTGCAATAGGAATAATACTTGTCAACTGGTGGGGGCCGGTTAGGGTGCTTCCCATGGTGTACGTCAATGCGGTCATTTTCGGGTACCTGTGGGGCGTGGATCCCTGGTATTTCCGCCCTTTGTTTGCCCTGCCCGAGACATCATTTGTCTTCCTTTCATGGTATCTTTTTTCTGTGAAGAACCATGGGAAGTATTGGATACCGGATACGCACAACCTAAACATGTTTTTGCTGTGGGGAATAATTATTCCCCTGTTCATTTCCTTCCTTTTTCTTAAGGCGCTATTCTTTTTGTTGTTCCACGTACCGATTGTTATGTTCTCCAGCACTGCTGTACTTGGCTGGCTGAGGGAGTTTATGTGTAATTTTGGACTAACCCTTCCAATCCTATATTTTCTAACACCGGTGATGGGCCGACGGGGCCTGCTTGCTATTCATTTTGATTTCAACGACTACACCCCTAAAATCCCCGGTAAGGATAAACTCCTGGTAGTTGCTATCTATTTTTTAATTTTCATGATGTCATTTTTTGTCGGTTTGGATCGATACTGGTTTGTGTATGGTGTTTTTTCACTCTGGTTTGCTTTGCGTTTTGGGTTTGGCATGGCCGTGCTCACCAACTCTTTCATCTTTATACTTGCCTATATTATTCCGGTCGTCAGGGAGATAGAGACGATGGGGGAGTACACGATTGATCCCTTTTTGATCAATATTTACCTCGGCACCAGCCTGCTCTACGTGTTTTCGGCAATAACTGGCAGGGTGATCGATGACATCAATTTCGCCCGGGAGCAAATCACCGATCAGGTGATTCGGCTGGAAAGGGCCAACAATGAACTAAAAACAACCAATAAGGAGCTGGATCACTTTGTCTACAGTGTTTCTCATGACCTTACAGCACCTCTTAAATCGATAAAAGGGCTGGTTAATCTCAGTACACTCACTCAGGACCAGGAGGAACATAGAACTTATTTCAATAAGATTGAAGACAGTGTCAGGAAACTAGAACAATTTATTGTGGAGGTGCTCGATTTCTCGCACGTTAAGCGAGTGGAGGCAGACTACCAGCGCATAGATATGCAGGAACTCATTGCCGATATCATTGAAGACGTTCGCTATATGGATGGATTCGATGCTGTTGAGATTGATTTCTCGTCACTTACTGTGGGTGAGATCATCAATGATAAAACCAGCGTTCGGGTGATTTTGGCCAACCTGATTGGCAATGCTATTGCGTACAGGAAAAAAAATGACAACCATCCCGCCAAAATTTCAATCACCTCCCGGAAGAAAGGTAGCGAGGTGTCGATCATGGTGAGTGACAACGGTGAGGGAATAAAACCAGAGATGCAAAAAAGAATTTTCGAAATGTTTTATCGAGGCACTACCAGCTCTAAAGGATCGGGACTTGGGCTTTATATCGCCAGCGAAGCTGCACAAAAGATCAAAGGGAAGATTACTGTCGAATCTGAGTTTGGTAAGGGTTCTGTTTTCACACTTCACCTGCGAACCGTTCATAAGTAGTTAACCTTTTGAAGTTTCCTCTTTTTGTTAACTTCCCTGGCAGGTTAGACCGACTCGCAACACCTAATATTTAAGAACATGGAAAAGTCGAGGAGACAGTTTATAAAGGGCACTGCCTCACTGGCAGCCCTCTCTGGCCTGGGAAACAGTTATGCGTTTGGTGAGGGCATCAGAAGAGATCCACAACTGAAAGATGAGTTACAAATTTGCATGTCATACTTCTATGGCATGCAACCGCAAAAACTGGCTTTGCAACGCCAAATGGGTGTAAATGGGGCGGTTTGCTCCGTAAGCCCTGGTATGGCTGGGGTGCCAGGCAAAAAGCCGTGGGACTATGAGACTATCCAGGGGCTAAAAGATGTCTTTGCCAAAGAGGGATTGGTACTCCGGGTATTGGAAGGGCCGCCAACACTTGAAAAAACCAAGTTGGGCCTGCCTGGGAGAGACGAAGAGCTTGATAATTTTATTACGTTCTTAAAAAGCAGCTCCAGGGCAGGTATCGACACTGTTTGCTACAACTGGATGCCTGTCATTAGCTGGCACCGCAGCCAGGTCGACAAGAGGGGCCGGGGAGACGCATTCGTTACTGCCTTTAACTACGAAGACGTAAAAGACCAGCCTCTTACCGAGTACGGCGAAATTTCTGCCGAAAAAATGTGGAGTAACCTCGACTACTTCCTGAAGGCAATTATGCCGGAAGCCGAAAAAGCAGGTATTAAAATGGCCATGCACCCTGATGACCCGCCAATACCCAACATCCGGGGTATTGCGAGGATCATGACCTCAGTGGAGGCCTTCAAACGTATGCTTGATATGCATTCCAGCCCAAGCAACGGGCTCACTTTCTGCCAGGGCACCTTTGCCACTATGGGGGAGGATATCCCGTCGGCCATCAGGTACTTTGGCAAAAAAGATCGCATCTACTTTGTGCACTTCCGTGACATCATTGGCGACAAATGGAAGTTTGAAGAAAGCTTTCACGACAATGGCAAAACAGATATGTATGAAGCCATGAAGGCCTACTATGATGTCGGCTTCAAAGGGCCTATCAGGCCGGATCATGTACCGACGATGGAAGGAGAGGAAAATAATCATCCCGGGTATGGCATTCTTGGCAACCTTTATGCTATAGGGTATATGCGGGGTTTAATGGAAGCTGTATCGAAGAGCAGCTAAGTTTCTTTGCTCTGAGAAATTTATTTACTTTTGTTAATGAAGGAGAATAAAAACGCTTCTCTGGTGTTAGTAATGGAACTAACGGTTACCTACATCGTTGTTTGTGTATTAAAATTGAGTTTTACAAAATATAATTGAATATGAGAAAGTTTGCTTGGTTAGTAGTTTTCATGCTGGTATCGGCAGTGGTTGTACAAGCTCAGGATGCGGCTGCAGAAAAGAAGGGTCCTGAAATTAAGTTTGAAGAGTCTACTCACGATTTTGGCGACATTACACAAGGAGATAAGGTTGAATATGTATTTGCCTTTTCAAATAAAGGCACTGAGCCTCTGATTTTGTCGAGAGTGCTGACAACATGCGGATGCACAGCCCCCAGCTGGCCAAAAGAGCCTATTGCTCCCGGAGAAAAAGGTGAAGTAAAGGTATCATTCAACAGCGCTGGAAAAATGGGTATGCAAAACAAGGTGATCACCATTATTTCTAACGCTACCAATAGCAGCGAAAGGATCAGCATTACCACAAACGTTTTGCCTAAGAAAGAAGCAGGGGAGTAAGAAAGACATTCCTTTTGAAAGGCAGAGGCCAGCGCAAGTAAATTGGGCTGGCCTCTTTTTTTATGTTATTCGCTTCTGAGGGAGTTTACCGGATTGGCACGGGCAGCTCGCCAAGTTTGAAAGCTCATGGTGAGCCAGGCCACTACCAACGATAGCAAGCCCGCAATGAAAATAGTCACCAGGTTGAGGTCGGTTCGGTAGGCAAAGTTGTCGAGCCATTTGCCAACAGCAAAGTAGGCCGTGGGCGCCGCTATGACAAAGGAAATGCCGATCAGCTTCACAAACTCCCAGGAGAGCAAGCCCATAATGCTGGAAACACTGGCGCCAAGCACCTTGCGTACGCCAATTTCTTTGTTGCGCTGCTCGGCTGTGAAAGCTGCAAGCCCAAACAGCCCAAGGCAGGCAATAAACACAGCCAGCGAGGCAAACACCATAAAGATGGAGCCTATACGCATTTCCGACTTGTGCACATCCTCAAACTGCTGGTCGATGAAGTTGTAGCTGAAAGGCTGCCCCGGGCCAAACTGCTCCCAGGTGCTCTTCAGGGTAGCGATGGTTTGATCAATATTGTCGCCAGCCACTTTGAAAGTGATATTTCCCCGGCTGCTGGCCAGCTTCATCATTAGCGGGTAAATGCTCTCCCTAAGCGATGCATAGTGGAAGTCGCCCATAACGCCAATGATTTTGTAAGAAACGATGCCGTCGTCGTCGCCATGGGTAGAAATCAATTCTCCGATCGGGTTTTCAAGGCCAAACTGTTTAACAAATGCCTCATTGACTACAATAGCAGAAGAGTCACTCGGAAACTCCCTTGAAAAGTTTCGTCCGTCCTTTATTTCAATCCCGAATGTGGGCACGTAGTCCTGATCCACACGCCAATCACTGACTATGTGGGATTCGTTTTGAGGATTTTTTCCTTTGAAGTAAAGGTTGTTATTGTTGTTTCCATTAACAGGCAGAAAGCTGCTGAGTGTGCCGCTAATGATAGATGAATTTCGCAGTGCTTCAGTTTTGAAGGCGTTGAGGTTGTCTTTCAAAAGCCAGGGGTCGTTGATAATGATCAGGTGATCTTTCTGGTAGCCCAGCTTTTTGTTTCGTATGAAATTCAATTGATCATAAATAACCATGGTGCCCACTATCATGATAATGGAGAGTGTGAACTGGAAGACAACAAGAATGCTACGAATGGCCCCACTCTTCATGCCGAGGTTGAGCTTGCCTTTAAGTACCTCTACAGGCTTGAAGCCAGAGAGGTAGAAGGCCGGGTAGCTGCCGGCCAATAAGCCTACGGCAAAGATCAACCCTAAGATGGTGATAATAAACCCGGGTGTAAGCAAGGCACTGATGGCTAATTGCTTTTCGGCTAATGTATTGAACGAGGGAAGGAGCAGAAAGCATAACCCGTAAGCCAGCATAAATGAAAAGAAGCTTAGGATAAGTGCTTCTGCCAGAAACTGGCGAACGATAACCGGGCGCTGTGCACCCAGTACTTTACGGACACCCACTTCCTTAGCCCGGTTTGCGGAACGAGCCGTGGACAGGTTCATGAAGTTGATACAGGCAATCAGCAGAATGAAGAAAGCGATGACAGAAAACAGATAGACATAGGTAACGTCACTATTTGCTTCAAACTCGCCGAGCTTGCTGGAGTTGAGGTGAATGTCCATTACGGGGTATAAGGCATAGCCTAATTGTCCCCCCGCTTCGTGAAATTCTTCCATGCTTTGCCCCATGAACTTCTGAATTTCGGGCCCGATGTATTTGGCGATCATGTCGGGGAATTTTGCTTCAAGGGAAGAAGCAGTGTTCTCAGGCTTAATTTTGAGGTAAGTGACAAAATTGAAGCCCATCCACTGCGTATTGAAAGCTTCGCTTGTACTGGTAATTGAGAATAGCACGTCGGCATGAAAGTGCTGATTGCTGGGCATTTCTTTGTATACAGCCGTAACCTCAAAGTTGTCCCAGCCTTGCACTTCTATTGTTTTGCCAACCGCAGGCTCATCACCGAAATATTTTTTTGCTATCGACTCGCTTATAGCTGCCTTTTTTGGGGCGGCCAGCGCAGTTGCTGGATCACCTTCAAGCAGGGGCAGCTGAAAAAACTCAAAGAAGTTTGAGTCAGCCAGCAGTATTTTCTCCTCATTGAAGATCTGCATCTGGCCCTCCGGCCTGATCATTTCATTGCCTCTTTCCCGCATCCTTACTGCCGATTCCACCTCCGGGTAGTCGTTTATCAGAGCTTGCGCCGCAGGCACGCTCGAAAGGGAAGTGATGAAAGTGTTGCCGCCAATAGTACCCGTGAAATCGAGCCTGTATAGCCTTTCAATGGCTGGGAGGTGCTTGTCATAGCTCAGCTCGTCTTTCACATAAAGCGTGATCATCAGAAAGCAAGTGATGCCAATAGAGAGCCCTAGAATATTGATAAAAGAGTAGAATTTGTGCTTCAGAATGCTCCTGAAGGTGACATTGAAAAAGTTTTTAAGCATAGTAAGTTAGTTTTGACCTCGTTGTTTAGATGCGCCAAGCTGCCTTCAGGTTGCGTTGAAGTGATAATTTTTTAATAGAAATGAGGTTGAGTTTGTGTAGCCGGGCCACGGTAGGAATGCCGCATAGAGTAAGACACAGGTCGCAGTTCGACTTGTTTTTGCGTTTAGCGAATGAATAAAAAGCGAGGTTGCTTTCAAAAAGCATATTGGAGTGAATGATATTTACTTCTGCTATCAAAAATGCTGAAGAAGTTGTAATTTTTTGGATCAATCGTGGATTGCCTCAAACCTCAGATGGCTGGAATGGACGAATTGGAAGATTTAAAAAAGCAATTACAGAGAGAGGTAGCTTTGCGGAAGCAAGCTGAGACTGTGCTTATTTCGAGAACCAAGGAACTTGAGAGTGCCAACCAGGAGCTGATACTCCTGAAAGAGAGCCTGGAGTTGAAAGTAGACGAGAGAACCAGGCTAGCAGAGGAAAGTGAGCTTAGGTACCGGCAGATTATCGAATCGGCCACTGATTTTATATACGAAACAACAGGAAGCGGAGTCATTACCCTGGTAAACCCAGTGGCTGTTAAGAGTTTAGGTTTCAAGAATAAGTCAGAAATTATCGGGCGAAAGTTTGTCGATTTTGTGCCTGATAAATACAAAAAACAGATACTTTTTTTCTACCAGCAGCAAAGAATTGAGAAGGAGAAACGCAGTTTTAGTGTGGTGCCTGTCATTGGCGTTAACGGTCAATGGATTTGGATAGAACAAAATGTGCAGTATTTCTACAATCCTTCAGGCAAGCTTCTCAAGGTAAGCGCCGTTGGAAGAGATGTTTCGAAGCGAATAGACTCGGAGCAGGAGTTGATGAAGGCAAGTTTAAGGCTCACCTCGCTAATTGGTAGTCTCAATGCGGGCATTCTTGTAGAGGATGAGCACCGCAAAATTGTGCTGGTGAATGAGAAACTTTGTTCCATTTTCAATATTTCTGCTCAGCCCGATGATCTGATTGGTGCCGACTGCAGTAATTCTGCAGAAGAGACTAAACATTTGTTTGCCAATCCCGCAGCTTTTGCCAAACGCATAGAACAACTGCTGAACAAGCAACAATTGGTGAGCCGGGAGGAGCTGTTAATGAATGACGGCACGGTACTGCTCCGTGACTACATCCCGATTTTTGAAGATGAAACCTACCTGGGCCACCTGTGGCACTATTTGGATATTACAGAAGATAAAAACCAGGAGAAGCGATTAAAGCTCAGCGAAGAAAAGTACAGAGGTCTCATCGAAAACATGGAGCTGGGCCTGCTTGAGGTAGACCGTGATGGGCGAATAATAAAAGCGTACCAGAGGTTCTGTGAAATGACTGGCTATACCACGGCGGAACTCGTTGGCAAAAAAGCCAATGAACTGCTTGTGCCGCCGGAGTCGTTGGCAATTATAGAAAAGCAAGACGCAGAAAGGCTTGAGGGCAAAGCCAATATTTACGAGATAGAAATACTGAATAAAAGTGGCGAAAGAAGATGGGTGCTGATTAGCGGAGCTCCGTTTTACGACGAAAAGGGCGTTATTCAGGGATCGCTAGGCATTCACTACGACATCACTGACAGGAAGAGACTGGAGGAAGAATTGCGGATTGCCCGCAACAAAGCGGAAAAGGCCATGCTGGCAGAAAAGCAGTTTTTGGCCAACATGAGTCATGAAATCCGCAATCCAATCAATGCGATCGTTGGAATGTCGAACCTGCTGGGCGACACGGCATTGGATCAGCGGCAAAGCGACTACCTTAAAACAATCAAATTTTCGACAGAAATACTGCTTGGATTGATATCCGGTATCCTTGACCTGTCTAAAATAGAAGCGGGGCTGTATGAGCTGGCCGAGGAGCCCGTTAACATCCGGAACGTGGCAGAATCGGTCATGAAGACCTTTGAGGTGAAGGCGGGCAAGGGCAATATCAATTTCTTCACCGACATATCACCTGATGTGCCCGAGACCCTTCTGGCAGACCCTACGGCACTGAACCAGATTTTCATCAACCTGGTGGGTAATGCTGCCAAGTTCACTGAAAAAGGCTTCATCGTTATCGCTGCTAAAGTGCTGGAGAAAATAGGGGACTCGGTTAAAATGGAATTTTCTGTGTGGGACACAGGCATTGGGATATCGGCCGACAAGCAAAAAATGGTGTTCGAGACCTTTAAGCAAGCCGATAAAGAAACCAAGCTCAAGTATGGTGGCACCGGACTTGGGCTTTCGATAGTGAAGCACCTTGTGGAAATGATGGGTGGCACCATACAACTCGAAAGTGAAGAAGGTCAGGGCACCACTTTTCGGGTGATTCTTGAGTTAAGGGTGGGCGAAGCCGAGCTAGCCGAGGAACCAAGCCATGATAGTAGTTCTCCTCCCGACCTTAGCAGGGTGCTGATAGTGGAGGATAATGAAATGAATCAGCAATACCTTTCGGGGTTGTTTTTTAAATGGGAAATTACCTGTGATATAGCTAATAATGGGGTTGAAGCACTCGAATTCGTTGAAAATTATGTTTATAATTATATTTTAATGGATATACGGATGCCTAAAATGGATGGTTACGAAACAACCATACGGATTAGGAGCATGGAAAATAATCCAAATTGCACAGTTCCGATTATAGCGTTGACTGCTTCAGCTTTGGTAGATGAGCGCAACCGAGCCCTCGAAGTAGGCATGAACTACCATTTGACTAAACCGTTTACTCCTGAGCAATTGCTCAAAGCCCTAAAGGATCAGAAAATGCAGGAGAAAGAGAAAAAAATGCCCGATTTTGAGTTTTCAGCCTCTTTGGACAGAGAGCACCTTTACATGATGTATGAGGACGATGTAGAAAGGGCTTCCATCATCTTTCAGATTTTTGTTGATGGCATTGCCAGCGAAATTGAGCTTTTGAAACAGCTGGAAAAAGAGGGAAACGAGGCGGAATTCATTCGGAAGGTGCACAAAATATCTCCCAACTTTGCTATGGTGGGACTGACCAAAGTGTCAGAGCTCCTTGTTGAAATAGAAACCGAAGGCAAGGCATCGGGCATGACGAATACCCTTCAACAGAAGTTTTCTCAATTTATTGGGGATATTGATCCAAAGTTGCAAATTGTACAAAATGAGTTGGCTAGAATTAAAAGCTATTTATTGCAATGAGGTGTCTGATAGTTGATGATGATGAGATGGCGAGAAAATCGCTGGAGCTCATGTGTGATAAGATTGAAGACCTCACTGTGGTGGGGATGTGTGAGAATGGGCTAGAGGCGCTTAATTTTTTAAACAAAGAAGAGGTAGACCTTATTTTGCTCGACATTGAAATGCCAGAGCTTAATGGCATGGAGTTGGTTCGCATGAAACCCGACATTCCTCAGGTTATTTTCACCACCACGCTTAAGGAGTACGCCCTCGAAGCATTTGAATATAAGGTGACTGACTATTTGCATAAACCCATTGTTTTGAGCAGGCTTTTAAAGGCCATTGATAAAGCAAGAGAGGTGCACGGTAAAAAGACATCCAAAGAGATTAACGAACTCTATGTAAAAGTAGATGGGAGGCATGTAAGGCTTAGCCTGGATGATATTTTATACGTAGAATCTATCGGAGATTATGTCGTCTTTCACACCGAGAAAAAAGAAAAATTCATTGTTCACTCTACTTTAAAAAACATTGATGCTAAAATAGACAACAGCAAGTTTTTGAAAGTGCACAGGTCGTACATAGTGAACCTTTCCAAGATTGTTGATATTGAGGAAACTAACCTGGTGATTAAAGACAAAGTAATACCTATCAGTAGGGCACATAAGCCCGTTTTGATGAACCATATCAAAACTCTCTGATTCCCTCTTCCACCGATTCAATCCAAAAATCGACAGTTCGTCCCCAACTATCGAATACTTAGGCCCCAACCACTGATCACCCACTAATTTGGTGGAAAAGATCAGAAATGGAAATCCTTATCATTCTCAGTATTGTCGCTTTTAGTATTCTCTTCTACAGCTACCTCGGCTATGGGTTGGTGCTTTTTGTGCTTGTAAAATTCAAGCGACTTTTCTCTCCAAGAAAGGAATTCTCTACCATCGAGTGGCCAGAAGTAACCATGTTAGTTGCTGCGTACAACGAGCAGGACTGTGTGGAAGACAAAATCAGGAATTCCCTGAGCCTTAGCTACCCGTCTGATAAGATCAAGTTTCTTTTTGTCACTGACGGCAGTACAGATAAGACCAACGAGATTATTACGAAATACCCAGCCATTACCCTGGAGCACAGACCCGAACGCAAAGGAAAGCTGGCTGCTGTTGAAAGGGTAATGAAAAGCATTGCGTCGCCTATCACCATTTTCACCGACGCCAATACACTGCTCAACAAAGAGGCAGTTTCCAACATGGTTCGCCATTTCGCTGACCCATCGGTGGGGGCAGTGGCCGGAGAAAAAAGGATTGAACAAACCAACGCCGACGATGCTTCAGCCGCTGGTGAAGGCATCTACTGGAAATATGAATCAAAGCTCAAACAATGGGATTCAGAGCTGCACTCAGTGGTTGGGGCTGCAGGTGAGCTTTTTGCTGTGAGAACTTCCCTTTATGAGCCCGTGCCGGCCGACACCCTTATCGAAGATTTTGTACTCACAATGGGAATAGCCGCTAAAGGGCATCGGGTAGTATATGAGGCACAGTCATATGCTCTTGAAACGGCTTCCCTTTCTATTACCGAAGAAATAAAGCGGAAGGTGAGAATCGCCGCCGGAGGACTTCAGGCAGTAGTGCGCATGAGCGGACTACTTAATCCTTTCCCCAACCCTGTATTGACCTTTCAGTATGTATCGCACCGGGCACTTCGCTGGACACTCGCTCCGCTGATGTTGCCGCTTCTTCTCGTCACCAGCTTCATGCTGGCTCTTCAGGGCTACTTGCCAGGCACGATCCTCTTCGTTGCCCAGATAGCATTTTATGTAATGGCGGCTGTGGGTTACCTACTTGAAAAGCGAAAAACAAGGCTGAAGATTCTGTACATACCCTTGTACTTCACCATCATGAATGTTTCTGTTTTCCGGGGCCTATGGCGACTAATAAATGGTAAGCAGTCGGCCGTGTGGGAAAAAGCGCAAAGAAAATTAGCAGTATAAGTATGGTATCGATCATCACAGTTAATTATAACAATACTAAAGTCACCCTGGAACTACTTCGGAGCATTGAAAAGCTGGGGATGAAAGACATTCAGATGGTGGTGGTAGACAATGGGTCCCGGGAGAACCCGGGCCCGTTGTTGAAGGCTCAGCACCCATGGATCACGTTTGTAAGAAGCGACATCAACCTCGGCTTTGCCGGTGGTAACAACCTTGGCATCAGAAAAGCAAAAGGAGACTATTTCTTTTTTATCAATAACGATACTGAATTCAAGGCCGATATCTTACCCAGACTCGTTTCGATGATGAAGAGCAACCCGGCTATTGGCGTGTTGTGCCCCTTGCTTTATTATTTCGACACCCCCGATGTAATGCAGTATGCTGGTTTCACTCCATTCAACAAAGTAACCTGTCGCAACGAATGCCTGACAGCAACGGCAGCAGCAGATGACGAAGGATTGAGTTACACAAGCTTTCCTCACGGGGCGGCTATGATGATTCCTAAGCGAGTTGTGGAAGCAGTTGGCATGATGCCGGAGACATACTTTCTCTACTATGAAGAGCACGACTGGGCCGAGATGATCAAGAAACATGGATTTAAGATCGCTGTTGACACCCAATCGATGCTGTTTCACAAGGAGTCGCAAACCGTGGGTCCAATCAGTGAGCTGAAAAGTTATTTTATGAGCAGAAACAGGATTTTGTTCATGCGCCGTAACTCAAGGTCTTTCTACCTGACCTTGTTCTGGATATATTTTCTTTTGGTGGCCACACCAAAAAGCCTGGTTTCCTATGCTTTGAAGAAGCAGTGGGGCAATATCAAGGCTCATTTAGCAGGCATTGGTTGGAATTTTCAGTCGCCTATCTACTCCCAAAAAATTGGTTACAAATTTAATAATCTAAGATACTCATGAGCTCACGATTCAATGTGCCCGGCTGGGTGAGAAAACATAATTTCAAAGATGGCGACTGGAAGCAGGCTTCGGCCTCTGAGCTTGACAGAATCAAAGCTGGTTTGTCGAAGTTCCATGCAAACCAACCTGTTGTTTCAGTCGTAATTCCAGTTTGGAATGAGGAGAAAAACCTGCTAAGAACGCTTTCTTCCTTTTCGGCCATGGAGCTGAAATACCCAACTGAATTGATCATCGTTAACAATAACTCGACTGATAG
Organism: uncultured Imperialibacter sp.; assembly: GCF_963974565.1. Taxonomy (NCBI): domain Bacteria; kingdom Pseudomonadati; phylum Bacteroidota; class Cytophagia; order Cytophagales; family Flammeovirgaceae; genus Imperialibacter; species uncultured Imperialibacter sp. The sequence goes on along the minus strand of NZ_CAXBCJ010000009.1, from coordinate 56,475 downwards.
CACTCAGGCATTACTAGACAGGCTGGGAGTGAGGTCATTACTTGAAACGAAACAAGGCATCGCTCATGCCAGGCTGGCGGGACTGAGAGCGTCTACAGGCAAGTACCAGCTTTGCGGGGATGGCGATTCGTTGTACCCTCCGCACTGGGTCGAGACCCTGGTAAAGCCACTCATGGACAATGAGAAAATTACCTGTGTGTATGCCAACTACAGCTTCCTACCCTTTGGTAAGGCTGGCCGTGTCCAGCTCGGCTTTTATGAACTTTTGGCAGAAATTCTTTTCGAATACAGACGCATTAGAAGGGAGTTTTTGAATGTGCGTGGTGCCAACTTTGGGTTCCGCATAGAGCAGGGGCTGGCTGTGAAAGGCTTCGAAATGCCTGTGACCCGGGTGTTTGACAACGATGAGTCGAGTGCCAACTTCGTTGTTTTTGGAGAAGATGGCAGGATGGGCCGGAAGCTTGGAGAGATTGGAAAGCTGAAGCTGGTGCGCAATAGCAAAGCCAGGATGTGGACGAGTTCGAGGAGACTTCTTAAGGACGGCACGCTGTTCAATGCGTTTATAAAAAGAATTCAGAATGAGTCAGGAAAGCTAATTGAATACGCTTTCGGACCTAAAAAATTAAAGCATACTACCGATGATTTCGTCACCAAATCGTAAGATGATGAGAAAGGCAATAATCACTTTTGGGGTTGGCTATGGCTTTGAACATATTAAACACTTTGTTCTGAGCTGCAAAAAGTTCATACCTGACACTGATATTTACATGTTTGCGGGCAAAAACATCCCTCAACTTGAGGCAGACTGTAGTCATATTCAAGGCGTTCATTTCATTCCTTTCAAGGAGAATTTTACAGGCAAGGTAATAGCCAAGGTACTTAGCAAGATGCCCTCGCTGCAGCAAAAATATGCGCAGTACCTGTCAGCAAAATGGGAACGGGACCCACTAAGAAGGACGAGAATTGAGGCATTAACCTCACCGCTAACACAGTTTATGGTCAAAAGATTTTTCCTGATCAAGCAGCTCTTGTCGCAGCTTCCTCATGAGCAAGTGATGATTGCCGATGTGCGGGATATCATTTTTCAATACGATCCATTTGCAACCCTTCAAAGCGATGCGATAGTGACAGGTATTGAGCCAGTGGCCAACAGTGAAAGTGAGATGAACGAGAAGTGGATCAGGAGAACGTACTCTGATGCTATTTTCGAGCAAATGGCCGATAAAAATGTGGCTTGTGCTGGGGTAACCTATGGCTCTCGCCGGGCCATCAATCAGTATATTGAAGAAATGCTGGAAGAGACCTATGAAAACCTTCCGAAGATTATCGATATGCTTGGTGCCGATCAGGCCATTCATATTCGCTTGTTTTACTATCGCCTGCGTGGGCTTACCAGACACTTGGAAGCCAACGGATCAGGATCGATCGCTACTCTTCACTTTTCGGATTTAACAGAATTTTCGGTATCTAATGGAAGAATTGAGAACCTTACCGGACAACCGCTGGCCGTAGTACATCAGTACGATCGTCACCCGGATTTAGCGGTGGAGCTTCGGAAAGGCCTGGAGACGAGACAGCCGGTTAACCAAATGGCATCCTGATGACCAGACTTGCAAATACTAACATACTGGTGCTTTCCCTTCCCCGGCACGATGAACGATATACGTCGACGACCTGGCAAATTTCGAGAGAGTTGGCATTGGACAATAATCTGATTCTGGTCGATCATCCTTTTACATTTACTGAGCTGCTTAAGGGGTTCCACAAACCGGAGATTCGCAAAAGGATTTTGGCTTACTTCAAAAAACCTGTGATCGAAAAAGAGGGAGTGAAGGTGCTCCTTCCTCCCTTTGTTTGGCCTATTAACTTTCTCCCCAGGGGGATTATCTACAATTTATTCTCTGGTCTGAATCACGGCTTGGTGGCCAGGAGGATCAACCGGTTTTTAAAGCAAAGCCATATTGAATCGTTGGTTTACATCAACTCCTTCGACTTCTATTTCCCTGGACTTAAAAACAAGCTGGCCATAAAACCTGCGCTGAGTGTCTATCACTGCATTGACCCAATGGTGAAGTCATTTACGCTGCGCCATGGCCCTTATCTCGAGCAAATAGCCGTGGAACAATCGGACATGGTGATTTCAACTGCGCCAGCTCTTCAAAAGAAATTTGCAGATCAGGGAATTGAGAATAGTTTCCTGGTGCCTAATGCAGCTAACTATAAGCTTTTCAACAAAGCATTGGCCATCAAAGGAACGTATCACAAGAGTCTTGCTGGTATAGAGGGCAAGGTGATGGGCTACCTGGGGAACATAGAGCGGAGAACGGACTTTGATTTGTTGCATGATGCGCTGGAGGTATTGAGCGACTGGAACCTTGTGCTGGCAGGCCCCGTAGAGCCGGGATATGTACCAGAAAAAGTTTTTGATCACCCCAGGATACACTTTACAGGTTCATGCGATCACGAGGAGGCCCCTTCGGTGATGGCTCGGTTTGATGTGGCCATTATACCATTCAAATGTGACGAGGTGAGCCAGGGAATTTACCCGCTGAAGCTTTTTGAGTACCTCGCAGCAGGCAAGCCGGTGGTAAGCACCAACTTTAATCCCGAAGTGCTGGACAGCCTCGGTGAAGTGGTTGAGATGGGTTTGACACCGGAAGACTTTGCGGACAAAGTGTTGAAAGCCTACGCTTCCGATGATGAAGAAAAACAAAAGCACCGGGCACTCGTGGCTTCAAAAAATACATGGACACACCGGGCAAGGCAGTTTGGGACGCTTATCAGGTTTGCTCTCGAAAAACAACCAAAAGGAAATGTCTCTCAAAGAAAAGATCAGAAGCAGCCCGAAGCTTAAGCAGCTTGTGCTTCAGCTCATTTTCCAGCGCAAGCCCTACAGTGCCAGGGTGCGATGGTATATCTGGCTATGGCTGATCTTTCCCCGCTATTTTAAAAGAGGCATCAGCTGGGGCTCCCGTCTCGACCTGGTTCCTTTCAACAAGTTCAGCATGGGCAAGTACTCCCGTATTGAAAAGGGAGTGCTGATCAACAACGGTATGGGAGACATAGTGATGGGGGATGAGGTACATACCGGACTTGGCTGCGTGATCATAGGGCCAGTAACGATGCACAAACATGTGGGGCTCTCGCAATATGTGCGCATCCTTGGCATGCATCATGGCATTGATCCTGACCTGCCGCATCATTTTCAGCCCTCACAAAAGGCTCCTGTTATACTGGAAGAGGATGCTTTCGTAGGCACAGGCACCGTAATTATGGGTAAAAAGAACGGAGAACCGTTGGTGCTTGGCAAATATTGCCGTATTGGTGCCAACTCAGTGGTCATGACAGATATTCCGCCTTATTCAGTGGCTGTAGGCAACCCGGCCAAGGTGGTCAGGGTATGGGATTTTGAAAAGAAGGAGTGGGTGAAGCCATTAGCTGCGACGAAATAGTTTGACAAGCCTTCAAATCGACAACAACCGAATCAAGGTCAGAATTGCAATGAAAAACACTATGGAAGTGTAGATCAGTTTGGTGTGCCTGGCCAGCCAATTTGGCAAGAAAATATCAAAATTGTCGGCTGTGGAGGAGGAGTACTTTCTGGCGGCAATGGTCAGTGGGCAAACCCACTTAAAGACTAATAACGTGATGCCCTCCAACGCCACCAGTGCAAAACCGATCCATAGCCATTTGTCAATTCTATTGGTGATGACTGCGTAGAGCATGTAGAAAATCACAACATTGAAAAATCCCCAAATGAAGGTGTGAATTGCTCTGATAATGGTAAGGGGCGTCTTGTTGCTCATGCGCAGACAATTTTATCAAAAATCGCAAAAGCGATGCTGAGAAAACAGGACATCCATCATGTTTGAAGGGGTAATACGTCAGATGTCGGTTGGTGATTGCGGCTGACTAAATTTTTTGTGCAACTTTTGCCTTTATTGCTGCTTTTCGCAAAGTCTCGTGTTTTACAACCCCGTCGCCTTTTCCATTGCCTCGGTGTACCGGTTACCCACGATTTCAATCTGTGCCGAAGCTGCTTCCATTTCCTTCAACTCGTCAGCTGTTAGCTTAATAGTGGCGGCGCCAATGTTTTCCGTCAAGCGGTGGATTTTGGTGGTGCCGGGAATGGGCACGATCCATGGTTTTTGTGCCAGTACCCAGGCCAGAGCAATTTGGGCATTGGTAGCATTTTTTCGCTCAGCAAACATTGCAATCATGTCCAACAGTGCTTTGTTAGCCGTTCGTGCTTCTTCGGCGTATCTTGGCAGCATACTGCGAATATCACCTTCGCCAAACTTCGTGTTTTCATCAATTTTGCCCGTCAGGAAGCCTTTGCCCAATGGACTGAACGCCACAAGCCCTATCCCTAATTCTTCAATGGTGGGAATGATTTCCTTTTCATGCTGCCTTGTCCAGAGTGAGTACTCGCTTTGAAGGGCAGCAACTGGTTGAACGGCATGTGCTTTCCTGATCGTGGCGGCTCCGGCTTCTGAGAGGCCGAAGTGTTTCGCCTTTCCCTCCCGGATAAGGTCCTTTACGGTTCCGGCTACATCTTCAATGGGTACATTGGGGTCTACCCTGTGCTGGTAAAGCAAATCTATTGAGTCTATCCGCAGTCGCTTGAGTGATGCTTCAACCGCCTTCTTTATATTTTCAGGGCGGCTATTGACACCAGCCATCTTTCCGTCGACGATATTGAAGCCAAACTTGGTAGCAATAATTACCTTGTTCCTAAAAGGTTGAAGAGCTTCCCCCACAAGACTTTCATTTGTGTAGGGCCCGTATACCTCCGCAGTATCAAAGAAAGTGACACCCTGCTCTACAGCAGACCGAATTACTTTGATCATTTCGCTTTTCTCGCCGGCTGGACCAAGACCAAAACTCATACCCATGCAACCAAGGCCAAGGGCAGATACTTCCAGACCGTTTTTTCCGAGGGTGCGTGTTGGCAAAGGACTACTCATGATTGTTTGCGTTTATTACGTTTAACAAATCAAAGGTAGGGTCATGGAGGCTGTTTGAGTAATGAAAAACAAATAAACAGCTACGAAAATCAAACAATATTAAATCCTCGACCTCGACAACTCCTCCAGCGCAGGCGCAAATGGCTGATCGTACATGCGTTTGCCAGTGGCCTGGTAAAGCGCATTGGCCAATGCAGCGAAAACAGGGGGGTAGGCCGGTTCTCCCATGCCAGTTGGGTCAATGTCATTCTTGACGAAATGCACGTCGATGACTTTGGGTGCTTCTTTCGTGCGGATCATCCGGTACTTGTCGAAGTTGGTCTTTTCCGGAACGCCGTCTTTAAAGGTAAAGGCACCGAACATCGCCGTGCCGACGCCGTCCACTGTGGCTCCCTCGGCCAGATTAGCGGCTGCATCAGGATTTACGACTATGCCACAATCGATGGCACAGGTGACTTTCTCTACCCGGGCATTGCCATTCTCAAACACCAGGTCTAACACATTGGCAGCGTAACTGTTGTGGCAGAAGTAAGCAGAAACACCCCGGTGCACGCCTGCCTTTTTCTCACCCCAGTTCGATTTTTCTTTCGCCAGTTGGAGCACACCAGCATACCGCTCAGCATCATAGTCATTGTTGTCGCCGACCGGGGTGTTCTTTGCTCGTTCCAACAGCTCCAGTCGGAAATCGATGGGGTCTTTCCCTGCTGCTTCGGCTACTTCGTCGAGGAACGACTGCTCTGCGGCAGCAATAAAGTTGGAGCGGGGTGCCCGGAAGGATCCGGTGGTAATATTGGAATCGAGCACCCAGTCTTCTGCCAGGTAATTGTCGACAGCACCAGCCGGAAAGCGGTTGGCATAGATGCAGCTTTCGGGAATGCCACCACCGTTCACATGGAAGCCGATCAGGTTGTTCTCAGCATCCAGGGCGGCCCGATAGGTCGCCTGGTAGGTGGGACGGTAGATGCCTGAGGTCATGTCGTCTTCCCGGCTGTAGACGAGCTTTACCGGTGCTTTTACTTTATCGGAGATGACGGCAGCTTCCACCAGCCAGTGGGCGTACGACCGGCGTCCGAACCCGCCACCCAGTCGGGTCATTTGGATATCAATCTTTTCGAGAGGAATGCCCAGTCGTGCCGACACCGTCTTTTCAGTAAATTCAGGCTTCTGAAGAGGCCCGACCAAAGTTGCTCCGTCCGCAGTTACGTCAGCAAAGAAGTTCATGGGTTCCATGCAGTTGTGTGCCAGAAAGGGGGCTGTGTAGGTGCGCTCGATTACTTTGGCAGCGTTTTTAAAGGCTTTTTCCGGATCGCCGTCTTTGCGGAGCACTTTCACCGTTTTGCCGGCTTTTTTTGCCATTTGCTCCCTGTGGCCAGCACTGTTTTCGAGTCCGGCCGGGAAAAGCCTCGTTCCATTGTCTCTGGTTTCGGAATAATCGGAGAAGGGCTCCCATTCCACTTTAAGGGCCTTTCTGGCATTCATCACTTCCCAGGTAGACTTGCCTACTACGGCCACCAGTTCTGTAAAGGCGCAGGTGTCAAAAAACTGACGCTGGTAGTTGTCCTGCATGTTTTTGATGGGAAACACGTCGACGATGCCGGGCATAGCCCTGGCAGCACTATCATCCACTGATTTTAATTTCAAACCAAATGCAGGCGGATGCACCACCATGGCGATGAGCATGCCCTCTTTTTTGTGGTCGATGCCAAACAATGGCTGGCCGGTCACGATCTTTTTCGCATCCACATTTTTGCGGGAGGTGCCAATGATCTTAAAGTCTTTTTGCGCCTTGAGCGCCACTTCTTCAGGCACGGGAATCGACACTGCCGCAGCGGCCATCTCGCCGTAGCCAGCCTGTTTGCCGCTGGCTTTGTGGTAGATCAATCCAGCCTCAGTGATAATTTCACCAGAGGGAACTCCCCAGGCTTTGGCGGCAGCTTCTTTCAGTACGTACCTCGCTGTTGCTCCGGCCATGCGAAGGCTTTTCCAGCCCTGGCGGATGGCCTGGCTGCCACCTATAAACTGCCGTGTGTATTTCTCTGTGTCCAGCGGCGCCTGCTCTACGACTACATTCTTCCAGTCGACATCCAGTTCGTCGGCGACAATCATCGGGAAGGCTGTTTTGATATTTTGACCTCCTTCGGGGTTGGGCGACATGATGGTGACCAGTCCGTTGTTGGCGATTTTGATAAAGCCATTGAGGTCAAGCCATTCGTCGGGGAGACTTAGCGCCCGTTCCGGCGAAGGCTTGCATCCTGCCAGCCAACTAAAGCTAAGCATGAGGCCGCCACCTGCTAGTGCAGAAGTTTTTAAGAAGGAACGCCTGTTGAGAGAGGTCTTTATAGTAGCCATTTGATGGGTAGTTAGAATAGCCTTTAAGATACCCAATAATGGCCGGATTGGCAATCTTTTGTTGGTGGACGGATGATGCGCTCAAAGCGTATTCCCAGGCATTCTGGTTGCAAACGAAGATCATTGGGGGAGGATAATGAGGGTTAACGGAATTTCTCGCCCTTAGCCAGCATGTCAATGATCTCTTTCATGCGCTTTTCTCTTGTCTCCGGCTTTTTGGCAGTCTGAAGCCGAAATCCAATAAAGAAGAGACTGGTCTTGTTGAGGTTCTTAAAATTTGCTTCGGCTTTCCTGTTTTTGCTTAGTTCTTTTAGAAAGTCTTCGGGGATGGTCATCTGACTGGACGGATCGTATGCCTTTTCCCACCGGCCGTCTGCTTTGGCTTTTTCTACTGCTTCGAATCCTGCGGGTTTCATTCTGCCTTCATTGGTCAGTCTTTCAATATGCCCGATATTTATCTTGGACCAAATGCTTTTTGCTGTCCGGGGGCAAAACTTCTGCAGCCAGGCTTCTTCATCAAATGAATTCTTTTGACCATCAATCCATCCATAACAAAGCGCCACATCAAGCGCTTCTGCATAACTGACGGTCTGTTGTACTGAACCTTTCTTGAATATTTTAAGCCAAAGCCCCCTGGAAGTTTCATGATTCTCTGCGACCCAGTTCTCAAACGCTTCGGAGGTTTTAAATGCTATGGTGGGAAGCGTATCTGGTTTGGTCATACGGCGGTTGTTTTTTCGTGCTGAATGCTGGCTATCAGCGCAAGGTTCGTAAAGGGAAGATTTGGTGAAATTAATAAATCGGCGTTAGCATGTGATCTGAGGGGTTAATTGCGTTTGTGTTATTAGGGGTTCAGCCCGTTTGCCGCAACAAAAAAAAGCCCCGAAGTATACACCCCGAAGCCTGTTTTTACCGAGTAAACCCGCCAATGTGTTTGTGGTTCGGCAGGTGGGCAAGCTGAAAGCATGAAGGGTTTGTATCCATAAGCTACGCTAAACTTGCGGGAGAGGGGTATACCACAAGTCACACTAGTTGTTAGGCGGAAGGGTTAGGGAGTGAATGAGTGTCATTTTTTCACTTAGTCTTCCTAAATTCCTCAGATTTTTTCCGAAAGTATGCCAGTTCCTGTTCTGGAGTCATTCCCTTTATTGCCTCAGAAACTCTGTCACGCTGCTCCCTCATGAACTTAACAGCGTCAAATTTCTTTTCTTTTTTTGCTTTAGTTTTCATATTCCATTAATTCTTTAGGCGACCGTATTTCGAGCGTATGCAAGCCTTCTCTCAAATTGATAGAGTTGTAACCTCTTATTCTCTTTAAGTTGACAATGTGTTTAAAATTCCAACTGACCAGCACATCAGCTTTGTTTATTGTGGCAAGGGCAATATGCCGACAATCCGCCCGACTTGTCTCCCCAACAACCTTCTCTGCTATATAAAGTTCTGCGAGTTTAATTGCATCCTTTGTCAGTTGGATGTACTCTAACTGTTTGGCAGGAAGTGTTTTGAAGAAAGTTTTAATGTTGGTGGGAGCATTAATCAATTCTTCCTCAAGAAGGTCTGATATTATTAACACAATCTCACCACGGAAAGCCTTGTCAAAGAACATTTTTGTAAAAATGTCAAACTCACTATCATAAATCCCTCCAACAACTGACGTGTCAATGTAAACCCGCTGAGTCATTCGCTAATTTACAATTTTTTCAAGATTGTCCGACTACAAGCTACATTGTCCACAAACTGCAGAGCGAAACGATCCATAAGTATTTTTTTGATTTTAAGCTGCATACCTCTTCTACTATCAGATATTTCGCTGGCAATACCTTCCGTTTTAAAAGGATAAGAAAAAAGGCTCCGAGATTAACACCCCGAAGCCTGTTTTACCGAGCTAATCAATACTAGATCCTCGATCTCGACACATCCATCTCCTTCATGAAGGGCTGGTTGTAGAATCGCTTGCCGGTGGCTTTGTGCATGGCGTTGGCTACGGCAGCGAAGGTAGGAGGGAACAAGGGCTCTCCCAGGCCGGTCGGATCGATATCGTTTTTCACGAAATGCACTTCCACATGCCTTGGTGCTTCCTTCTGCCGGATCATGCGGTACTGATGGAAGTTGTTCTTCTGCGGCACACCATCAACAAAATCCATTTCACCGAACAGCGCATTGCCAATACCATCCACAATGGCACCTTCGCCCATATTGGCAGCAGCATCGGGGTTCACCACAATGCCGCAATCCACTGCAGCGTATACGTTTTTGAAGACAGGTGCATTGTTTTCTATCACCACATCAATCACCTCGGCCACATAAGAGTTATGGCAGAAGTAGGCGGAAACACCCCGGTTCACACCAGACTTGGGTTCGTCCCACTTGGATTTCTCCCTTACCAGCTTCAGCACACCCGCATAGCGGTCGGCTTCGTAGTCGTTTCTTTCGCCTACAGGATTGGTCTTGGCACGCTCCAGCAGCTCCAGTCGGAAGTCGATGGGATCTTTGCCTGCCAGCTCCGCCAGCTCGTCGATAAACGACTGCTCGGCTCCCGCAATAAAGTTGGAACGAGGCGCACGGAAAGCCCCGATGGTAATATTGGACTCTACTGACCAGCCTTCGGCGAGATAGTTGTCTACCGCTCCGGCAGGGAACCGGTTGGCATGTACCGGACTCTCAGGCACTCCACCGCCGTTCACGTGGAAAGCAATGAGATTATTGTTTTCGTCGAGGCCTGCACGATAGGTGGCGCTGTACGTAGGGCGATAGATGCCGTAGGTCATGTCGTCCTCACGGTTGTACTGCAATTTTACAGGTGCTCCTACCTTCTGAGAGATAACAGCGGCTTCCACCATGTGGTGTCCGTAGGCCCTTTGTCCAAAGCCACCACCCATTCGGGCGAGGTTGATCTGCACCTTTTCTTTGTCGAGTCCCAATCGGGCGGAAATCGTATTTCTGATCAATTCGGGTGCCTGGATAGGCCCGTACAAAGTAGCACCGTCGGCTCTCACGTCTGCAAAGCAGTTCATCGGCTCCATGCAGTTGTGTGCCAGATAGGGGGCCGTGTAAGTACGCTCAAGCACCTTGGCAGCTTTTTTAAATGCCCCTTCAGGGTCGCCGTCTTTTCTGAGGAGGTTCACTTTCCCTTTGGCCATGGCTTCCATGGCGGCTTTGTGTCCTTCTGTGCTTTCGACACCGCCGGGTACTTTCACCGTCATTTTGTTGCCTCCAAACCCTGCCATTGAAAATGAACTGTCAGCGGTTATTTCCCATTCGACCTTGATGGCCTTTTTGGCTTGCATCACTTCCCAGGTAGAATTTCCCACGATAGCAACGAGGTTAGAAAAAGAGTTCACGTCAAAGAAATTCCTGTCGTAGTCTTCTTTCACCGGTTCGAACACAAAGACGTCTTTGATGCCAGGCATGCCCTTCACCGATGACTCATCCAGTGATTTCACTTTCATACCGAAAGCAGGCGGGTGAACCACCATGGCCACCAGCGCATTGGCGGGATAATGGTCCATGGCAAACAAAGGCTTGCCAGTGACAATTTTTTTGCCGTCCACATTTTTCTGCGAAACACCGATCAGGTTAAAGTCCTTGATATCTTTCAGTTTCACCTCTTCAGGCACCTCCAAAGTAGCTGCGAGAGAAGCCATTTCGCCATAACCGGCTTTCTTGCCACTCGCCTTGTGTTCAAGGGTGCCCGCTCCGGCGGTGATCTCTTCTGCCGGCACGCTCCAGGTTTGTGCGGCTGCTTTGATCAACATTTCACGGGCAGTGGCGCCCGCCGTTCTCAGTGGTTTCCAGCCCTGGCGAATGCCCTGGCTACCACCTGTAAACTGGCGGTCGAAGCGTTCGGGGTAGAAGTTGGCCTGCTCTACGATGACGTTTTTCCAATCTACCCCGAGTTCGTCGGCGAGGATCATCGGCATCGAGGTTTTTACATTGGAGCCAAATTCAGGGTTTGGCGACATGAGTGTAACCACTCCGTTGTCACCAATTTTGATGTAGCTGTTGAGCTCAAACCATTCTTTGGGTAGCTCCATCACTTCAGCTTCGGTGGTTGGTTTGCAACCCGCCAGCCAGCTGAAGCTCAGCATCATGCCTCCGCCAGCGAGGGCAGAAACCTTCATGAATGAGCGTCTGTCTATTTTTTTTGCAATGAGTGTCATAGTCGGATGAGTTGAATGGGATTAAGCGTTTGCGGCGGCTGTTTTTACTGCTGCTTTGATTCTCAGGTAAGTACCACAACGGCAGATATTGCCATTCATCGCTGCTTCGATTTCATCGTCACTTGGGTTGGGATTGCTGGCGAGCAGTGCTGAGGCCGTCATGATTTGGCCTGCCTGGCAGTAGCCGCACTGCGGCACATCGTGTTCCAGCCAGGCTTTTTGCACCGGGTGGTCGCCCTCTTCTGATAAACCTTCTATAGTGGTGATGGCCTTGTCGGCGACCGCAGATACGGGCATTTGACAGGAACGTATCGCCGTGCCATCGAGATGAATGGTGCAGGCACCGCACTGGGCAATGCCGCAGCCAAATTTAGTACCTACCAGGTTCAGGTGATCCCTCAGCACCCAAAGCATAGGGGTGGCGGGGTCAACATCTACCTGCTGCTTCTTTCCATTTACGCTTAAATTGAATACTGCCATGATTTTAAAGTTTTATTACAATATCGGGTTTTCTAGTTCTTTAAAGTTACGAAATCCAAACAATTCAATACAACCTTCAAACAATATAACACTTTGATAATCAGTAGCTATTTACCTGGTGCTGCTTGCGCCAAATTATCCTGATTGGGTCTGCTGTGTTGCCAGAGGGGATCAACGGTCCCCAGGTGTCAGCAATTTGGTAAACGATAGCGAGCCCAATTTCCAGGAGCCGTTTTGCTTCACATACACCTCAGTCACCATGAAGGGGTTGGTCACTTCATTGCCTCCTACCACGGCTATCAGGGTGATCCTGTTAAGCAGGATAGCGGTATTGTCGATGATCTTCACGGATACCTCATGAATATCGGCTTGCTTGTACCAAATGCCGCCACTTTTGATGATGTTAAGCTCCTGCTCCGTTCCCCAGCTTCCACCCATATGAACGAAAACTGCCTTTTCATCAAACAGGGCTGCCAGCTTGTCCGCATTTTTGTCGGCCATCCATTGCCATTTGTCTTTCGATAGGTCAATGACTTCCTGTTCGGCAGGAGTGTTTTGAGCCAAGGAGCATTGCGCACCTATTAGAAGCATTATCAGTCCAAGAAATGTCTTTTTCATATTATTGATAAGTAAGATTTTACGTTCCAGCCAATATACCTATGCCTCTTACTTTTCTATTTCATGGGTATCCCGCACGCTGCTGAAGGTCAGGTCGAGGAGTTTCCAGTCGCTACTTTGTTTCTGAAAGATTTCGGTCACGGTAAATTCAGTCGATACCTCGTTGGTGCGAACTACGGCATCAAGTGTAATTCTGCTCCACACGATAGCCGTGTTACCAAAAACCTCCACTGCAACATCGTGCACCGTGGCCTTCTTGTACCAGATGCTTCCGGTTTCAATGATCTCAAGCTCTCTCGCCTTCTTCCAGGAGCCGCTCATGTGAACAAACTTGGCCCTGTCGTCAAAAAGCACCGCCAGCTTATCCACGTTCTTGTCGGCCATCCACTGCCATTTCAATTGTGAAAGCTCCTTAAGTTGCTTTTCAGTGGTGGGATCCTGTGCAAAAGAGAACTGTACGCCAAGGAGGGTGATGAGTAATCCGAAAATTAATTTTTGCATTGTAGAAATTGTTTTGTTGTGCTGTCTGAGATTGTCCAGGGCGCCGTTGGTGCTGAGTATTAAAGGCAGGTTTGACCTCTGGCCATGAACTTACTTTGCAAAGATGATTCGGTATTTTTGAGTTGGGCTTATACAGATTACTGGTTTACCTACCAAATCCACTGATTCGAATTTCCGGGGAAGGAATCAATGGTGGAACGCAGTACATTTAACCGGAAATAAGAAATGCCATGGAGGAGATCGCAAAATTTGAGACCATCAGCCAGTACAATGCTTTCAATAATCATGAGACGCTACATCCACTGGTCAGTGTGATAGACTTCTCAAAGGCATCGCCCAGGCGGTTGAGAAGAACCTATTTTGGGTTCTACCTGGTGTTGCTGAAGGATGTGGAATGTGGAGACATGCGGTACGGCAAAAATACGTACGATTATCAGGAAGGAACACTGGTGTTTATTGGCCCTGGTCAGGTGTTTGGTGCCGATGGTGGTGAGGAACTTTATCAGCCCAAAGGCTATGGAGTAGTCTTCCATCCTGATCTGGTCAAAGGAACCTCACTAGGACGACACATCGATGATTACACTTTCTTCAGCTATCAGGTAAGTGAGGCGCTCCACATTTCAGAGCGGGAGCGGCAGTTGGTGCTGGATAGTTTTGCAAAAGTTAAGGATGAACTGGAACATGCCGTGGACAAGCACAGCAAAAAGCTTATAAGCACGAATATCGAGTTACTGCTCAACTATTGTGTTCGGTTCTACGACCGGCAGTTTATCACCAGAGATCACGTGCACAGAGGCATACTGGAGAAGTTTGAAAAACTGCTGAATGATTTCTTTTCTAACAAAAAGGCTGCGGAAGTGGGTTTGCCATCGGTGGCTCACTGCGCCATGGAGCTTAACCTTTCTCCCAACTACTTCGGCGACCTCATCAAAAAGGAGACTGGTAAATCCGCTCACGAATTCATTCAACTGAAATTAATCGATGTGGCCAAGGAGAAAATCTTCGACCCTAACAAGTCGGTCAGTGAAATCGCTTACGAGCTGGGATTTAAGTACCCCCAGCACTTCACCAGGGTATTCAAGCAGCAAGTAGGGGTGACCCCGCAGGAGTACAGAGCCTCAGCGAATTGAATTTCGATAAATTATGAAATTCAAACCTTCCTGAATTTCAGCGGACTGGTCTCCGTATGCTTCTTGAAGAAGTTGTTGAAGTGCGTTACTTCTTTGAAGCCTAACGAAAAGGCGATCTCGGAAACACTCCAGGCGCTATGCCTCAGTAGCACCATTGCTTCCTGTAGGAGCCGGTCGGCAATGACTTGTGAAGTGGTTTTCTGCGTGGTTTCTTTCACTGCCCGATTGAGGTGGTTCACATGCACGTTGAGCTGATCGGCAAATTCGGAGGCAGTACGCAGGCTAATCGACAAGTGAGAATCGTCGATAGGGAACTGGCGCTCCAGCAGCTCAGTGAACAACATCGAGATTCTGTTGGAAGCATTGAGCGGTTGTACGTCTATTTGCGATGTGGGTTGAAGCTTCAAGGCAAAGTGCAGCAGCTCGAAGATCAGGTTTCTTATCGCATCGTATTTGTACTTATAGTCGGAGTTGAACTCACTGCGGATTCGTTCAAACACACCGCTGACCTGCTCAGCTTGCTCATCTGTTAGCTCAAAAATGTGGTCGCTGTTGGGTTGAAATACCTCATAATGCGCAAATTGACCGAACTGAGTAAAAAAGGTGGGATTGAAAATGCAGTACACTCCACCACCTAGCTTGTCGAGATGCTCCCATTTATAGGGTATTTTTGGGTTGGAGAACGACAGCGCCTGCTTTTTTACCTCCACCACTTTGTCGGCATAATGCACCCTGCTGCTTCCCTTCACCAACATGATCTTATAGAAATCCCGCCTGCGGTAGGGGATAGCCGTTGCTTTGCCTGCCACGAAAGGCTCGAGGTCGAACATATTGAAATGCCCGATATCCTTCCGGATGTTCTCAGGCAGCCATTCAAACTTGCGGCGATAAAACTCTTCTAAACTCTCTGAATTTTCCATGGTTCGCAGATTACAAAATTCGAACAGACTGAGCTTTTTTCATCATATCAACATGTCTAATGTTTCTCAGCATATTCTTTGGCAAAAGTGTAAATCAAGCTAATATTCCAAATAAAGTCTTTGCCAGCCAGCTCGGTGTCGATCGATCTGCTCATGATCGATTGAAGTGACAAGGGGAAATTGTTCAGCGCCAGACTGAAGGTGGAGCTGGCATAGTAGCCCCGTTTGTCGTCCATTTGCAGGTAATAGAGCTGCGGACTGGCGCCGAACAAAAGTTTAGGCCCAAGCCTTACTTCTGAGAAACTGGCCTGAGTAGCAAAGAAATAGGTATTCTGAGTTCCCTCAGACTGAAAGCCGTGTGCCTGCAAATAGTATAGCCCGACAGTAACTTTCTTGTTGATGGTGTATCGTGGCACAATTTCGCCTGCAGCAAATTGTCGGCTGATCATAAGGGTAGTAGGCACCCCGTTTACCGGATAATCGTCAAACTGGAAGGTGAATGCCGGATGTGCTCCCACATGCAGCTTGAATTTGTCGCCGGTAATTATTTTGTATCTCCACCAAAAGATGAACGACCATGGCCTGCCTGTCATGGCAAACCTGAGCTGTGGTTCAAAGCTTAATCGCTTTTTTCCCACATTCATGTCAAAAATGAAGGCCGGCTTACCCAGGGAGAATGCCGGAAGGAGGGAAATGCCGTTGTTGGTGGCGGTTACGGCGCCGCTCAAATGGCCAACGCTATTTGTGCTGTCGGCCTCCTGTGCATAGGCCATCCGACTTGAAACAACGAGGAGTATGATAACAAAGGCGACGGTGAAAGTCCGCAGATCAAAATACTCGATCCCTGAGGTTTTCTTGAGGTAGATAGAATGCATTGGCAGGATAGGTGTGTTGGTAATTGTCTGATGCAAAGATAGTTCAAACCTGGGGCACCGGATAATGCAAATCAAAGCAATAGTTACGAAAATCAAACAACAAGGAGATAAATGATTCCTGGCTGTGACACCGGTCAGGATATTGTTGGCCAGAGCTCCCTCGGTAGCCGATACACCTTGCAGTGGCTGGTGTCGAAGGTTCTTTCCGCTACAAACCGAAAGCCGAGTCGCTCATAAAATCGAATGGCAGCGACATTGGTGGCCAGCGGGTCAATCAGAATGGCCGTTACCTCCGGGTCATTGAAGCAGCGGTTGATAGCCTGCTTCATCATGTCGGTGCCATAACCTTTTCCCAAATCGGTTGGCTCCCCAATCCAGATGTCAATGGCCCGAAGGTTGGGTTGCACATCGCCCCAATAATGAGATTCTTCCTTCTCAGGATCGATGATTTGAATAAAGCCTATGGGCCTGCCGTCAAGCTCTGCAATGAGCTGCTCCCGCCAGGGAGGCGTTTTCTTCAGCTCGCTTGCCCATCCCCATTCATCGTCGGGGTCGGAGGCGATTACATGTGGTTGTTCATCCCAGTGCAGCAGGAGCGGGAGGTCTTGTATGGTGGCTGTTCTTAGCTTTATATGGCCTCTTTCAGTCATTTTACAGTGATTTCTTTACTCTTGTTGACACCTATACTTTTGGTTCGGGAACCGGTTGATCTGGCGAGGCTTCATGGGGTGTTCACTCAATGTGCCCCCGGGCAGGTAACTATGAGCAAATTATCTGTAAGCAACTTTATTGATGTAAAACACCTGCCGGTAGTAGGCTGCTTCTTCGCTATGCAGGTTTTCAATGTCCCGAATCCCATAAGTGTAAAAGGTCGTGCCAAACCACCTGCTCAAGTTTCCTACTTGATTTCTTCCACCCCACGACTCATCATCTTCAAAGGTCAGGGAGATGTCGTTGAAGGTTTTGCCCTCAATGATTTTGTCTTCCTTTAGCACTTTTGAGCGGATGGTATTGTCGTAAAGGTATAAAAGGACTGTTTCGTCGCCCTTGGTGCCTACGTGCACCAGGTCTCTGGCTCCAAAGGTGGTGACATCGTTGATCTCGAACGAGCTGTCCCAGAGGAAATTGCCCAGGCGATCAAATGTCATCACCACAGCATGGGTGTAGTGGTATCCGAAGGAGTAGCTGGGGTAGTAGGCTTCACCAAAGACGGTGTAGTAGTTGCCATTTGGGATAATATCATGCAAGAGTAGCCGATAGTGGAATCGTGGTTGCTGGCCCAGGACTTTTTTCTGGTTGGCCCTCTCTCTGATGCGCCTTTCTCTTCCAGTCGACAAATAGGAAAAAAAGTGATCAAGTTCACTGTAGTCGAAGTAGTCGATGCGCTGCTGGCTGCTGTTGCTCAACCTGGCGATATAAAGGCCGCTCGAATAGGTTAGTCGTTGATGTGCATAGGTGCCGGCCACAAACTGGCGTTCCAGCTCTGGGTTGGTGGGTGCTCCGTTTAGCAAGCTCTTCGATTCATCTGGTTCCAGGTGAATATTGCGCATCATGTCGCCGCCCTCGGAAAAAGACCTGACAGAGACCGTCGTTCGAAAATCTGGCATGCGCTCGCTCATGGTCACCGTGAAAATCCTTAGCCTGTCGTCGGTAGTAATTCTAAGAATCTCGCCGTAGTCGTTATAAAGGCCCGGAATGATCTGTGGTAATTTATCGATAAGGTTATACCTGAAAATAAATGGCTTGTAGTCAGTGTACACACCCATTAACAGTGTGTTGCCCACCACATGAAATTGCGTGGGAACCATTGGTATCACCGTATTGATGTAGAACCGGGACGTGTCGCCATTTTCCAGGTTGATTCTCAACAACACCAACTCCTCCTGCTTGTATTCTTTTTCTCTGATCAGGTAATTGATAAATCCCGGCTGGTAGTCGTAGTCGGTAATGCGGCTGCCGAATGGCAAATGCATGTCTTTTTGCCAAACAGTACCTAGTGTGGTGTCGAGCCGTATGAACTCCCAATTGTAACCGTCCTTATCTTTATGCTCTGTTTTGTGACAAATGAAAAGGCCTTCTTTTTCGCATCCTGTCACGATGTAGTTCTGATAGTTGGCGTTGGTAATTTCGAATTCAATTCTTCCGGGTTGTTCAATTCGGGTGCTAACCTGTTTTTGTTTTAGGGGGAAAAGCTGCGCCATAGCCACAGCGAATGGGCAGAGACAAAAAATAGCGAACAAGAGCAGTTTGTTCATCCAAAAGTAGGTTTTTCAGCCCGTTAGCATGAGTGAATGAGATAATAAGTTCACTTAATAGCGGGTAAAAGTCAAGCTTTTCCATATTCTTTTAAAGGGAAAGACTGGCCTACGTCTATCCCAGCAGCTCCAGCACAGTTTGCCAAACTTCGTCGCTGACGGGTATCCCATCTTTGAGATTGCTGGCCCTGGTTTGCAACGCCCGTTCCCCAGGGTAGAAGGTGCTGTTGCCCGGCTGCATAGGTTCCACATTGTGCGTGTAGTCGATGATTTCGTTGAGGAGTTTTTCCTGCAGACTTTTGTCGTTGAATACTTCAGGGTAGATGCACAGAAACACCTGTGAAATACCAGTTTCATACTCCCTCAGGCTTACCCTGTAGGTGGAGTCTCCTGCTGATAACAGCGTAGCCAGCATGTCAAGGATCATAGACATCGCAGATCCCTTCCAGTAGCCTATGGGCAATCCACGTTCCTTTGCCAGAATTTTTTCCGGATCGTTCGATAGCTCGTCGTTGTCGTCCCAGCCTCCGGGAAACGGTAGCTTCTCGCCTCTGAGTTTGTAGTCGTTGATTTTGCCAAAAGCAAACTGCGACAGGGCCATGTCCAGCACCACGTGCCCCTGCCGTCGTGGTATGGACACGACAAAGGGATTGTTACCTGTTCGGCTGTCTCTACCGCCCCAGGGAGGCATGTTGGGCTGCGTATTGGTAAAGAGAATAGAAATGCAACCGGCTTCCGCAGCCTGCCAG
Organism: uncultured Imperialibacter sp.; assembly: GCF_963974565.1. Lineage (NCBI taxonomy): Bacteria > Pseudomonadati > Bacteroidota > Cytophagia > Cytophagales > Flammeovirgaceae > Imperialibacter > uncultured Imperialibacter sp. Next base: position 37,471 of record NZ_CAXBCJ010000009.1, on the reverse strand, counting down.
CCGTAGGTGCCCCCTCGCATCCAGTGATTGGTGTTGCGCAACGCTACCAGCCCCATGCCATGTAGCTTGGCCAGCTCAATGGCCCGATTCGTGCACTTTGTCGCATTAATGACGCCAGAGCCAAAGTGACCATCCCACCTTTCAATGCTGCCAAAAGTTTCTGCTTTTTCGGCTTCGGCATCTACTTTCACCAGCCCTTTTTCTATATAGTTGATGAAAAGGGGCACCCGGTTGATGCCATGCGAGTTGACACCGGATAGCGTGCTGTCCGTATGCGCCTTCGCCAGGATCAGGGCTTTTTCTTCTGAAAATTGGTATTTGATAAACAGCTGGTAGAGTACTTCCTGCATTTGCCCTGAAGGTATGCGCATAGCTTTTTCTGACTTTTGTTAGCGTTGAACCCAGGGCTTTGAAACATCCGAAAACCCTGAGAAAACCCTGAGATTGCAGCACCCAAGATACAATTCCTGGCCCCTTTTAGTAAAATATAGTAACGACAAAAAGACTTTTGTCGCTATCTTCCGCCCTTCAAAATAAGACTAATCTAATTAACCCAAGATGAAACGATTACTTCCGCTCATGCTGGCAGCTGCGCTAGCTATTGGTTTTGGCACCGCTAACGCTCAGAAATCCAAGAAAAAGAACAAAGGCAAAGACACGGAAAAGGTGGCGCCCGCCAAAAAGGACGATGACAAAGACAAGGGCCCGAAGCCTTATGCAAAGTTCATCGACAGCACTTTTACCACAAGTAAAGGTTTGATGACTGTTCACCAGAAGAAAGACAAGTATTACTTCGAAATTCCAGAGGCGCTTTTCGGCAAGGAGCTGATGGCGATTACCCGCTACACAAAAACTGCCGCTGGCGGCGATGTGTTTGGTGGTGAAGAGGTAAACGAGCAAGTAGTAAGGTGGGAAAAAGGACCCGACGACAACATCCTGCTGCGCTCCATTACCTATGTGATGATGAGCCCCGACAGCCTGAGTCCCATGTTTCGTGCCGTGGACAACTCCAATGCAGCGCCTATCATTGGCGCATTCAAAATAGAAGCACTGAAGAAAGATTCTGTCTATGTAATTGATGTGACATCGACTTTTGATGGCGACAATCAAGCCTTTTCGGTTGACCCGAGAACGAAGCAGGAGTACAATATCTCCAGCATCAAAAAGGAAGCCTCGTTCATTGAAAGAATTTCGACCTACCCGACCAATACAGAAATTCGCACCATTAAAACCTTCGGTGTTAATCCACCCAAGCGGGAGTCGGGGCCGTCGACAGGGCCACGCACCACCTATTTCCCGGCCTCGGTGGGGGTGGGAGTGGTCACGCTTGAATTGAACACCTCGTTTGTACTGCTGCCTTCCGACCCTATGCGGAAGCGACCATTCGATTACAGGGTTGGTTATTTCTACAACCAGTACTCGCTGTTTGAAGAGGAGTCGCAAAAGGCCGATGAGGATATTTTCGCAGTTCGCTGGAGACTGGAACCAAAAAATGCCGACGATGCAGCCAGGCAGAAGAATGGCGAGCTAATTGAACCAAAAAAGCCCATTGTCTATTACATCGACCCTGCCACGCCAGAGAAATGGCGGCCATTCCTTAAACAGGGCGTCGACGACTGGAATATTGCTTTTGAGGCTGCCGGGTGGAAAAATGCCATCAGGGGAGAGTACTGGCCCGAAGACGACACGACAATGAGCCTGGAGGACGCCCGCTACTCTGTGATCAGGTATTTTGCCGCCGATATTCAGAATGCTTATGGCCCCAATGTGCACGACCCACGGACGGGCGAAATTATCGAAAGCCATATCGGGTGGTACCACAACGTGATGCGCCTGCTGCGCAACTGGTACATGATACAAGCGGCGGCGGTCGATCCAAATGCACGGTCGAAAGAGTTTTCCGATGAGCTGATGGGGCAGCTGGTTCGTTTCGTGTCGTCGCATGAGGTGGGGCACACACTGGGCCTCCGCCACAACATGGGAGCCAGCTCAGCCACGCCGGTTGAGAAACTGAGAGACAAAGATTGGGTAGCGCAAAACGGCCATACCTCTTCCATCATGGATTACGCCCGGTTCAACTACGTGGCACAGCCTGGTGATGGGGTCACGGATTTGTTCCCCAGAATAGGTGACTACGATATTTGGGCGATCAAGTGGGGCTACAGCTACTTCGGCGACGACATAACAGAGGAGCAGGCAAAGGCGACGCTTAACACATGGACTAAAGAAGCCTATAAAAACCGCAGGCTGTGGTTTGGCACGGAAATAAGTCCTTATGACCCACGCTATCAAACCGAAGACCTGGGCGACAATGCCATGAAAGCGTCGGACTACGGCATTGAGAACCTGAAAAGACTGATGCCATCGCTCATTGAATGGAGCGCTGAGGATGGAGAGGCTTATAAGGAACTGGAAGAAATTTACAGGAACGTGCTGAGCCAGTACCGCCGCTACATGGGCCATGTGATCAAGAACGTTGGTGGCATTTACGATTCGCCGAAAACCTACGACATGGAAGGTCCTGTGTACGAAGTGGTGCCAAAGGCGCTGCAAAAAGACGCCATCAACTTCCTGAGCAAACAACTGTTTACTACGCCCACCTGGCTGATGGATCAGTCGGTGCTGAACAAAATCAAGCCGGAGTCTGGCGTGGAGTCGCTGTCGGCGCTGCAGGAGTACGGCGTTACAAGACTGCTGGAAGGCGACAGGCTGGTGCGGTTGATTGAAACCAGCGCTCAGAGCCCCAACAACTACTCCGTGGATGATCTGTTCACCGATCTGTCTGCCAGCATTTTTTCGGAGGTTCGGTCACGCAGCAACATCACGGTCAATCGTCGTAATCTGCAGAAGATTTATGTTGACGAGCTGATCAAGCTGCTGGAGCCGGGTGATGTGACTGTTCGCTCTATCCCCAATGGCGCTGGCTATGCTTTCGATACCCGCAAGGTTGATCTGGGTCAGACTGATGTGCCTTCGCTGGCGAGGGGGCATTTGGAGAGGATTAAAGGGTGGCTAAGCTCAGCTGCCACTGGTTCAGCAGATCAGGTAAGCAAATACCACATGGCTGACTTGAGGAAACGCATTGAGCAGGCGCTGGATCCGAGGTAATTCTTACAGAATGAACTAAAGGAAACAGCATCAGGAAGCGGCAGGGACAGGCTTTATTTGTATTGTAGCTCTTCGGAATTTATAATTCCGCAGGTGTATCGTAGGATTTTCAATCCGCATACGGTAAATTATTTCTATGGGTTTTGCCTATACAATCAAAGAGCAGGGTGCTGTTCATTTTGTGACTTTCACAGTCCATCAGTGGGTCGATGTTTTTACCCGGAAGGAGTATGTTGATCTGCTTCTCGAAAGTTTGAAGTATTGTCAGGTGAACAAAGGTTTAGAAGTTATTGGTTGGGTGATAATGAGCAACCATTGTCACTTAATAATTCGAGCCCGAAATGAGAACTTGAGCGATGTTATCCGTGATCTTAAGAAATTTACTGCTAAGGCTATTTATAAAGCAATTGAATCGAATCCCAAGGAAAGTAGAAGAGGCTGGCTTCTTAGGGTCTTAAGCCATAACGGAAAGATATGGTTCTGGGAAGAGGGCTATCATGGCGAAGAGATAACATCACAAAATTTCTTTGATACGAAGCTTCGTTATTTACATCAAAACCCGGTTAAGGCAGGTATTGTAGAAAAGGAAGAGGAGTATCTGCATAGTAGTTGTCGAGATTATTATGGAATAAGGGAAGAGGGCATTCCGCTCGTACATTTTGGGTAAAATACTTCCTTATTTAAGTTTCATAATCGGGTCACAGACCCTGCGATAGGGCTTCGGAATTGCAAATTCCGAAGAGCGTGAGTATTGAGCAGGCGCTGGATCCGAGGTAGGCTAGCTGGTAACTGTGTACGGTAACTCAGAGGGCTTTCCATGGAAGGCCCTTTGAAGCCGCCACAGCAAGAGGCAGGCAAGCGTGCTGATATGGTCAGTAGTCAATAATTGCTGTGGGGCTGTCGGGGTAATAGTCCAGCGGCAGGGCATTGGCCATTAGTTCCCATGTCCAGTAGCCCTGGCAATAGATGTCCTTTGATGAAAAGAACTGGCCGTCGGATTGCACACTGACGGAAGGCTTAAGTAGCGTCAAAAAAGACGTAAGCGGCCTGTCGTAGCCAATTTGCGAAGAGGCCCGTCTTGCCCGCTGGTACTTGTACGACTCTTTTTTGCCAACGTACCTCACTTCCAATATTTTGTCGAACGACAGCAAAGGTAGTTCTGGCGTAGAGTTGACAGTGTCCATGATCGACGAGTAGCGCTGGGTGTAGAATTCCGCATGTTTTTTATTGAAGACCTGCGGGTAGGTAACGGTGGTGTCACCCACGGCAGCCACCTGCCTGACTTCCTGTTTGAGGTTCACTTCTTCCTCAATCGACCTCAGCACAAACCCTTCTTCCACAAGCCTTTTGCTATAAAAAGCCCTCATAAAGTGCATCATCGACCCCTTATAGGCTTCCTCCCTTGCCTGTAGCCAGGCTGTTTTTTGGTCTTCGTTTTCCGGTGCCATCTCTTTGAAAGCCGGGTAGCCATCATAATTGATCCGGTAGTGAGCCATGTCAAAGTCGAAATACTCCAGGTAGTAATGGATCACGTACCCCAGCGCCTTGTTTTCGATGACGACAGGCTCAGTGGCATGGGCGCTCAGCTTGTTACCTGATTTGTCAAAGTGCAGCACCTCAGGATTGGTAATGGTGCATGCTGCAGCAAACTCGCCTTCTCCTACAAAGTATTTAGTGAACAGGGCCAGGTGGTGCAGCCATTGTTGCTTTTTCGGGCGACGTTCCCGCACAGTTACTTCTTCAAGAAAATTGGGGTCGGGCTTGAGGACAAGTCGGTAGGCACTGACCCCCTCAATCGGTATTTCTACTGTAAGGTTTTCATACCCAACATAACTCACCATGAGCGTAAAGCGGCCGGCTGGCACTCCCTTCAGCGTAAACTTACCCTCCACATCTGTCGATGTCCCTATAGTGGTCTTCACCAGCAGCACATTGGCTCCCGGCAGTGGAGCCTGCTCCTCGCCGCTTAATACTATACCACTGATTTGCTGTCCTAAAGACACATTGGAGAACGCAAGGCTCCAAATAGAACAGCAAATCCAAATGAGGCTTTTCATCTTTTCTTTGCGTGCATTCTTCCCGTCTTTTTAAGAAGGTGGGCATCGGCTTTTTCGAATTTCAATAACCTGATGGCCCGGTTAATGACGTCGCTGAACCGCAGGTGGAGGGTGGGTTTGGTGATGTTGTGTGCCGTCACTTTTGCAGGATCATCTTCGCCGGTACTGCGCACAGTCAGGTCAATAAAACCCAACTCGCCGAGTTCAATATGGTTGTGGTTTTGCAGCAGGTACACGATGGTTTCCTGCAGGGCTATGCTCAATCGCTTATAGTCGGAGCGGTGGATGCCATAGGTGCTTTGCAGGTGCTCCATCACATCGGCTTCGGTGGCTTTTCTGCGAGGCAGCAGAGCGGGGTGGTAGGAGGGGGTACCGCCGCCGAGTTTGCCGGGCTCGCCTTTTTCGGTGACATAGAAGGGGATGGTTGACATAGGTTTTTAGTTTGTAATTTAAAGTGGGGTTCCGTTTAGAAGTTAACAGCCGCAACCCAGGAATACGGTATCCTGTCCTTGAAGGCCGTAGTTAGAGCCTTGCCAACTAATAAATGAAAGTGGATCCCGGCTAAAATCTGCGTTATACAAAATATCAAGGTCACCATCTTTATCCAGATCGAGAATCATGACAGGTAAGTCGGGTAATGAGCGGACAAACAATCGATTTTTGCCCATCACATTCCAAAGAGATATGTTCTGATAATAATCATCTCCGCACTCCACGCCATGATAATACGAGACCAGAAATTTCTCAGAGTCTGTCGTAAATAAAACAAGGTCATTGCCATCGATACTATCCAATTCACTATAGTACTTAGCCACAAGCGCCTCATCGGTTATTTTTTTTCTTTGAAACACTATCGGGTCGGTGTCCGAAACATAAGCCCATTGGCCTATAGTAGGGCTTTCTTCTGGCCTTTCGTCAAAGAAAAGAGTCGAATGAAATTCGCTAAACCTTTCGCCGCCAGACCAGTAGAATGTGCTTTCAAACTTTGTTGCCTCTCGGTGAATCCCTGGTAACGTATCTAAAAGCTCTTCTCTGATTGACCTGAACTCTTTTGTTTTGCTATAGGAATACTTATCAGAGTCGATACTTCCGAAGATCACTTGTTGGCCAAGAAGATTTACCAGGGAGGTATCCAAACTGCTTGGCTTCACGGCGTGTTGATGGATATTGAGGCACAGGTCATAGCCGCTTCGATTTTCAGGACAGTATTTGGTCGTTTTAATCAAATCATACGATTCTAGTTCTTGTTCAATGGTAATGTGATTGCCTTCTCTGACGAAAAAGTTGGCGTGAGCAAGCGCATTGTAAGAGTCGTTACTGGTGGCTAGTACCCTTGAGGCAAGCATTTCCTCACTCACGATTAAAAGCTTTCCATCCACACTATCGATTTTAACCATTTTAGGTCCATAGTCGCTAAAGTTTCCACTTTGCCAAAGCTGCTCGAAACTGATTCTGTAGGGAACGTGGTGATAATTAATGAGCAAATGGCGTACTTCAACATTCATTTCCTTCTGAAACATCCGCTCCCTGTCTTTCAGCCAGCCTTTGACGTCGTACTTGTATTCGTTGGCACCCGCTCTTTTTACTCCTGAAAACGAGGCAGCATAGAAGGATTTGTATTTTTCGAAATCTCCCTGATTTTGCGACTTTACCCAATCCTGGATCACGTTGAATAGCTCCTCTTCGATATTAGTTACTGCGGCTGAGGCAACCTCTGCGACGGCCGTTTCGGGATTTCTTGCCTCTGTTGATCGGGGGCTAGTTCCACAGGAGAATATGATCAGGGTAATAAACCCAGCAGCAACAAAATTGGTGAATCTTCTCATTTCAGTATATAGGATAGTAATGGTGGCAATGTTTGGTAATAAATATATGAAAGGATTTACATTATCTGCCCAGCCTTTTCGCAATCTATTTGCCCAGTTGGGCCAGAAGGAGGGCGTTAATCTGCGATTGAGCAATGCAGGGTATATGTTAAAGGCTTAAACGGGTTGGGGTAAAGGGCTTGTGTGGGTAGGTGACAAGCGCTTATCACATATACAGCAAAGGCGTTAAAAGAGTCGGGACAAAGGCTTATCAGAGGTGAGTAAACGGCTTAACAGGAGGCTGCAGTGCGCACCATAGGTAGTCGGTGGTAGGCAGCACAGGTAGTTAGTGGTGGGCAGCATAGGGGGTTTTGATGCGCTGCAGGGAATGGGCAGGAAAGTCGGCCAAAAGCCAACCTCTTGTCGTAATATACGAAAAATGGGTGAGAAAGGTGGGGCAAGCAAAGGAAATCGCAGAACTTATTTAAGGATTAACGTTCAAAGCAAAGCGCAATTCTGACCTTTTTAACAAACGTTTTTGAACTTTTCAACAAAGTCACCCTGTCAAATAATGGCAAAATTTGCAGCATGGAATTAATTATTCCCGATGCAATGTTTACTTAAAAGTTTTAAAATGAAAACGATCGACAAAATGTATGTCAATGGGCAGTTCGTCACTCCAACGGGAAGCGACACACTCGACCTGATCAATCCGTCCAACATGCAGCTCATTGGGCGAGTAACTTTGGCGGAAGAAGCGGATGCCTTGTCAGCTATCAGGGCTGCCTCCGCCGCATTCAAAAGTTTCTCTGCATCTACTGTGCAGGAGAGAATGGATTACCTGCAAAGGCTTCACGATGCAGTAATCGAAAGAGTAGACGACCTGAGGGATGCTACTATCGAAGAATATGGTGCGCCGGTGCAACGGGCAGTTTGGTCTAATCGCTACGCCGCCGATGCTTTCCTTCACTTTAAAGAGTTGCTGCAAAACTTTGAATTTGAACGGACCGTTGGCCATTCGCAGGTAGTGCTCACGCCGGTGGGCGTCACAGCCATTTTAACGGCCTGGAACTCCAATGCGGGCTCGGTTTGTGTGAAACTTGCCGCCGCTATAGCGGCCGGCTGCACCACGGTGATCAAGCCGAGTGAGCAAAGTGCGCTACAGACACAAATTTTGATGGAAGCCTTCGACAAAGCAGGACTTCCTGCGGGTGTCATCAATGTGATCAACGGGCGTGGCGATGTGCTGGGGCAGTTGCTATCGACCCACGCCGACATTGCCAGGATCACCTTCACAGGCTCGACAGTGGTAGGCAAAATCATTGCCCGCAATGCGGTCGATTCCATGAAACGCATCACCCTGGAGCTGAGCGGCAAATCGCCCAATATCATTCTGGACGACGCCGACCTTGCCACCGCCGTGCCGATGGCAGTCAACGCCTGCTTTCAAAACAACGGACAGGCATGTATCGCTGGTTCACGGTTGATTGTGCCCACCACGATGCTGGCCGAGGTGGAGCGACTAGCATTAGAAACGGTTAGCCACATGGTGGTAGGCGACCCCGGCGATGAAAAGACAACCATTGGCCCGCTGGCGAGTCAGAAGCAGTACGACCGGGTGCAGGGTTTTATCAAGTCGGGTATATTTGATGGAGCAAAGCTGGTGACGGGAGGTGAAGGGAAGCCCGAAGGCCTGGAACAGGGTTACTATGTGAAACCTACCGTTTTCAGTCAGGTGACGCCAGACATGGAAATTGCAAGGGAAGAGGTATTTGGCCCTGTGCTGTCCATCATGACCTACGACACCGATGATGAGGCAGTGGCCCTGGCCAACGATACGGCGTACGGATTACTGGCATATGTGAGCTCTTCCAATGTGACCAGGGCAAGGGAAATGGCGTCCCGCATTGATGCCGGCAGGGTGCTCATCAACTCACTGGCCCACGACCCGCTGGCTCCGTTTGGAGGCTTCAAGCAGTCGGGTATAGGCAGGGAAGGCGGTATTTATGGCCTGGAAGCACAGCTGGAGCCGAAGGCCATCATCTTGTAGGGGAGGTAACGACAGCGACGAAAAAACGCAACGATTGAAAAGAAGACCAACATGGATGCAAAGATAGTTCATGCCTGCTATGTCGATGGCGATGTGGAGGGGGAAACCTTTATCCGGGAGCATGTTTTCAGCTATATTATCTCGGGCACTCAGTCCATGTGGGTGGGCAACAACACTTATCATTTCAAGTCCGGAGACTTTAGGTTCTTCAGAAAGAATCAGCTGGTGAAGTACATCAAAAAGCCGGAGTCGGAGGGTTTTCGGTCCCTGTCGGTTTACCTCAGCGAGGAAACACTGAGAGCCATTCAAAGCGAGTATCACCTCCAAAGCGATGGCTTATCTACAGAAGAGAAATTCAGGTTGCTGCCGCCAGGTGAGCTGCTGAAAAAGTATGTCGACTCGCTTTCTCCCTACACGAACGACAAGCACGGGCTCCTCGATCTGGTGGTGCCGGTTAAAGTAAAGGAGCTGGTGCTGCTGCTAACCAGGTTGTTTCCCGACCTGGCACGCATCCTGTTCGACTACAAGGAACCGGGCAAGATCGACCTCGAAGGTTTCATGAACGAGCACTATCGCTACAATGTGGACCTCAATAAGTTTGCCTACCTGACTGGCCGGAGCCTGTCGACTTTCAAGAGGGACTTCCAAACGATCTTCGGCATTACGCCGGGCCGGTGGCTGATACAAAAACGATTGACAGAGGCCAATTACCTGATCCGTGAGAAGCACAAAAAGCCAAACCAAATCTACGTTGACCTGGGCTTTGAAAACCTGTCGCACTTTTCGTTTGCTTTCAAAAAGGCGTTTGGATCAGCGCCGAGCTTGCTGGAGTAGGCAGTTTATGGGTTTTCGCTGTTGTCCCGAAAGACGGCCTTTTCCCCCAAGGGTCATAAACATCACTCCGTTACTTCAATATTCAGTTTGGTGATAATCACGTCCCTGTTTTTGCTGGCACCGTCAGATCCTCTGGCTGAACGAAGCTCCACATAATCAGCGCCCAGGTAATCCGATTCCGCCACATACAGGTAAATCATTTCGCCAGAGTCACCACGCCTGTCAAGGTCACTGAATTGAGCGTGCTGGGGTTGTTTTTCAATGGTAGCACCCTCTTCGTCACCGAAGCCACCTAGGCTGTATTTCAGTGTGTCGCCATGGGCAACCGTCACGCTTTCCATGTCTTTGTCTATTTTGGTGCAGCTGGTGCTGAGGGCGATCATGGCTCCGATGGAGCAATGGCAGACAAGCGTATTAATTTTCATTCTTCAAAATCATTTAGCATACCAGTAAGATTCAAAAGCTGCCTTTTTGGTTGGATCGGTTATGGTTTATGTCTCACACGTCAGGAATCTTTCTTTCGGTGGCCATCTTTCGCTCAGCTTTGATCATCCGGCGCCTCCTCATTTCCGTTCAATGCTCACCACTTCAATGGGGGTAGTGGTGCAGCCCCAAGAGGTTCTTTCTTCTCCAGTGATTCTATAGGTGGCTTTCACCGCTATACCTTCAGTATCAGCTTCGGTGAACGTGATGAGCTGATTTTGCTCTGAGCCTATGAAGTATTGTACTGACCCCACCTTTAGCACCAGTCCGCAGCCATCAACTGCAGGGCTGCCAAACCAAAGCAACGTTCCTTCGGATGTAATGGCGTCGCCAGGAAATTGCTCTTCTTTTTGGCAACTGGTGATCAGCAGGGCGAGGAAGACTAATTGGAAAAGATGGTTCATTTGTCTCTTTTTTGTGCTCTTGCAGGTAGGAGACAGAAATGCCCGGAAAGGTTGGCGGGGTGTGAGGATTTTTCATGTGACAAGATCCACGTCGGAACTTTCAGTGTACATCTATCCCATTAAAATAGATTTCGGTAATAGCAACATCGTCATATTTGGTTCCTTTATAAACGTCCATTATCTCGAACCTGATTTTTGAGCCAGCTCTCTTCTTAAGCATCTCCAGGCTCGCTCTGTCAGGATAACCGATCAGATCGACGACAAACGACTGTTCTGCGGCAACGTCTTCCAAATTCAATAGGGCATAGGGTGCGCCATTTACATACATTTTCAGTTGTTTTACCCTTGAATTGGTGGTGTAAGCGGATGCACTTTTCACATAGCCGTTCACTATGATTATGGTGTTTATCCTTGGGTTCTCGGGGGGAAACTCATAATCTATGTATTCACCAATACCGTAGCCGGGCACTCCCTCGACCCAGGCTGTCTGGTAGCTGAAGTCATTGATGTTTTCAGAGCCATAGGTGTTGGTTCCTTGTGCACTCAGTGAAGTGGAAGCCCTCACTTTTCCGGCTGCCGATCCGCAATAGAAACTGCAGGCAGAGCCAATGATGTCCCACATGTTTTCGTAAGTCTCTTCACAATTATTGATGGCAGTCTCCTCTTCAGTGGTTAAATCATCCCACGACTTTTCTCCTGCGCTCAGCGCCTTTAAAGCCTTGTCCCGAATGGCCCACTGCTTTTGAACAGCAGGCCCAAAATCGAGCTTTTTCCCCACTTTTGGTTGGAGAACCTTTAAGTCTTGTGCCAACAGAGACGCCGGGAGGCAGAAGAGGAAGAATAGCCCACTAATCTTCATAAAAAGATGATTTTTGGTAATGTGGCCATGTTGATCGGGTCGGCGATAGATTAAAGATAATGTTTTTCGGAGCCTTTTTGTAAGGAAAATTTTTCTTTTACTAAGACCTCAGCACCTTGGCCCCCAATACTCACTGGTTATCAAAAATTCCTTAAAAGACATCCTTTTAGGAGAACCTCCTTGTTCTTTAATATAAAATCTCGATGCTTTTCTGTCCCATCCAAGAAGGAGCCCACCGTATGCTAACGACATGTAAACATCATATACTTGTTTTGATTTGTTCAGATGGCTCCTGATCTCCTGTTTAGATTGAAAGCGACTATCATCAGTGCCAATTGCCTTATTGATCACCTCATTGTCTGCGTTTGATATTTTCTGAAAATCGCCAGATAGCAGTAAATCCAAGGTATTGGCATCTTGACTACCTTTCGCAATATCTCTCAATCCACTAATTGAAATTGCATTACTGTATTGTTCTTTTTCTGTGTACTCATAGCAGAGCATTTCAATACCTTCTGGAGTTAAACCGAGGGGTACGAGTTCAATACTCACTTTCACATCAGTACCTACTCTGGGGATGTCAATTCCAAGAAAGAACGCAGCATGGCCAATTTCCTCTACCGGTTGCCTTGGTGCAAAACTGTTGATGCCGAACCCCGGCGGTAAAACGTCCTTCAAGTCGACATTGGAAGAAATCCTCTTTTCCCAGTTGCAATTTGATTCATCTGATTGTAAGAGCACATACTGCCCCTGCTCATTTTTGAATGCGCCAACAGTCGAGCTACAGTTGCAGCCGCAGGTTGGCCAGCCTCCCCAAATCTTTAAATAACCATTCTTAGCATCGTCAATTTTGTCGAAGTCAGGCTTGCCATCGTCATTCATGTCTTCGAACCTCGAGTAGCATTGTTTCACACTGCTCCAAAGCAATTCACTTAAGGGACTCCTTGTTTGTGCGAATCCAAAGGAGGGGATCAGAAGGGCAAATAGCACGAGAAATAATTTCATAGTGAGTCCGGGTCTTCTTTGTATTAAGTATTAGATTCTTCAAAATAGCCGTTCTAGATGACAAATACATGAACATGTTATCTGAAATTGTTCTTTTTGTTGCAATTCGAACAAGCAGGCTTTAAATTACATCGGCAAAACCGAAACTAATACTTATCTTTACTCGTAAACCAAGGTCATGAAAGGAACTTCCATAGGAGAATTTGAAGAGCTCTGCCTGCTGGCGGTGGGGGTGCTGTACCCCGAGGCCTATGGCCTGTCGATCAAAGATGAAATAGAAAACCGTACCGGTCGCTCGGCCACCATCAGCACGGTGCACTCCACGCTGATCCGGCTGCAGGAGAAAGGTTTCCTGCAATCCGAAATGGGCGGGGCCACTGAGGAAAGAGGAGGGCGAACCAAAAGACTTTTCGAATTAACAGCTTATGGCAAGAATGTAATCAACGAGGCCAGGGAGTTGAGGAATGGGATGTGGAGCGATATTCCGAAGGTGATTTGGGAGGGGAAGTAGTAAACAGTAAGTAGTAATCGGTAAATAGTAAGAGAGTGAAGAGACGGAAGGTTGAAATGAAGGGTGGGAGAGTGACCCGCCTACGCTAAAGCTTCGGCGGGCAAGGAAGACGGGAGATAGCTGCGGAGGCGTCGGTACGGCGGGGATGGTAAGTGGGCAGGGAGCCGTCAGTCGCCGGGTTGATAGAAGTAGAAGTTGAGAGTGGGGGGAATGGTAACTGAGTGAGGAGACGGGAGACGGAAGTTTGAAGACCGAAGACCGAAGACGGGAGACGGAAGTGAAGGGTGGGAGAGTGATTCTGGGTTTCAAGCCCTGCAGGGGCGTAATAAAAAAAGGATAACGGTAAAGCCCCATCCTTGAGAAGCGTGAAAGCCCGGTGTGAAGACACAGCCGGGAACAAAATCGGTTACAAGAGAAAGTCGGACTGTCGGACAGTCAGAGAGTCGGACAGTCAGAGAGTCTCTAACGCAGTAAAGTAAACAAGACTGAGAGACTGAAGACTTTGCGCCTTAGTGCTTCCCCCTCACGGGGATTTGCGAGACAAAAAAATGAGCCTGCGTGAAACATAAAAAGCATGAAACAACAACAACCACCTAAGTGGGTCGACAAGCTTTTGGACTGGTACTGCAGTGAGCAGTACGCCAATGAAATCCGTGGCGATTTGCTTGAGCTGTTCGACCGATGGGTGGAGGAAAAAGGAGCGAGGAAGGCTAGTTGGCTATACGTAGTCAACGGGCTCATGTTCCTGAGGATGTACAACGCACGAATAAGGAAAACTCAAATAAAGACTAATCAAATGACTATGATCACCCATTACCTCAAAATCGCTGGCCGCAACATGGCCCGCCAAAAGCTGTATACACTGGCTAACATCGTTGGCTTATCTGTCGGTATCGCCGTCAGTCTCATGATCTTCCTGCATGTAGACAAAGAGCTGAGCTACGAAAAGGCTTATCCAAAACATGACAATATCTACCGGCTGGCTGCCACCACCTGGGCCAAGTCGTCACCTACGCAGGGAGAGGCTTTTAAAGCCTATATGCCGGAGGTGAAGGAGTTTTGCCGCTTTGCAGACTTTGGTGGGGAGCTTACTGTGCTCAATGTGGGCGAAGACTTCTTCGACGTGGAGCATGTGTACCTGGCCGATCAGTCAGCCATCGATATGTTTGACTACCAGTTTGTAAACGGCACTGAGGAAGGAGCCCTCACCCGGCCTGGCACCACTCTCCTTACCGAGTCGTTGGCGAAAAAAGTGTTTGGAACAGACAATCCGGTTGGCCAAACCATCGAGTTGAATGAGAGCGATAAGTTTGAAGTGACCGGCGTGATCAAAGACCTGCCGACCAACTCTCATATCAAAGCCGAGCTACTGGTTTCCATGCCCACTTTTGTGAAATGGGTAGCTGCCGACTGGTACAGTAACAAAGGCTGGATGGTTATGTACACCTATGTGCTGTTTGACAACCAGCAGCAAGCCGAAAGCGCCATGACCAAAATGCTCGACTTTCAAATCGACTACAGGCAAATTACAGAAGAGGGAATGGCAGAGGTAAAGGCGGAAAATTTCTTCTACGAGCTTATGCCGCTGACCGACATCCACCTGCAGTCAAACAAGATTCAGGAGATGGGCCCTAACTCCAGCGCCACCTACATCTATATTTTCATCACGCTAGCAGTGTTCATTACCATCATCGCCTGTGTCAACTTCGTCAACATCTTCGTCACCATCTCCATGCGCCGCATCAAGGAGATAGGCATGCGCAAGGTGATGGGCGCTAAGAGGGGACAGCTATTGCAGCAGTTTCTTGGCGAGAGCATGCTTACGTCGGCACTGTCGGCACTCGTAGCTTTGGTGCTATGTGCGATTGCCCTGCCGTTTTACAACTCGCTGGCGGGCTCAGGCCTTGAAGTCGTGCAGCTGCTGGAGCTGAAATACCTGGCCTTTGTGGCGGGCATTGTGCTGCTGATTGGCCTGCTGGCCGGGGCGTATCCTGCGCTGGTTGTATCGGGTTTTACGGCAACCAAAGCCCTTTCCGCCAAGCGGGATGCCCGCACCAGTGGTGTATCGGGTTTCCGCAAAGGGCTGGTGGTGTTCCAGTTTGTGCTGTCGCTGTTCATTATCATCAGCACGGTAGCGGTAACGGAGCAAATGAACTTTGTGCGAGACAAAGACCTGGGCTTTTCCGCCAGTCATGTGGTGGCAGTGAAAACCTACGGCAAAATGAAAGAGCAGCTGGTGGAAAACAGGGAGAGCCTGTTTGCCCGGCTGAAGCAAAACCCCGCCATTGAGGATGTGAGCCTGTCGTCGAACCTGATGGGTGACCAGCTGAGCGTGGAGGGCTTCCGTCTGGCCTCCATGGATCCGGATGCCGACTACCCTTCGGTCAATGTGCTGCGGGTAGATGAGGGCTTTCTCAGCACCCTGGACATCGAATTGCTGTCAGGCAGGACATTTCAGCCGAAAGCCGACACCGGAGGTGTCTACATTATCAATAAAAAACTGGCCGAGCTGTGGGGGATAGAAAACCCCGTGGGAGAAATGGCCGAGCAAATGACAAGGAATGAGCGAGGGCCTATTATCGGCATGATCGACGATATTCACTACTACTCCCTGCACAGGGAGGTGGAGCCGCTGGTGATTGAGTACAAACCGTGGTGGACAGGCTATATGCTGGTGGAAATCGACGCAGAGAATGTGCCACAGACGGTGGCTTACCTCGAAAATTTTGTGCAGGAGGTAGCGCCAGCCAGCATCTTCCATTACCGCTTTCTCGACGACCGCATCGATGCACTCTACAAAGAGGAGTACAGCATGTTCAAAATCTTTCGGGTATTTTCAGTGCTGGCGATCCTGATCTCATGCATTGGCTTGCTGGGGCTGGCCGCTATTGAAGTGCAGCGCCGTACCAAAGAGATTGGGATCCGCAAGGTGCTGGGAGCCAGCAACCAGGGCATTTTGGGGCTGCTGAGCCGCCAGTTTGTGGTGATGGTGGGTATTGCCATAGTAGTGACTGTTCCTTTGAGCATCTATGCCATCGGCGAATGGTTGGCCAACTTTGAGTACCACATCATACCCGGGGCTTTGACGTATGTGCTGCCATCCGTGTTTTTCATCATGCTGGCGTTTGCCATGGTGGGTTTGCAGGCGTTCAGGGCGGCAACGGCGAACCCATCGGATAGTTTGAGGTATGAGTAAGGGGGAGAGCGGGAGAGCTAGGAGTGCGAAAGTGAATTGAGTTGCACAATCGGACAATCAGACAGTCCGACAATCAGATACTACCTGTAGTTGGGCGTGTCCAAAAGTCTTATTTTTTTGGGGAAGCCACCCAGCCCTTCGATTTAAACACTGCCCAAATGGCCATGGAGTGCCCGTGGCCAAGCTCATAGGTCTGTTTTAACCAGCTGACCAAATCACTGGCTTTCATATCAGGCAACAGTAAGCCGTCGCCCTCCAGCTCTTTCTTAAAATCTTCGGGGCTCTTGCCCGTTTTGGTTTTGATATTGTCGATATAAGCTTGAAATGACATATTATTAGTTTTTCTTATTCTTTTGAATCTTTTGAAGCATTTCTATATCTGCCTGATCCTGTGGACGTCCGGTATTCAATTTCGACAAGATGAGGTGGTTGAGGTGCAGAAAGGGAATCGTTATGTCGTCCAGATTGGCCAGTACTTTTTCTCTATTCGCTGTCTCGTAGTCAATAAGGTTGATTTTGGTAAGAAAATCAATCCGCTCTGGTACGTCACCAATCTTAAAGAAAACTGTCTTAGCGAAATCTAATTGGTTCAGTTCCCCCAGGGAGTCTTCTTCTATGCCATACCATCTGAGTGCCTGTAGCAGTTTGGCTTTATTGACATTATCGGGCTTTAGCCAAATGTCGATATCGCCGGTTGTTCTAGCATACCCGTGAAAAATGACGGAGTAGCCACCAATAATGATAAAATCTACTTCAGCCTTTCTTAGCAGTTGGAGTAACTTTTGATGCGACTCTACAAAAAGATTCATTCGTTCCTGGTGATCTCAACCCTCGTAGGATGCCCCCTTTTCGAAAGCTGGGCCCTTGTGATCCCATAAGCTCTCAGTGTTAAGTCAACCGTGTTTTTGATTCGCTCATATGGAGAGGTAGCAGCCATTTCCTGGATGTCGGATTCGTTCATTTGCTCGAATGAGTCCAGAATGGTGATTCGCTTTTTCTTTTGAGTAGAGGTTGGCATTTGTTCCTTTAGAGATATTTGTCTTTCTGATTGCGGCTATTGATCATGATCTCAAATAACCCTGCTCATCTCTTTCTAATGCAATTTAAGGTTTTGAATGGAAGTTTGGTTAAAACCATAGGTTAATTATGGATTCGCTGAGGTATGAGTAGTCTGTTGTGAGGGTAAATCCAGGGACAATCCCGACTACGCTAAAGCTTCGGCGGACGACCCACCTTCGCTAAAGCTTCGGCCGACCAGAAAGATTGTGTGCATCCTTGGTGTCTTCGTGCCTTTGTGGCCATGAAGCCCTGCTCTTGAGGAGTTGACAATGGTGAAGGTAAAACTGATATCGGTAAAAAGCGGATCAAGCGGAAAATCCGGGAAATTACACTTTAAGCCCAAAATCCCGAGTAGTCATAAAAAAGCAAAAGGTCCAAGCCTATCCCGGCCGGGCGAGACGCATTGAACCAGTTTTGCTTTTTTATTTAGCCACAAACAAAACATTCAATCCCCAGAAATACAGATTGATCCTAAAAAGCCAGTGTCTGACGGCTCTTTCAGAGAGGCTAATTGGCCGTGCTAACACCTGCGTTTCAATCCCTGATCCAAACCAAATTTACTGGTGTGCGGCTTTCTTTAGTAGCCAGGTCTTTGAATCCGCTCATCATTTTCATAGGCCCGTCGATGGTGAAGGTATCTTCCAGCAATGAAGGAAAATGGCTGGGATTGGTGCGGTAGGTGTAGGTTACGTGAGTTGAAAACTCTCCATTTTTGGAGAAGCTCCATTCCCGTTCAGGTACGTTCACTCTGGTCATAGAAGTGGGTGCTTTTTCTTCAGGAGACGACCGGAGGTTCACTGTCACGGTTTTGAAGTCGGGCGTGTGTTCGAAAGTAGCCAGGGTTACCATGTCACGGTTGGGAATCGGCCATGGCAAATCGATCACCTGATAGAAGACAAGTAACTTTTCGTGGTGATATTTTATAAGCTCGCTGCTCTTCATACCATCCATGAAGTCGGTATGGAATTCGTTATTGTACAGGATGTTGACGCATGTTTTGACGCTGGCCGGTACTGTGAAAACGGCCATGAAATTCCTCAGTGTGTCGCATTTTTGGTCTGACTCGTAGAGCGTAATGCCGTTAAGTTCCTCCAGCACCGTCCACTGAGGCTGGGAATGGCAGGTAAAACCGATAAGAAAAAGTGTTGTAAGCAGACTATAAAAAAAATATCTAAGCATTATATGTCAGTATTGTATCTCAGCATTGCAGCATCAAGATACAAAATTCAAAATAAAAAAGGCACGCTCAAAATGAGGTGCCTTTTCCCTAAACCTACTCTAAAACCACTCAAAACATTTTCTTATGTACTTTGTTGGCATTCCAAAACTTTGGATAAAACCTGATCAGGTCCCACCACCAAATGAAAGTCAGGGCCAGTCCCTGAAACATCAGCTTCGGTCTTTTCAGGTACTTAAACCTTGTTTTGAAGTAATACCATTGTGTCTTTACCATTACCTCCCAGTAGATGATTTGCCAGGGTGAGGTGCCTCTGTTCTTTCTATAGCTTTCTGGATCCTTGTAAAAAAGGCGGAACTCACTCTCCATGATCTTCATCCTTTTGGAAACCTTCGTAAAGGTGTCCATGCGGGGTGGGTGATATACAAGCATATCAGCGCAGAATCCAATCTCTCCGGTTTTTTGTATTCTCCAGGCCAGGTCGGCGTCTTCGTTGTGCGGAAAAGGAAATTCCGTATCGAATCCGTCAATGGCGTCTAGAGCACTCTTCAGGTAGGCAGCGTTACAGGTAGGAACGCTTTTGTTGCCCTGCGTATTATCTATCTGGTGTGTGAGAGGCGTAATTTTGTCTTTATCAGTAAAAGTGCTTCCCTGCAAACCCACTATGTTGCTATTCTTAAATTGAGCATCAATCGTACATAGCCAGTTTTGTGAAGGAATGCAGTCGTCGTCAGTGAAGGCGACTATTCTTCCTTTTGCATACTCAATCCCTAGATTCCGTGCCGCAGCCGGCCCCTGGTTTTGTTGGTTGAAGAATCTTAGGCCTATGGTGCCAAAAACCGAATATTCTTCAAGCAATTCAACCGTTCCGTCGGTGGAGCCATCGTTGATCACAATCACCTCGTAAGACAGATGGCAGAAGTTCTGGCGGCTAAGTGCATCCAGGGTTTCTTTTAGAGAATCCTTTCTGTTATAGGTCGCAATTATTACCGAAATATCCATAGCTAAATTCTTTTATGTCTTAGAGTGAAGACGGCATATCCGGCAGTCGTTATTAGCTTCTTCATTTGATCACCTCCGTCGTTTTTATGGGTGCCTCTGACTTTTTCAGCAGCCCGAGCACTTTTCCGGTGCTTTTCAGGTAGATACCCGGAATTTTTGCAAATGTGGAAACGATGCTGATGTCAGCCTCTTTTTTGAGTATTGTTCCAATCCAGATAAATCCTCCCAGCTCAGTAATGGCCATAGAAAGCGGGGCGCCCATCAGGCCAATGACGCTCATGAGCAGGTAGCCAATGCCGATATTCAATATGCTGTTAACCAGCACAATGCGGAATGCCATCTGAGGTTTTCCCATGGCAGTCACCATGCTGCCAAAGGCTGCGCCAAAAGGCGTTATGATGGTAGCCAGCAGAAGGTAAATGGCTAGTATGGACCAGGATTGTCTATATTCTGGACCACTCACCAATTCCAGAATAAAAGGCGACAAGAAAACGCCAGTTATTGCAAATGGAATGGTGAAGGCCAGAAGCTGGGCAATAGAATCTTCGAATGTGTGTTTGGCTGCTTTCAGGTCGCCTTTGTTCACATGCATTACCAGGCTGGGAAAAAGGATAGACTGGAAGGCGTTGTTGGGCAAAAGAGCGATTTGGGAAAAGCGTTGTGATACCCCAAGGAAAGCCGTTTGCTGCAGGCTAAGGAGCGCACTGGAGTAAAACAGGCTAATTCTTGATGATACCGCTGAGGTAGCTTCCCGCAGCATGGCAAAAAAACCAAAATGACGAATAAGCTTCAGATTTTCCTTTGCCGTGGTCGCCTTGATGATTTGCCTGTAAGGAAGGAAGAATGAGGCAAAAATGCCGCCTGCAATGCTCCCGGCTCCCATAGTAGGCACGAGGTAAATGACTTCCGCTTTGTTCAGGTAGAGTAGAACGAACAAAACGATGATGGTGCAAAGGTTAAGTAGATTAGTAATAAATATCTCTTTGATCTGCAATTGGCTTCTCAGGTAAAATACCTGCCAGCGAAACCATGCATTCGGAATAGCATACAAGGGGTAGAAGAGGAGGAACTTGCCAAGGATTGTGCCCAGAAATAAACTTACCACAACGATGACGAGGCTTGTAACCAATTCAAAAGAGATCATCACCGTAAGGTTGGTCTTTAGCGAGCTGTGGGCTGAGCTACCAGTTATGCCAGCGGTGCTTTTCACCATGGCCGACTGAATGAGGGCATCTCTGAGGCTGCCTGCCATAGCAAATATGGCGATGAACAGGAACCAGGCTCCTGTGTCTTCGGTACTATACATCCGGGTGATGGCTGCGACCAGGCCTATGCCCAGAGCAAACTCAATCCCGTTGTTTAGTAGTGACCATATTTTGTTTCTGAATGAAATCATTAGCAAGTAAGCCTTTCATTGAATTATGATTCAAATTTAGCTTGCTCGGCTTGCTCTTTCTGATCAAAATCGATGGATCGAAACATAATGGCGGCAAATAGCCAGAAAAGCACGCTCATTGGGAAAACGCCTACGACCTCCTGCCCCCATTCCACGACGAGTAGCGGGGCAATGGCGCATATCATGCCGGAAACAATGGCTTTGTAGCGTTTATTCTTCATTTTCCAGAAAAGGAAGGTGCCTTTTACGAGAATATTGTAGTACACATTGAGAAAGAAAAGCAAGCCTATCCAGCCCAGCTCTACGGCTACACGGATCAAACCTGAGTCAGGCGGGAAGTTGGCCAGAAAGGTGCCGGGAGAGAAGCGCTGCCCCCAAACGCCTGTGGAGCCAAGGCCACCGCCAATGGGATGCTTGAGGATCCAGGGGAAAATGATGGCCTTGTTGCGGGCACGGGTTTGGTAGGAGGCGTCCTCAGATGCCTTGAAAGTGCTTTGTATGCGCTGGATGTGGTAGTTGTTAGTAGGCATTACGGCGACGGTCACCATCAGTGCACCGGCAAAGATTACTGAATAGTAGAGCTTCTTGTTTCTTGAAAGTACCACCCAGCCAAAATAGAAGATGGGGATGATGACATAGGCTGATCGTGTACCGGAGTACACCATGCCCATGAGTGTTGCAAGGAACGTGACTAGCAGGAAGAGCTTTGTAAATGTGCCCTTGAAAGCCGTTAGCAGGGCCACACATAGCATGGAAATGAAAGCCATCAATATGCCAAACTGCGCCGGTGAGCCGATGCTGCCGATGGCTCTCCACCGACCGTAGTTGAAAACGAGGTGCATGACGTCGTGCCTGACCACGTAATTATACTCCCAGCTGAAATAGCCAAAATTAGCCTGCCAAATACCCCAGCTGGCCGAAAACAGCGAAAGCCCAAGGATGACAAACAGCAGCCTGTACATTTTCTTGGGCGTGGTGAGCATGTCGTACGTGAGAAAGAAGAGCATCAGGTAGCCAACTGCCGGCCTTATCACAAAGAACCAGGCCTGCCGGGATGCGGCCATGGGATTGAATAGCTCGAAGACATTCATACCGGCCCACAACAATATGGAAATACTGACTGGACTTGAAAAGGTGCTCCAGTCCTTGTTGTAGGTGCAGCGGTAAAGCATGCCCACCAGCATGGTAACGATGACCACATCGAGCAAAATGCCCATGGGAATACCTTCGAAGAGCCTGTTGGGGATACTGACAAAGAAGGCCAGGCCCAGCATGATATAGATGCCAATTTCCGTTTTCCATAGGGCAGATACACCAATGGGCAGTGCTACCACCATCACAATGATGCCGAGCGCCACGATGATGCCTTTCGCCACCATCAACTTGGCAATGACGGGCACCAAACAAAGCCAGAATACCCACTGCATCCATGGGGGAATACCTCCCTCGCCCCGGATAAACCGGCCGAGGATGGTTCCTGAAGATGGAGAGAGGTTTTTCATTTATCTTGTAAGAAGACGCCTCTGAAAAGGCATCTTCCTAAAGCTTGTGGGTAGTATGAATAAATTTGCCCTGGTTTTCCTTCTTAATACTCTTGGCGGCATTGAAAATATTGTTAAACGCCAATTTAGGTAGCTGAAGTCCATGCTTCAATGCCGTGCCTAATGCTTGCTGGCTAATAAGGAACAAAGCCACGGCTAGTCCAAGAATGATTACCGAGGCGGTAAACAATGGCAAATACAATGGCCAGCTACCAAAGTAAGCATACCAGCCAATTTCCAAAGCTGCTGCCATAGGAGCGATGACCACCTGGACAGACCTTGGCGGCCTCCAAAGTGTGATAATATAGTCAAATGCTGCCATTCTTCTGTAATTAATGGCCGCTTTTAGCAGTGTTTTACCATGGTACAGCGCATTGTAGTATTGCTCGCCAAACCATCTCAAGCGCTGTGGGTTGTGTGCTTCAAGTGCAGAAGTCTTTTCCTCGTAAAGCTCGCTGCTGGGCCAGTAGATGGTACGCACATCTCGCTTGTGACTCAGTAGCTGTACCATAAAGTTTTTATCGAAGCCAGGAGCCCTGGGGTCCAGGCTGTTGATAGCCTCTGAAAACAGCTCTGCTTCAATTAACGCCCCACTCCCGCTGATTTCAATCATCAGCCCCATATTTTGTTTCGCCTTGCGGAACATGGTGTCGTTAAGCGCTTCCGTGGTATTATCGAAGAAAGCCACTGAGTTGTTTACCGACAGAGACGATCGCTTGCCCTGTATGATGTCGTAGCTATCGTAAATTGATTCAGGAATATTGTTGAAATAATCTTTGTCGAGCAGGTTGTCTTTGTCCACCAGCATAAGAAATTCAGGGCACCAGGTACCTTTGTTGCATTCACGCTGAATAGTGTGGGTAATGTGTCGCAGCGCATGTTGATAGGAATTGCCTCCCAGGTGCCCAAAGCTCTTCTCCTCGACAAAAAAACCTTTTGATTTTACAAAATCGGCGTAGCCGCTGTCAGCTTCCTGGAGCAATACATAAACGTGGATGTTCTTTCTTGCCCTGATAGCTGTTTCAATGGAGTTAAGTACTTCCCTGAAAATGGGGCCAGGTTTGTAGGCCGGTAGCACAAGTAGCAGGTGTGGATTGCTCTGGTTTTTATTTTCCTCCGATGCCTTTGGATTGGCATAGCCCAATACGATGAGGGCCAGCCAGTAAAGACTGTAAAAGAGGAGGAAAAGGGCGATTGGGTACATTATAAGCTGTATAGCTGTCATTATTTCTAAAAGTCTCTTGTAATTAATTTCTTCGTGATCCTTCTTATGAAGGTTCTTTTCTTGGGTATTTCACCCAGGTAGTCTTCCATGTTTTCGATGTCTACCCTGTTGAGCAGTGTGCCCAGGAACTGCAACCTCGATTCAAGAAGCATTTTTTCTACTCTCTGGTCGACCTTTGTCATAATGCGGTTAGCGCCGAACACGTAGAGGACATGCTTGGATAGCTCCATCCAGAATCCCGCCTCGGCACTGATGTTGATAGGGGAGGTAATCAGCACAACAAGGTCGTTTTCGGTTTTCATCTTATCTAGCGACTCTACAATTTTGGTTCTGTTTTTTATCAAACCATTGTTCTCTACTAAGGGCTTGAAATCAATGAGAGACTCATAGGTGTTTTCGTTCATCCAGTCGGCGTCAACAAAAGCCACCTTTTTCCCAGATCCTTCCAGTAGCGATTGAAGTTCCATTGCGATGTAGTGCTTGCCTTCACCTGCCTGGCTGGAGGTTAGCATCAGTATGCCCTCATCGTCGAAACATTTGCTCATGATCATTTGCAGCAACTGTAGTACCTGCTGCTGATGAATAAGCTGAAGTGCTTTGGCAAGCTTTTGATCTTTTTCTTTATCAGTAATTCTAGGTAGGGCGCCAATGACTGGTAACGTCGAATTCCTCTCGAATTTCTCCACACTGATGATGGACGCATCAAGTAATTGAACGATAATGAAGACTGCAGCCATTAATACGAAAACTGCGATACCACCAGCTGCCACTATAACAGGCCTTTTCGAAGGCTCAGGCTTAGTGGGGAGGTATGGAGGGTCAATCACTTCAATCATGTTCTCCCCAGAGCCTGACTCGATGGTTTGGGTAAGGTTAAGCTTGTTAAGTAGCACAAGGTAAACGTTTTGCGCTGTGCTGATTTCCTGTTCCAATGCCACTATCGTGGATTCAAGTGGAGCGAATTTCTTTGCGTAGCCAACCACTCTTTGAATTTCATTTTCAATGACGTTCAGAATATCGGCATTCATTTCCGCATCCAGGTCGTAGTTAAGGTATTTGCTGGCCAGTTCGAGCTGAATTCTGCTGGGGTCGTAAGGACTTTTGCCTGTCAACTCTATCAGTTTGTCATTGATAACTTTTCTGGTGTTTTCAACATTCTGTTTTACCTGGGCCAGGGCAGCGGCATTATCCTCTTCCATGCTAGTGGTGAGCACCTGGCGGTTGAGCCTCTTCAGCTCTTCCTTTAACTGAACAATTTCAGCGTTGGTGGTGAGGTCCAATGACAAGGAGTTGCCCGCAGCCACTGTGGTAAGCACTTCTGACTTACCTTTCGCTGAAGAGCTAACCTTGGCCATCAGGTTGGCCCGGGTGCCTTCCAGTTGTACCAGATACACCACAATGGCTTTGGTATGCTCGCCAAGATTGATGATGGTATTTTCTACTTTAAAGTTTTCCAGCTTCTTTATTTTTGCATCCAGGTCCGCTTTTGCTTGCTTCACCAGCCCTTCAATCAAGTCTTTATGACTCTTTATTTTGTTTTTGGCAATCTCACGGTTTTCGTCGATAAGGGCCTCAATAAACAGATCGGCTATTATCTGGGTTTTTTCAGGAACATGCTCTGAAAGCTCAAACTTCATGAAGTTACTGTCCATGATACGGTACGACATGACGATATCCTTCAACCTCTCAATCTGTAGCTGGTGGAAGTTCAGATAGCTGGCAATAAGGGTGTCGGGAAACTGTTTTGGACGAAGCTGCTCATTGTTGTGCTCCATTTCGTCAAGACGTTTCAGCACTTCCCCCTGGTTAGCAACCAGGCTTTCATTTCCAATGGAAAAGATGTTTCCACCTTCGAGGCCTTTTCTTACCGCTTTGATTCTTACCCTTTCTATAGGTTTTTTCGATTTCAGCAGTTCCACAATGTTTTGGAATACCGTGTGGATCTGGTATTGCTTCATGTCCTCATCCGTCAGACTAGTGCTTTTGCTTTCCTGTAGGTTGAGATAGAGTTTCGCTTCTGTTTTGTAGGTTTTTTGGCCATTGGCCGTCATGTAGATGATCAACGCCATAGTTAGCCCAGGCACGAGCACAAGCTTAAGCCAGTGCTTCATTAATGTTCTGAGTATTGCTATTAGTTGGTCCATGGTTTTATTGCTCTGAAGTGGCAGACGCAGCTTCAGTGTCTGAGATCATGATCGAAATTTGTCTTCTGATTTTCCTGACTGAGAGTTCGGCTTTCAGCACAGCCTCCTGGGTCAGGTTCATTCCGTTCTGAGTTAGCAGCACTTCTTCCATGCCTGCTTCGCCTTTTCTGAAACGTTCGGTGACCAGTGTTACCTGTTCGCTTTGTGTTTGATTGGCGGATATCCTTAGCTGTGCAATCCCAAGCGCCTCAAGATAGGTGTAGAATATGTCCACTACCTGCGTTCGGACTGCCTTGCGTTGGTTTTTTAAAGAATTTTCGGCTCGTACAATATTGTACTCTGCTTCTCTGATATAGCTCCGGCGGTTGATGAATTTTTCAGGGTCGATGCCCAGGGTAATACCCAGGTTGGGGAGCAAGCCAGCTGTTGTCACCGATTGGTTTTGACCGTCCAGAGAAGTGTTGAGTGAAAAGAAGTTAATGCCCATTCTGAAGGTAGAGAGCCACTTGTTTTTCTCCTGCTTCACATTTTCGTACTGCTGGGCAAGCTCGGCGTCGAAGCTTTTCAAGTAGTAGGAGTTGACAAGTGCCAGTTCGACCAAACTATCGATGGCTGCTTCGTTGGAAAGAAGCACCTCAACCAGTTCGATTTCCTTCGCCACGTCTATCTCCTGCCGGGCGAAGACCGCCAGAGGTGAGAGTAAACATATAAAGATGAATAAGCGCATAACTAGTTTATTTGATAATACAAATCTATAACAGAGCGCTCCCTGATCGGGATTTATTAGATGTTTGGAGGAGGTGAGCCGGTTAATGACAGAATCCGGCGATAATTGGATTTACAGGACTGCAGCGTTGCAGGCCCAAAAAATGGGAGGATGTTCTTCAGGCAGGGCTTTCCTGGTGCGCTTAAAAGAGAAAGGGAAACCAGCAGTTTCCCTTTCACACCATAAACCATGAATATTTAAAAATGAATCTTTACTTCTTTTTGTAAAGCTTGTTGGTGTTTCTATAGCCAGGTTTGTCCATATACCAGTCCATATAGCTGAAGCCTGAGCTTTTAGCCCACTGATTGAGGTTTAGGTAGCCCTCTCTTACATCTCCGCCCTCTACAGGGTAGTCGAAGGACATGGGAAGGTTCATCGCCCATGGAAGCTCTTCTTTTGACCTGTAGTAGATACCTCTGGAAGGATCTGAATTATCGTTTTCGGTTCCAAAATAGCTATGATCAGCCAGGTCAGTTGGTTCATAGCCTGGCATATGCACTTCCCGTCCTCTCTCCTGATTGATGAATAAGAATGGATTGTAGGGAGCCGAACCTAGCTCTGCAAAGGTCACAGGTCTTGTAAAGGAGACCAGATTTCGAATGGTGTCGGGGGCAACAAAGCTATTGGCTTGTATGGTATTGATTATGCCCCTGGTTGGAAAGCCACTGTGAACGTTGTCTGAAACAATAATTGTAGCTTTCGATTGACTCTGCTCGGTGCCGTTAGCATTAAGAGTAACAACCGAGCCGTGTAATTCGCTGCCTGTTACCGTAGCAACGAGGCTAGGTGCAAGTTTGGTTGAAAACCCAAATCCATTCTGATAGCTTGCGCCAATTGCTTTGATCACGAATTCTGATTTCAGGTTAGTGATTTTGTTATTGGCATCTGCGAATTGGGTGAAGCGATAATCTACCACAAAATCGTTGAAGTCGTAGTCGCCATAGCCAGGCCACCTGTCTTCGAAGCTAAAGGTACCGTATGCTTCGGATGACGGGTAGTCGTACTTATAAGCAAACGCCGGGTCGTCAGGAAACTCATCATACACGTTGCTTACGCCGTCGCCGTCGTTGTCTCCAGGCTTGTCAATCGGATTGATATTGGCTTTGCTGATGGCGGTAATTGGGTTAGACGTGATATAAAATACTGCATCGTTAAAGTCGTTGTCGCTCCCGTTATCTCGGTTCAAATCTTCAAATCCAATAAGAAACAGCTTGTTTTCTTCGTCATACAGTGTCACTGTGTGCTGCCGGTGTTCTGCAACTGACTCAGGATTAAGGTGATTGTGCGAATAGTAACGGGTGGCGTAATCTTTTATTTGCGAGGTGGCTGAATTGAAACCGTCGGCAATTAGCACAAAACCGATAGAGGTGCCTGGCTGAAATTTGCCAAGGCGGATTTTGTCTCCAGGGTTGAGTTGCCCGCCGGATCCGGAAAGGGAAGCGTTAGGGAAGCCGATGTGGAGAACCTTGATGTCAGTGGCCGAAGCGGGTGCGCTGCCAGTAGGATAGGTGTAGAACCCGAGGGTATTTCTATAGCCAGCGCCTTCGGTAACGAAAGTCATCCATACATCAGCTTCCTGTTCAATATTAAGGTTGGTTTCAGTGCCTTCGGCCAGGTAGGCAGGGTGATAATCCGGCACTGGCTCCCTTTCAGGTAATGATGCATTGATGAATTCAAGTAACTGGGCTGTTATTACGTCTTTGGTAAGAAGATAACTTGGTTTACCCTGACTATTGAAGGTGCCAAGCGCCTCCAGAATTGTGTTGGCTGCCATTCGTCCACCGGAATTGTCTACCATCACACCGTCTTCAACACTCTGCGCAGGTACTAGCTCGTCGGCCAGGTAGTCGAAGTCATGGTTGAATCCGGCTATTTCTATGCGGCTGTTAAAGTCTTCAACAGGAATCACAAGGAAGTCAGGGAGACCGAGGTAAGAAAGCTCCATGACCACTTCGGTGAAAGTGTTGGGCATGCTGTACTCAGTTTCGAAATTGCCCGTCTGGTCGGTAAAGCCCTTGAGTATGATCACTCCATTGTCGAGAGGTGATTTATCCCAGAGTGTAATTTTAACTCCTTTGTGCGGAGTGCCTGCCTCATCTGTCAGTTTGATGCGAATAGCTTTTGTTGTTACATTCGAAAAGTCCAGGTCGTAGGAATTCGCCTGTTGGTTACCTGGGCCACTGTCAAACTCTTTGATACAACCCGTCAACAAGATTGCACCAAACAGAAAGGTGATCACGTCGATACTTCTAATTTTCATAGCTTTAATTTTCAAAAGGGTATTTATACGTTCTCGTGCTGGAAGGCTGCAAGAGGCGTTTTTACTAAAATTTTGATGTCCATCCACAGAGAATAGTTTTCGGCATACTCTATGTCGAGGCGTTTGCGGCTGTCTTCCGATGTGGCTTTTTTACCTCTTTCGGTTACTTGCCAAAGGCCTGTGATGCCGGCTGGAGCCATGAAGCGCTTTGACCAGTCGTCGGAGGTAAGTTTTTCGGCTTCATACAAGGGGAGGGGACGGTTGCCAACGATCGACATATGACCCAGCAGTACATTGAAAAGCTGTGGCAATTCGTCTATGCTTGAGTTCCGGATGATTTTGCCAACCCGGGTAATTCTGGGGTCGTTATTGATTTTAACAAAAGAGTTTTTCTCTTCTTTCTGCTTAAAAGCAGCGAACTTGGTCTCTTCTACCCAGTAGTCATCGCCAATCAAAACGTTCTCGTCGTCTAAAGCGATACTTTGATCAACATCGTCAATTTTCGTGGTAGGATCTTCTACGACTTCATCTTCCTGAGCGTAGTGATTCAAGTGCTTCATCTTTTCCAATAGCTTGTCAGCATCGGGCCTCATGGAGCGAAATTTGTAAAAAGGGAATATTTTGTAGCCTGTGCCTACCCTGGGCGATTGATAGACAATCGGTCCTTTGGATTCCAGCTTGATGAGAATGGCCACCAGAATAAGAATGGGGCTGATCATAAGAATGATCATCGAAGACACAATGATGTCAAATAGCCGCTTAGACAGAGGCATTTTGAAAGTGGCAACATTTTTCTTTTCAGCTTTTTTTTCTGAAGTGAAATGTATCAGGGTCTTGACGATCCCGACAAAGGTTTCTTTATTTTTCGAGTACTGAACTACATCCACGATAAACGGAGGAAGCTGCATGGCTGCCGGGATAGCGATGTTGTCGAAGTCAACAAGTACCACTTTCTTGTAGCAGTTTTTTTCGGCTTGCTCCTTTACGAGGTCTTTCAACTGCTGTTGAATATCCGGCTCCGCCTCAATGAAGACAAGGTTATGAGCCTGCGTGCCCTCAATGGATGGGTGCCACGACACAGAGACTCCATTGGCGGCAAGCTCCTCGGCAACGGGTAAAAGTCTATTTCCTATAGCTGCAATTTTCATCGGTTAGGCTGTTTGTTGAACCTGATGGGAGGCAAGAATACCTTCGATTTTCACCTGTAGTTCCACGGGATTGAAAGGTTTGGTGATAAAGTCAGAAGCACCAGCTTTCAGACAGTTGATTCTGTTATTGCTATTGCCTTTGCCCGAAAGGATGACCACCGGAAGATGTTTGTACACAGCCGAAGACTTGAGGTAGACTAAAAGCTCGTAGCCATTCATGCCGTCTAAATCGAAGTCGGCAAGTATGAGTTGAGGCGTTCTTGCTTTGTCGTGTAACACTTCCAGGGCTTCCTCGCCGCTACTTACTACTTCTGCTTCAAATGAGCTTCCAAGGATATGCTTAAGGAAGCTCCGCATCATTTCGTTGTCGTCGATAATCAAAAGTTTACTTTTCATGGTTTTGTCGTTTTATGGATGATCAAATGTAAGGCCTGATGGCTCCGGGCCGGGGAAGCTTTAGACGATTGGTAGGCTTTTATCGATATTTGGGAGGAAATGAAATGATGTTTAGAAGTGAATGTTGACCACCCAAAGTAGAATTTACCGCCTCAATTGGCCGATAAGTTGCTATGTATGTGTTAGTAATGTTATATTTCGGTGTTTTTCATTATTGAAAGATATTTTATAGCTTCACCAACTAGGGATGTAGGCAACTGAGAAGGCCGGATTACTCCAAACAGTAGTTTTTTTAGCTCAAAACCAGCTAGTTTGGCGAGGTTTCACTTGGCATGCAAGTGATTGCCTGGCAGCCGGCGGCTTTATCTTATTGTATTATTTGTGTAATTGACTTGTAACAATCACAAAACCAGTGATTGTTTAACAAGACCCTTAGTTCGACACCATGCCTCGATTGTTTCTTTCTTTTGTACTAATCGCCATATATTTTACCGCATCCGCTCAAAACGTGGATAAAATGCTTCGTGATGCGGAAAAGATTTTTTATCAGGAAAACTTCGTTTTGGCTCGGGGAAAATACAAAGAGATACTAGAAATAGACCCTAAACAAACCAAAGCAAAGTACCACTATCTTATTAGTCACTTCCTTACCGATGGCAGAGGCAAGCCGATAGATGAATTATTAGAATTGGACGATATTCAGGGGAAAAAAGACAAATTCTTCTCTTACTGGCTTGGTAGAATTTACTTTGGCAATTATGACGCCCAGCATGCTATCAAACACTTCCAAATTTTCTTAGATCTGAGAGCAAAGAAGAGTGAGGAGATAGTCGACGAAACCAAGCGGTTTTTTACTGATGCGGAATGGCTGCTGAAATACCTGAGGAATCCTGATGATTTCGAGATTAGGCTTGTTCCCGGTGTCAACTCCGAGCAAAACGACCTTTCTCCGGTATTTTTTAGTGGCAACGATGAATTGCTGTTTTTTTCCTCACGCTCCAGCGAAGGTAGAGATGATGTATACAGGGTGTATCATACTAAGTTTGGAGAGTCTAGCTGGGAAAAGCCAACGCAGGTTCCGATACTGGGAGACTTTGAGTATGAAAATGCCAACCTGGAAGTGGTGAATGAAGACGGAAAGCTGTTTGTTTTTGACCGAAAAAAGGGGGGGCGCCTCTTTTATAGTGAGCAAAAGGACGGTCAGTGGACAGTCCCAGCCGAGTTTGATGCCACGTTGTCTAACGCCCATGTCCATTCTCATTTTTTCATCAACCCCAAAGAGGATCGGGTAATATTTGCTTCCAACGATGGAAAGAAAGGCAAGGATTTTGACCTTTTTGAGTCAAGAAAAGATCCGGAAACAGCGAAATGGAGTGAGCCGACGCTATTGCCTGGTAGTGTAAACTCCACTTTTGATGAGCTTAGCCCTTATTTGAGTGTCGACGGAAATACCTTGTATTTCAGCTCAGATCGGATTGGGTTTGTTGGAGGGTACGATGTATTTAGTTCAACATTTGACGAAACCACGAAAACGTGGGGCGCACCAGTGAATATGGGATTTCCCATTAACTCCCCCGATAATGAGCTGAACTTTAAAATGAAGGTGGACGGCGAGGAGGGGTATTTTTCGTCGGATCGCATACACGGTATGGGGGCTTTCGATATCTATTACTTCTGGGCCATTGAGAAGGTTAATATAAAGGGTGTTATCACTGACGGGGCCACAGGTAAACCGTGCGTAGGCTGCCAGATCAAATTTCACCCTTCGAGCTATTACGATGAGTCATTCACCAGTTTTACGGGGGAATCTGGCGCCTACGGGAACGAGATTATTGCTGACGAGATTTTCGTAGTTGAGATTTTTAATGCCGACGAAAATATGATTTATAACAATAGCCTCCAGATAAAGGCGACGGGTGGTTTGGCGACCACACTTACCAGGAATTTTGTTATCGGGGGAGAGCAAACAGAGGAGATGTTCACCCTGAGCAACATCGACGTGAAAATGCCTGAGCAGGCCGATACGGACTACCTTATTGCCAGTAAGGAAAAGGCAGTTGTGGCGCTGATTAATGAGGGTGGAGCTGGAAACTCAGGTAGTGGCAGCACAGGAACAAGCGCTACCACCGCCGCTGGTAGCGACACTCAGGCTCATAGCCACAAATACAAGGAAGCTATCCGCAAGCTGGTAAGACCAAATGTATATTTTGAAAATACCAAAGTCTATTTTTCTTCTGACTACCAGCCGCTGTTGGATGAGGTGTTGTCTTTAATGCGAAAAGATGAAAGTCTCGTAATTGAAGTGGCTGGTCACACTGATAATTTTGGCGGAGAGAAGATCAATATGGTTATTTCGCAAAACAGGGCGGAGTCAATCAAGAAGCATCTTGTAGGAAGGGGCATTGCTGCCAACCGGATCGTAGCCAAGGGATATGGTGAAACTAAACCTATGGCTAGTAATGATCAGGAGTTGGAGGGACGGGAGCTCAATCGAAGAGTAGAGTTTCTGGTGATAGCAGAGGGTAACTAGTCTGGGCACTCTGAAAAGCTAAAGAGGCTGTCTCAAAAGTCCCAACTGGATGTCAGGTTGAGCTCGTTCCACGTCGGTGTCGAAACCTTGTTATTAGTCCTAAAGAGCATTTCGACGGGCTACCGATGACGTGTTAATGAGTTTTTTAAAGAATGTGGATTTCGACGGAGCTCAATTTGACACATTCTTTTGAATTTTTCGAATCACGTCATCTCAATTGGTGCGGTTTGCCAAAAATGTTAGGTCTCAATGTGACAATTACGTCAGCAATAGGCCTTTTGAGGCAGCCTCTTTTCATGACATGGATCCTCTTTTTAGCCCAGTAAGAAGAGAAAAATCAAAGGAAACAAGAGCCCAATGGCGGCCAGTTTCCAGCCTCTTTTTCTAAAACTTTTGTCGCCTTTCACAATGAACATCCCTGTAAAAGCGATCACAAGCATGGCCACCCCAAATATGTCGGAGTAGTAGATCCAGAAGTCACTCGTGTCAACATGGAGCTTGGTCATTTGACCGAGAAGCGGTGTGGTCATGTATTTTTCCAGCTTCCCCTTGCCCGTGCTCACGTCCATTGTCACATCCTGAGTGCCATAAGATATTCTGAGCGTATTTCCATCCATGCTGTACCTGCGAAGCTGGTCATCGATGGACTGGCCTTCGGTGAACGATTTGATGAACTCGTCGTTCACAGCGTCGGCACTTGTCGGTGTCATACTTATTTCTTGCGACGTATACTTTACCCGGCTTGGGTGCCAAACTCTCCGGTGGTTAAGGAAAATGCCTGAAAAAGAGAAGGCAATGATGAGCCCAATGTAGAAATAGGCGATGTCCCTGTGGGTGTTTCGTGCGGTTAACTTCATATCAGTTCACTTTTGGGGGTGAAATTATACATTTCACTTAAGAAAGTTTTATAAAATCGACGTTCACTTACTTTTTATGGAAGCCTCACTTTAATTGAGCTATTGTTGCGAAAGTGCTACTTGCCAATCAACTTGTCCACGGAGTATTTGCCGCCTCCCATGATCAGCAGAGAGACAAAAATGACCAAAAACAGCAGCGGCTTTTCTTTGGTGCCAAAGGGGTCGGCAGCGTGAGCCACAAATCCGGCGGTTGTCATCGTTACTATGAGAGGGATTGCGGCCAGGCGTGTAGCAGCACCCAGCATGATGAGGATGGCGCAGAGAAACTCGGCAAACACGGCGAGCGACAAAGAGATGGTTGGCCCAAGGCCCATGAAATCCATGAAACGGATTTCCCCGCCCGAAAACAGGCGTTGAAACTTACCGAAGCCATGCGTTAACATAAATGCACCCGAAAACAGCCTGAGAACGAGGAGGCCAAGTGATACATAGTTTTCGTTGATTGAGCTGGAGAGAAGTTTTTTCATTGCAGAAAATTTAAACGTTTTGACAATTGATTATAGAGTAAACCAGTAGTTGAGCTTAAATACGATGGCTTTGCTTTTGGTCATAAGGAACGGATCCGCAAAATAGTTATCCGTGTAAACCAAATAGAAATCCGACATTGGCTTGTATCTCCACTGAAGCCTGCTGTTGATGTTGAAGTTGTTTCTCTGGGTGTTGTACTGGAAGAAAGTTATCCAGAAAAGGCTATTGGAGAAATTGAGTTCTGACCGCTGGCTAAATAGGCTGATGCTTGCGTTGCCGTAACCTTCAGCAAAGTCCAACTCATTTTGCTCAAAGCCTAGTGAAAAATTTCCCCAGGGTTGAACTCTGTAAATGATTTCAGCTTGATAGCTTTGGATTTCGCCATTGTAGAACCCACCGACAGCCGTCTCAGCAGAAAATGCCAGTTTCTTTCTTTCGTCGGACTTGTAAGCGATCCCCATTTGGCTAAACTTATAGGTCGCTGGGGGCAGAGGGGTGGCGTCGATGAAGGCAGTGGAAAATAGCAGCCTAACGTCGTTGTTATTGACTCCGATCTCAACCCCGGAGGTGTTTTGAAATCTTAATTCATACCCTAATTCGGTTACCCGTTCGTTAAGCGACCAGTCCGGGTTCCAGTCGACTACGTTGCTGGCTGAAATCTCGTGAGAGTTGATTTTCCCTCCATTGGTTGGCCGAATGGTGTAGCTGCCTTGACTATATATATGTTCAAACCCCAGCCTGATAACAGTGTCCCGTAGCGCATCATAATTCTCCAGCCTTGGAATGAAGCCCATGTCGGCATAAAAATCCGTTGGAACAGAAATATAGTCTGCAAATAGCGACCAATGCCTGTCGTTGTACCCGGCAGTATAGTGCTGTGAGTAAGAAACACCAGCGCCCGGTTTTTCTGATACGCTCACAAGCCCCGTACCGGTTAACGAGCCTGATATGTTGGAATAATCGAACCCAAGGCCACCATTCCGGCCATAGTTGGTTTTATCAGTGCCACCATCATCAGTAAAACTCTGCCGGTTATGAAAGTAGCCTTTCACAAGCGACCGGCCGAAGACTCGCTGATTGACAGCAATGGCGGTGTAATTTTGCGCTTCAGTATCGTCTGTTGCTCTGGTTTGAATATTCATGACACCCACCCGCATGCGCTGCGTGAGGTTGCCGCTAAGCCTGG
Organism: uncultured Imperialibacter sp.; assembly: GCF_963974565.1. Lineage (NCBI taxonomy): Bacteria > Pseudomonadati > Bacteroidota > Cytophagia > Cytophagales > Flammeovirgaceae > Imperialibacter > uncultured Imperialibacter sp. The sequence continues at coordinate 1,944 of NZ_CAXBCJ010000009.1, read as the reverse complement.
CACCAGCAAGAATGGGGATGGGTTGAGCGTTTTCGTCGAGTCCTATCCGGCGGGAAAAGAAAGGACGGTTGGGGCCACCTCCGAAACCTGTAAACAAGTCGGCATTTTCCAGAAAAAAGGTTCGCCTTTCGGGATAGTTGAGGCTAAACCTGGTCAGGTTTGTTTGTTGTACGTCTACCTCAATCTGAGAAAAATCCGGCAACACGGTGAGATCCAGGTTGAGGGAGGAGGTAACACCAATTTTGGCGTCAAGTCCGCCTGCCAGATCAGTTGAGGTGACGGGCGTTTCTTCCTCCCGGTTATTGTTGATCCCTCCGGTGATGAAAGGGATCACCGATATATTGGTTTTTACAGGATCGGGTGCTTTGTCCCATACCATCAATCCCGTATAGCCCAAATCATAACCATCGAAGTTGACTGGGATATTGGTCCAGGCATGGTATTGGTTGGCCTTCAGGTCGTTGCGGATGAAGTTGATGCCCCACTCACCGCTGTTGGCTTCAAACCGAAGTGTTTTGAACGGGATGGCCATTTCTACTATCCAGCGGTCCTCGTGTCGGGTTACTTCTGAGAACCATTTGTTGTCCCAGCTAAAGTTGAGGTTATTGGAGCTGGCAGCCAGCAGGTCTTCAGCCTGCACATTCATGGGGCTTACACCAAAAAAGAAGCCATTGGTTTTTTTATTGACAGGGTCTATCACTACGGCAATACCATCTCCATCGAAGTACCTGATGTCTCTTTTGAGTGTTTGCACAACGTAGTAACTGGTGTCGTAACACACGGCGCTAACGTAGAGAAATTTATCGTCATAAGTGGCCCGCATTTCTGTTTGCCGTGGCGCCTGCTGGTCGTCTCTGGGGAACTTCATCCAGAAGTCTGTCGCCACATCGGCAGTTTGCCAGCTGCTTTCGTTAAGCTCGCCGTCGAGAACGATGGGGTCTTTGGCTCGTTCAATACGGAGCTGATACTTAGATTGAAATGCTGTGTTTTTCTTTTCGTTGTCTTCCTGGCAGGTGGCGTCCAGAAAAAATAGATGTCCAAAGATGAACGTAAGTACGGTTTTGCGCATAAATCCGGCAGGTCGCTTGTAGGGTGTTGGTCGTCTAATTCGCAAAGAAAGACGTTCGTAGGTAACAGTCAACCAAAGACTTGTTGGACGGAGTGTAAAAGAATGTCACCGGGCAAAAAAGAGCCAGCTTTTTTAGTAGTGGTCTTTTTTGCTTTCATAGGCAATTCTGTTGTGCTTTATATCACTCAAGCCCAGTTTTCTATTTTGAGGGAAATGACTCTCGCAAACTCTTTCTCATTATTTGTTACAAGTGTCTGATTCAGGCTGAGTGCGTGAGCTGCGATGAGGGTATCTAGAGGGCCGATGGGAGTCCCTTTGTTTTCAAGGTCTGCTCTTATTCTGCCATAAGCTATGGCGGCATCTTCATTAAATGGAAGGATTTCTAGTGGGACAAGAAATTGAGCAAGGGCAAGCTTATTTTTCTCGGGTAATGCACTTTTCATTACTCCATAGTTCAGTTCAGATAGGGTTATGGAAGAAATCCCAATTTCGCCTAGGGAAATAGATCGAAATCGTTCAAAAACATGAAGGGGCTTTTGTTTGATTATTTAGATGCAAATATTCGTATCGAGAATATACATCAATCAAATGTTTCCCTTTTTTGTTCAATTGGTTGATCTCTCTCGATCATGAAGTCATCGGAAAACTCATTCACACTATCAATCAAGCTCTTCCAAGGATCGTGGAAAGGGATAATATACAACACATTGCCAACCTTTTTGAGGTAGGCCTTATTGTCATTAATCTTAAGGCTCTCGGGTATTCCAATCAGCTGAGTGCCTGTAGAATCTTTTATATCAATTGTTTCGAAACCCATGGCGTAATTTTCAACTAATGTACAAAATTAAAGAAAAAGGAAAACAAGGCAGGTTTCA